>DATFRC010000290.1:0-12394 GCA_035263725.1 Jatrophihabitantaceae bacterium | reverse complement strand
TGGCTCACCGCACGCCGTCTTTCCGCCCGCCTGGTCGGTGTGGACGGCGAGGTGCACACGACGCCGGGCTGGCCGCCCATCACGCATCTGGCAGCGGCGTCATGACGCTCTGGTACACGGCGCGGGGCGCCGGCCTGGCCGCGCTGATCGTGCTCACGCTCTCGACGTCACTTGGCGCACTGACCTCGGTCAAACTCCGCTCGGCGGCGACCCGCGTGGTCGCGCAGTACACGCACCGCGCCGCCGCGGGGCTCGGCATAGGGCTGATCGTGCTGCACGTCGGGACTATCCTCGCCGACCGGAAGGCCGGCGTCGGCGCGTACGGAGCGCTCGTGCCGTTCGCGTCGGCGTACCGTCCGAACGCGGTGGCGCTCGGCTCGCTTGCCGCATACACGCTGCTGCTCGTGGCCGCACTGGGCCTGGCACGGGGCCGTCTGGCCGCGTCCGCGCGTGCCGCCCGTGCCTGGCGATACGTGCATACGCTGGCGTACGGGGCATGGGGACTTGCCATGCTGCACGGTCTCTACGCCGGCACCGACGCAGGGTTGCCGTGGGTGCGCACGCTCTGGGTGCTCTGCCTGCTCGCGGTGCTCGGCTCGGTAGCGGTGCGGCTCGGCGGGCAGGTGCGCCGCGGCGTGCTGCTGGGAGCCATGCGATGACGGCAACCCTGGCATCGGTACCGACCGGGACCTGGACGATCGGCGCCCCGCGCCTGCTCGCCGGCCTCGACCGGTACGCAGCGATCGACCACGCGGCGCACCTCGCCCTGCACGGACCGCTGCCGTACCCAGACCGTCTCAGGCTGACCGCTCTGCTCGAGGACATCGCCCTGACCGGACGAGGCGGCGCCGGCTTCCCGTTCGCGGCGAAGCTGCGTGCCATGCCGCAGGGTCACGGCGTAGTGATCGTCAACGGTAGCGAGAGCGAGCCGGCCAGCTTCAAGGACCGGACGCTCCTGCGACGTGCCCCGCACCTCGTCCTCGACGGCGCACTGGCCGTGGCGGCGGCGATTGGCGCGCGGCAGGTGACGGTCGCGGTACACGACCAGTCCGCGGCGGTCGCAGTTCATCGCGCGATCGGTGAGCGCCGCGATTGCGGTCTGGTGCGCGTCGAGCAGGTGCACGGGACCTTCATCGGCGGCGAGGCCCGCGCGCTATGGCGCGGGTTGCACGGCGGCGCGGCGGTGCCACCCGGCCGGCGCGTTCACCTCACCCAGCACGACACGCTCTTGTCGAACGTCGAGACGTTCGCACACATCGCGGTAGCCCTGCGCCTGGGCCCGCGCCGCTTCCGCGAATCCGGCACGCACGCCGAACCGGGCACCACGCTGCTCACCGTGGGCGGGGCGGTCGAGCGGCCCGGCGTCGTCGAGGTCCCTCTCGGCACGCCCCTGGGCATCGTCTTGAGCGCGGCAGGCGCGGCGCCGCCGCAGGCGGTGGTGATTGGCGGCTACCACGGCACTTGGCAGCGGCTGCGGCCGGACCTCCAGCTAAGCCACGCCACTGGCCTTGGCGCGGGTGTGATCAGCGTCTTGGACAGCAGCACCTGCGCGCTCGGCGAGCTGGCGCGCGTCGCTGCGTGGCTCGCGGCGCAGTCGACGCGGCGTTGCGGACCGTGCCGGTTCGGCCTGCCGGCGCTCGCACGCGACGTGGCCGGCATCGCGGCCGGGAACGACGAGGCGGCCGCGTTCCACCATGCGCAGCTCGTCAACGGACGTGGCGCGTGTCACCACCCGGACGGCGCGGTCCGGTTCGTCATGTCCGGGCTGCACGTCCTGCGCGAGGAGACCGTACGCCACCGTACGGCGGGTGGCTGCGGGCGGCCCGTACGCGGCCAACTGGCGGTGCCGGTATGAGCCGCCTCGAGATCGACTGGACGCGCTGCGACGGGCACGGGCTGTGTGCCGAGCTGCTTTCTCGACAGATCGCCCGCGACGAGTGGGGATTTCCGATCCTCGCGCGGACGGTCGACGACACGCGCGCGGCGCGGCGCGCCGTCGCGCTCTGCCCTGCCCTGGCGCTGCGCTTACGCCCCGCCTAAGAAGTTGGGGTGGGCGAGGACGGTGGCCAGCTCGGGGATGGCGCTCACGTAGCCCTGCAGCAGTTCGCGAGCCGTCGACACCGAGTCGACCAGAGGGTGCAGCGCGAACGCCCTGAGCGCCGCATCAGGCGACCCGGTCAGCGCCGCCTCGATCGTGAACCGCTCGACAGCCTTCACCTGCTGCATCAACCCGAGCTGGTGCAGGTCCGGGGCCGATGTGGCCACCGGGTGCACGCCGAGCCTGTCGACGAGTGTGGGTACCTCGACGACGGCGGCGGCATCAAGGCCCGGCAGCGCCGCGCCGTTACGGACGTTGAGGATGATCGTCGCCGGCTCGCCCCCGGCGATGGCGGCCATCACTGCCAGGGCAACCTGCTCGTACCCTCCGCCGTGCGTCGCCGACGCGGCTGCGCCTTTCGCCTCCGCCATGTACAGCGCGCTGCGTTCGTCGACGGCACGACGCCACAGGGCAAGCGCCTCGGCCGGCGCGCGGGCCGCGGCGGCATAGAAGTCCTGCTGCTGGCGCAACAGGAACTCCCCTCGGGTCGCTTCACCCGACCCGATCGAGCGGATCGCGTCGCGGGTGAAGTAGTAGTAGTAGAGGTATTCGTTGGGGATGTATCCCAGGGTGCGCAGCCACGGCACACCGAAGATCGCCGACTCCTCCAGGGTGGCCAGCCGATCGTCGGAGGCGAGCAGCTCCGGCAGCACGTCGCGCCCGTCGACGAATGCGCGCCGCAACCAACCCAGGTGATTGAGCCCTACGTAGTCAGGCTCGACTTCGTCGTGGCCGACCGCGCGGGCCACCCCGCGCACCAGCCCGGACGGTGTATCGCAGACACCGACGACCCGATCGCCGAGCACGCGCTGCATCGCCTCGGTGATCATCCCTGCCGGGTTGGTGAAGTTGACGACGTACGCGTCCGGCGCGATGTCCGCAACCCGTGCGGCCACCCGCATCGCGACCGGGATCGTGCGCAGCCCGAACGCGATGCCGCCGGGGCCGGTCGTCTCCTGACCCAGCACGCCGAGGCCCAACGCCACGCGCTCGTCGCGGGTGCGTGCGGCCAGCCCGCCGACCCGAATCGCAGAGAACACGAAGCCTGCCCCTTCGAGCGCACCGTCCAGGTCAGCTGTGCACGTCACACGCGGAGCGTTGGCAACGCCGTCGGCCTGCTGGGCCAGCACGGTCTGCATGACGGCGAGCCGGCCCGGCGCCGGGTCGTACAGCGTGACCTCGTCGATCAGCGAGTCGCCGAGTAGCGCCCCGTACACCTGGGGGACGCGAAACCCGCCACCGCCCAGGACCGCCAGCTTCATGCCGCGGCCGCAGCCGTCATGCCTGAGACTCCCACAAGCGCCAGATGCTCACCGGCGCGCTCAGAGAGTAAACCTTCTCCATGGAATTCGACGTCTTCCTCCAGGGCACCGTGTTCGTCGACGTGGTGCTCACGGGCCTCGCCGGTCCGCTCGAGCGGGGCACCGAAGTCATGGCCGAGGGCATGGGTACCTGCCCCGGCGGGATCGCCAACCTGGCGGTCGCCGCGAGCCGGCTCGGGCTGCGCACCAGCCTGGCCGCCGGATTCGGCGACGACCTGTACGGCGATTTCCTGTGGCGCACGCTGTCGGAGCAGGAAGGCGTCGACTTGTCCCGGTCGCGGCGCTTCGTCGACTGGCACTCCCCGGTCACCGTGTCGCTGGCAGTCCAGCGCGATCGCGCCATGGTCACGCACAGCCACCCGTTGCCGATGCCGCCGAGCGAGATGGTGGGCGACCCGCCGGAGGCGGCCGCTGCGGTGGCGCATCTGGGCGACGGGTCCGAGGGGTGGGTGGCCAAGGCCCAAGCGCACGGGGTGCGGCTGTTCGGCGATGTCGGCTGGGACCCGAGCGAGCAGTGGTCGGCCGCCCTGCTCGAGCAGCTCGGCAACTTCTACGCGTTCATGCCGAATAGTGACGAAGCGATGGCGTACACCCGAACGTCCGATCCGCGCGCGGCGCTGCTGCGCCTCGCCGATGCGGTGCCCGTCGCCGTCGTGACGTGTGGCGGGCAGGGCTCCATCGCCATCGACTCCACGACGGGCGAGGAGGAGTGGGTGCCGTCGCTGCCGGTCAACCAGGTGGATGCCACCGGCGCGGGTGACGTGTTCGACGCGGCGTTCATCCTCGGGACGTTGCGCGAGTGGCCGCTGCGGCACCGGCTCGCGTTCGCGAACCTGTGCGCGGCGCTCTCCGTGCAGCAAGTGGGCGGATCCCTCGCCGCGCCGGGCTGGGGCGATCTCGCCGACTGGTTGTCCGCCACCCAGGAGCGTGCTCGGTCCGGGTCGCGGGCCGCCGGCGTGTTCGCCCACGGCTACGACTTCCTGTCTGACGTGCTGCCGGAAGGACCGGTGCGCGCCGTCCGCCGTGCCAGCGCCACCATCGCTAGGACCTCGGACGCCTAAGCCACGGGTCTCGACACAGCGCCCCGTCAGACAGGACCCCGTGATCTTGGACTTGTGGTCGCTATTCGACCACAAGTCCAAGATCACGGCGGGGTGGGACCGGACGGGGTGGGACCGGACGGGGTGTGATGGACGGGGCGAGGCGGGGATCAGTTCAACCCGGCATAGGAGTGCAGCCCGGAGATGACGATGTTCACCACGAAGAAGTTGAACGTCATCGCGCCGAAACCGAGCAGGTTGATCCAGGCGGCCGAGCGGCCCTTCCAACCGGCCGTCGCCCGGGCATGCAGGTAGGCGGCATAGATGACCCAGGCGATGAACGCCCACGTCTCCTTGGGATCCCAGCCCCAGTACCGCCCCCACGCCGCCTCGGCCCAGATCGCGCCGGCGATGACGCCGAACGTGTAGATCGGGAACGCGAAGGCCACAGTGCGGTATGCGACCTTGTCGAGGGTCTCCGGCGCGGGCAGCCGCGCGCCGAGCGTCACCGGGAAGCGCAGCCGACCGGCCCCAGCCGTCACCGCGTCGTAGCGTTGCCGGATCAGGAACAGCACCGTGAACACCGCGCTGGTGATCAGAATGCCTTCGGAACCCGCGGCCGCCGTGACGTGTATCGCGAGCCAGTACGACTGAAGCGCCGGTACGAGCGGAGCGTCCTTGGCGTAGAGCACCGTGCCCGCCAGGAACATCAGCAAGATCACGGGCAGCATCACGAACACGCCGATATAGCGGATCTGCGGGGCGCGCCACAATGCGCCAAGGAACGCGAGTATCGCGATGACGCCTGCCACGGAGGAGAACTCGTACATGTTGCCCCACGGCACCCGATCGGCGGCGACACCGCGCAGCGCTATGGAGCCAAGGTGGATCGCGGCGCCCAAGACGGTGAGAACGACCGCGAGCCGTCCCAGCCGCTCCCCGGCCGCGCGCCGGGTGCTGCTGCGCCGAGCCGGCGCCTCGGCGACCGGTTGCTCGACGGATGGCCCGCCCGCCCCGACGAGCACCCGCGCCTCAGCCCGCGACGTGGCCGCGACCCGGCCGCGGCGGCCGAACGCGTACTCGGCGGTGTAGCACGCCATCGCGAGGGAGTACGTGGCGATCGCTGTGGTGAACAGTGCGTCGGACAGGTGCGCCAGCCCCGTGTTGACCGCCACCGTCACTCCTTCCCTGCGCCGACCAGCGCCGGTTCGATCAGCGTCGCGGCGTCGCGCAGCCGGGACAGCACGCCGGCGAACTCCGTGGTGAAGTTGCCTGTATCGCTGCGGGCCAGCCCGCCCACGGCCACAACCGTAGGCGAGTCGGGTTTCCCAGCAGGCGCCGGGGTGATCCGCAGCCACAACCGGCGGCGGCGCACGGCCAGAGACCCGATCAGCCCGACCACTGCGGTCACCGCGACGATCAGCAGGTAGCCCTGCGTCGGGTCATGCGACACCTGCAGACTTACCCAGGGCACCCAGCCGTCGAACGTCACGGCGATGCCGTTCGGCATCCGGGCGGTCTGCCCGATCCGCAGGTTGGCCTGCCCGATGCGGTGCAACTCGGCCTTGTTCAGCGAATACACCGATTGAGGCAACCCGTTGGGGTTCAGGGTGCCCTCGTATACGAAGATGCCAAGTACCGGGTTATCGACCTGGGGCGACGCCGATGTCACCCCGCCGTCGTTGCCGACGGCGGGCGTGGGTGCGAAGAACCCCTCGATGCCGACGTCCTTGCCGGCGCCCTGCGGCCCCTGCTCTTGGAACGCCCCGTCGGAGAGGAAGGTGCTCGGGTCGGTCGGCAGGAACGTCGCTTGGTCCTGCTGCACGGAGCCGTCGGGCATGCGCACCGTGACCTTCGGCGCGAAGCCGTGGTTGATCAGGTATACGCGGTCGCCCTCTAGCCGCAGCGGGTGGTTGACGGTGATCGTGTGGTGAATTGCCGGTCCGTCCGTACCGTCCGGCAATACCTTCGAGTACGTCACGTCCGCCGAGAACTTCGACGGCTCCCCGTCCGTGAGGTACGTGGCGGTGAACTGGTTGAGTGAGTCGATGCAGAACGGCGCCGGGCCGATCCGGCCGTCGGCAGCCATCCGACCCGGACGCCACGAGTCGTACGCGGTCGGGGAGTTGCAAAAGCCCTGTCCCTGCTGGACGATCACCGACCCTTGGTAGCTGAAGAGGCGTCCCACCGCGATGAGCACGAGTGCCGTCAGCAGCGCGACGTGGAACAGCAGGTTGCCCGTCTCGCGGGTGTAGCCCTTCTCCGCGGACAGCGTTACGACACCGTCCGGTTCGTCGCGCTGCACGATGCGCCAGCGCCGGCCCAGCACGGCCCGCGCGGCGCGCGCGTAGGCGGCGGGCGTGTCACCCGACGCGAAGCCGCCCGACTCAGGCAGCCGGTCGAGGTTCTTCGGCGCAGGCAGCGGCTTGCGGGCCACAGCGCGGGCATGCTGCCGGATACGCGGCACCAGACAGCCGGCCAGCGACACGAACAGCAGCAGGTAGATCGCGGCGAACCAGGCCGCGCCGAACACGTCGAACATGCCGATGCGGTCGAGGAAGCGGCCCCACCCTCCGTGCGTGCGCAGGTAGGCATCGACCTTGGCGGGGTTGAGTGGACGTTGCGGCAGCAGCGAGCCTGGGACGGAGGCGAGCGCGAGCAGGAAGAGCAACACCAGCGCCGTACGCATGCTGATGAGCCGCCGCCACGCGAGCCGCACATATCTCGTTGCTTGGGCCCTCATAGATTGGCCCCCACGCCGGGGTGCCGGTTGAAGACGTCGCGCAGCTGGATCATCCAGGTGTCCCAGGTGCCCGTGACGAGCAGCACACCGATCGCGATGAGGACGACGCCGCCGACCTGACTCACCACTCGGCCGTGCCGCCGCACGAACCCCAGTGCGCTGGACACCCAGCCGAGGCCGGCCGCCACCAGCAGAAACGGGATGCCCAGGCCGAGGCAATAGAAAACCATTAACACCGCGCCGCGTGCCGCCGTCGACTCGCTGTACGCGAGCCCGGTGACGGCGCCCAGCGTCGGCGTGAGGCAGGGCAGCCAGCCGACGCCGAACGCGACGCCGAGCAGCGGCGCACCGACCAGGCCTGCCCGAGGCAACTGATGGAAGCGGTATTCCCTTTGCAGGAACGGGATCTGGCCGAGAAACACAAGCCCGAGCAGGATCGTCAGCACCCCGAAGATGCGTTCGATCGTGACGGTGTGGTCGCGCAGCAACTCGCCGAAGCTGCCGAACAGCGCACCCTCCGCGACGAAGATCGCGGTAAAGCCCAGCACGAACAGCAGCGCCCCGGCCACGACACGGCCCGGACGCCGCTCACGCTCGCCGGAAAGCCCCGCCACATAGGACAGGTAACCCGGCACTAGCGGCAGCACGCACGGCGACAGGAACCCGATCAGCCCGACCAATGCGGCGACCCCGGCGGCAGCAACCAGTGACCCGTCGGTGACGGTGTTGGAGAAGCCGCTGGCGAGGACGCTAGTCACGGCTCAGCGATCAGGGAGTTCAGCACCGGATGCAAGTCGGCCGGCAATACAGGACCGCTGTATACAGCGGCGACTCGCTGGTCCTTGTCGACAACAACGGTCCAGGGCAGGCCGACCATGGGCACCTTGCCCAGCTGGATCGCGCTCTTCGCCTTGGGATCCCAGACGTTCGGGTAGGTGATGTGGTTGTCCCTGATGAACGCGTCGGGCTTGCTCTGAGTCGTTTCCTTGACGTCCAGGCCGACGAACTGGATGCCCTGGGACTTGACCTGGCGGTAGAGCGAATCGAACTGGGGGCTCTCGATCTGACACGGCCCGCACCAGGAGCCCCAGAAGTTGAGGACGACGACCTTGCCCTTCTGCGCGGCGAGGCTGAACATCCCGCCGCCAAGTAGCTCACCGCTCACATTGCCGACCGTCCGGCGATCGGCGACCGGGATCGTCTTCCCCCGGGCCGTGACGTCGTGGTACCGGAACTGCCCGCCGGCGCCCTGGTCGACGGCGTCCTTCCCCCCGGAGCAGGCCGCCAGAACGAGCGCGCCGACGAGAAGAACGAACAGGCGCTTCATCAACAGACAGTGTGCAAGACGAACCTGGAACGCCCGACGCTGGGGTTGCCCGATCAGGCTCCGGCAACTCCGCTTGTCGAGCCGGCCGGTTCGACGTAGTCGACGCGAACCACCACGTCGCCGACGAACGTGAACGACGTCACCGAGCCAAGTGCGCACTGGCGCCGCCGAGGGTCGTGAAACAGGCGCTTGCCCTCTACGTACCTGCGGGCCACCCAGATCGGCAGCTGGTGGCTGACACACACGGCGTCGTGGCCGTCCGCCGCGTCGCGGGCATCGCGGGTAGCGGCGAGCACCCGCTGGGCGATCTCGAGATACGGCTCGCCCCAGGACGGCCGGAGCGGGTTGCGCAAGTACTTCCAGTTGGACGGGTCAGTGAGCAGCCCCTGCGCGTCAACGACCTGCTTGCCCTCGAGGTAGTTGCCCGCCTCGATGAGCCGCTCGTCGATCGCGACCGGCAGACCGAGCTTGCGGGCCAGCGGTTGGGCGGTCTGCTGCGCGCGCTCGAGCGGGGACGAGACGATGTAGCCGATGTCACGCTCCGCCAAGAATCGAGCGGCCAGCTCGGCCTGTTCGATGCCGCGCTGCGACAACCCAAATCCGGGCAGCCGCCCGTAGAGCACCGCGTCCGGGTTGTAGACCTCCCCGTGCCGCACCAGGTGCACCACCCGCATTTCGGTCACGGGGCCGCCTCTGCGGCCGCCTTCGCCGCCGCCGGTAGGGCCGCCGCGATCCGGTCGAGCGCCGCCTCGTCGTGTGCGGCAGTCACGAACCACGCCTCGAACGCGCTCGGCGGCAAGTACACGCCGGCATCGAGCATTGCGTGGAAGAACGCCCGGTACCGGTATGTCTGGGCCGCCTGTGCCAGCGCGAAGTCGGTCACCGGCACGTCCGAGAAGAACACCGAGAACAGGTTGCCGGCGTGCTGGATGCGATGCGGCACCCCGGCACCCGTAAGGGCGTCGGACGCCAAGCTGCCGATGGTGGCCGCCGTTGCGTCGAGGCGCGCGTACACGTCCGGTGTGCAGTGGCGCAACGTAGTGAGCCCGGCCGCGACGGCCACCGGATTACCCGACAGCGTCCCGGCTTGATAGACGGGCCCGACCGGAGCGAGCGCCGCCATCACCGCTGTCGAGCCGCCGAACGCTGCAGCGGGCAACCCGCCACTCATGACCTTGCCGAACGTGAACAGGTCCGCGTCGACCGGATCGAGGCCGTACCAACCGGCCGGCGAGACGCGGAACCCGGTCATCACCTCGTCCATGATCAGCAAGGAGCCGTGGGCCGCGGTCACCTCGCGCAGCCGCGCGTTGAAGCCGGGCTCCGGCGGCACGACGCCCATGTTGCCGGGCGCCGCCTCGGTGATCACGCAGGCGATGTCGGCGCCGAATTGCTCGAAAGCCCACGACACCGCGGCCCGGTCGTTGTAGGGCAGCACGATCGTCTCGGCGGTCTGCGTGCCGGTGACGCCAGGCGTGTCCGGCAGCCCGAACGTGGCCACCCCCGAGCCCGCCGCCGCCAATAGCGCGTCGACGTGCCCGTGGTAGCAGCCGGCGAACTTGACGACGCGATGCCGGCCGGTGACGCCCCGCGCCAGGCGGATCGCGCTCATCGTCGCCTCGGTGCCCGAGTTGACCAGCCGCACCTGCTCGACGGGGCCGACCCGTCCGATGATTTCCTCGGCCAGTTCGACTTCGCCTGCGGTGGGCGTGCCGAACGACAACCCGTCCGCCGCCGCGGCTTGCGTCGCCGCGACGACCGCTGGGTGGGCGTGGCCCAGGATCATCGGCCCCCACGAGGCGACGAGGTCGACGTACTCCCGCCCGTCCGCGTCGACCAGGTACGGGCCGTGTCCGCGCGCCATGAAGCGCGGTGTGCCGCCGACTGCCCGAAACGCCCGCACCGGCGAGTTCACCCCGCCGGGGATCACCCGCTGGGCACGCTCGAACAGCTCCTCCGAAACCGACACGAGAGCCAGTCTCCCAGTTCCTTGGGCAGGTCTCAGCCCAGACCCCTTATCGCATTGACAAACCGACCGGTTGGTTTGTAGCGTTCGCTCATGGCGACGCAGACCCGGCAGCGGGCCGGCGCACGAAGCAGCGAGCGGGGCGAACGGGCGCGGCGCGCCATTCTCGATGCGGCTCTCCCGGTCTTCGCCCGCGACGGCTACGCGGCCGCCTCGCTCAACCAGATCATCGAGGCATCCGGGCTGACCAAGGGCGGCTTCTACTTCCACTTCCCGTCCAAGCAGGCGCTCGCCCTCGCCGTTGTCGCTGACCACCAGCAGCGGTGGATCAGCCGGATCGACGCGGAAATCAGCGAGTACGACACGGCCGTCGACCGGCTGTTTGCGGCACCGCGGCTCATCGCCCGCTACGCCAAGCAGGGCGAGGGACCCGCCGCACTGAGCAAGCTCGTCGAGGAACTCGCGCGGGACCCGGACCTCCGCGACGAGGTCTGCGCCTCGATCCGCGCCTGGCTGGACACCGTCACCCAGCACTTCGCCGCGGCGCAGGCGGAGGGAGCCGTGCGCGGCGACCTCGATCCGGCGATGCTCGCTCAGGTCGCCGTCGGTGGGTTCGTCGGCGCGCAGGCCATCAGCGAGCAGCTTCGCGACGGCAGATTCCTCGATCGGATCGACGCGCTCGTCCACGTCGTCCGGCTGGCGACACAAGGGGGAACCGATCATGAGCTTTGACGCGATCATCGTGGGCGCCCGTGTCGCCGGAGCGTCCACCGCGATGCTGCTGGCCCGTAAGGGACTTCGCGTGCTCGTCGTCGACCGGGCGAAGTTCCCGAGCGACACGCTGTCCAGCCACCAGCTGCAGCCACCCGGCGCGGCACGGCTGCGGCGCTGGGGGCTGCTCGACGCGCTCGAAAGTGCTGGCACGCCGCCTGCCCGCGAGGTGCGCTTCCGTGCTGGTGACGCCGTGCTGCGCGGCGCCTACCCGGGCGCCGAAGCGTTGTACAGCCCGCGCCGCACGCTGCTCGACGCGCTGCTGGTCGACGCCGCACGCGCTGCCGGAGCGGAGGTTCGCGAGAACACGATCGTCGACGACGTACTCACCGCTGACGGCAGGGTGATCGGAATCCGCTGCCACGCGAAGGGCTCCCCTGCAGCGACGGAGCACGCGCGCATTGTCATCGGAGCCGACGGAAAGCACTCGATCGTCGCGCGCACCACTAAGGCGCGGACGTATCACGAGCTCGCGACGCGTTCACTCGCGTTCTATACGTACTGGCAGGACGTCCCGCTTAATACAGTCGAACTGTACTCCTCGGACCGGCGCCTCGCCGGAGCGTTTCCCACCAACGACGGGCTCACCATCACGTATATCGGCTGGCCACTCGCCGAGTTCGACAGGTTCCGCCGCGACCCGCTGGCCAACGTGCTGGCCACGCTGGACGCTGCGGGATCCCTGGGCGAGCGGGTCCGCGCCGGCCAGCACGTCGGGCCACTACGCGGCACCGTCGATCTGCCGAACGCGTTCCGGAGGCCGTACGGGCCCGGCTGGGCGCTCGCCGGTGACGCCGGCCTGGTGATGGACTCGATCACCGGCCAGGGCATCGGGCACGCGTTGCGCGACGCCGACCTGCTCGCGGACGCGGTGGCCGACGGACTTGGCGGCACCAGACCGCTCCGCAAGGCGCTCGCCGGTTACGCCAAGGCACGCGACCGGGAGACCAAGCCCATGTACGACATGACGGTGCGCCTGGCGTCGTTCCCGGTGCAGACTGCGGCCGATCGTCAGCTGTTCGCGGCGCTTGCCGAGGACCGGGAGGCGGCATCCCGGTTCCTCGGCGTGATCTCCGGAGTCGTACCGCCGGGCGCGTTCTTCACGCCGGCGAATCTGGTGCGGCTGG
>DATFRC010000289.1:0-9620 GCA_035263725.1 Jatrophihabitantaceae bacterium | reverse complement strand
GCTGGGTCCGGTCGATGTGCTGGTGCTTAACGCGACCGGCCCGCAGCCGGAAGCCCCGCTGATCGACGTGACGTGGGACGACCATC
This sequence comes from Jatrophihabitantaceae bacterium, assembly GCA_035263725.1. Taxonomy (GTDB): domain Bacteria; phylum Actinomycetota; class Actinomycetes; order Mycobacteriales; family Jatrophihabitantaceae; genus DASXRA01. The sequence continues at coordinate 9,534 of DATFRC010000289.1, read as the reverse complement.
TCGCTCAGCTCGCCTTCTTCGTCAAGAGCCCGGTGCTGCTCGCCCGTGCGGTCGTCCCCGGAATGCAGGCCAGGCGCTTCGGTCGCATCATCCACATCGACTCGGAGGTCGCCCATCGGCCACCACCGGGCAGGTCGGCCTACGCCACGGCGAAGAGCGCGCAGATCGGCTTGGCCCGCAGCTGGGCCAGCGAGCTTGCCCCCTTTGGCATCACCGTGAACACCGTCGCGCCCGGCTTCGTCCCCGTCGAACGCCACGCCGACGTTTCCGCCGAGGTCAAAGACGCCTATATCGCCTCGGTACCTGCCGGCCGCATGGGCACGCCCGACGAGATTGCCCATGCCGTGAGCTTCCTGGCGTCCGAGCGAGCCGCCTTTATCACCGGACAACGCATCGTTGTCGACGGCGGCCGAAGCCTCGGCGTCTGAGCAAATATGCGCCCTCAAACGCGGTCGGGCGCTCAGGGAATCACGACCGCCGCTCCCGCAACCTGACCGGCAGTCACTGCGGCCAGTCCCGCGCCGGCCCCATTCAGGCCAGATCGTCGCGCGATTGTCACCGTCAGCTGACCGGAGCCGAGCAGCTGCGCGAGATGCTCGAGTCGTGCGGCGTCAGGTCGAACGTAGACGCTAGACACCTGGATGCCGCGCTGCGGCTGGGGTGGGTCGGAGGTGATCGTGGCGAGCCGGCCGTCGGTGGCGACCGTTGTCAGCGCCACCGCCGCACCACCGAGTGCGGCGTTGGCTGCAGCCGCGACGCCCACTCCTGCCGTGGCTCGGCGCACCTCATCTGGCCATGCCGGATCGCGGTAGTCGAAGACTTCGTCCGCACCGAGATCACGCACGCGGGCCGCGCTGGCCAGGCTAGATGTCGCGATCACCTTCGCGCCACGCGCAGCAGCGAGTTGGACCAGCAGGCCGCCCGTGACGCCTCCGGCACCGTGCACGAGCACCGTCTCGCCGGCATTGAGCGAGAGCGCCTCGGTCAACACTTGATCGGCCGTGAGCGCAGGCACGGGGAGTGCACCCGCGGCCTCCCAGGTAGCTGCGGCGGGTTTGCGCGCGAGCGACGACGCGGGTGCGATGAGCAGCGGCGCCCAGGTGCCTTGGTGACGCAGCGGAAGTGGGTGGCACAGCACCTCATCGCCGGGCGCGAAGTGCTCGATGTCCGTGCCGATGTCGGTGATGACACCAGCGGCTTCGACGCCGAGCGCCATCGGAGGAGTGCGGCCCACGTCCCAGCCGCCGGTTCGCACGATCTCGTCCCAGTTGCCGATGCCCGCAGCCTTCACTGCGATCAACACCTCGTCAGCTTCGAGCGGTCGAGGGTCAGGCACCTGCAGCACGTCGACGAGCTGGCCCACCTTACCGATTCCTGCTACCTGCATGTAGGCACCACCACTCTTACAAGGCCGTATCGTCGCGGTCACAGTCAAGCCGGTCGTGACTGTGGCTGGTTGTCGATCCCGCTTGGCCTCCCTTCTACCAGCAGACGACGGTGGTGATCCGAATTGAATCAACATGATCTGCCGCAGCTGGCGGGCAGGATCTTTCTCACTGACGGCGGCATCGAGACGACACTGATGTTCATCGACGGCTTCGAGCTGCAGCAGTTCGCCTGCTATCCGCTGCTGCGTAGTGAGCGTGGACGTGAGGCGCTGCAGCGCTACTACGACTCATATCTCGCAATCGCCGCTAGCGACGGAAGAGGGATCGTGCTGCAGGCGCCGACCTGGCGGGCCAGTTCCCACTGGGGCGACCTATTGGGGCACTCCGTCAGCGACCTCGCTGAGCTGAACCGCGACGGCGTGGCGATGGTGAGGATGGCGACGGCCAAGACACAGGACAAAGGCGCGCCAGCTGCGGTCGTATCCGGGTGTGTCGGTCCGGCTGGCGACGGCTACGTCGCCAGTGGGGCAATGACTTCCGATGCTGCGCGCCGATACCACGCTCCACAGATCGATGTCCTTGCCGACGAGGGTGTGGAGATGGTGTCCGCCCTCACGATGAACTACGTCGAGGAGGCGCTGGGCGTGGCGCTCGCAGCGCGGGACGCCGCGATACCAGTCGGCCTCTCATTCACCGTCGAGACCGATGGGCGCTTGCCCACTGGGATGCGGCTGCAGGACGCAATCGCCGCCGTCGATGAGCTCACCGAGGGTTACCCCACTTACTACGGGATCAACTGCGCCCACCCCTCACACTTCATCGATGAACTCGCCCCGGGAGAGGCGTGGCTGTCGCGAGTGGGCGAGATCCGGGCTAATGCCTCCGCGTTGAGCCACGCCGAACTCGACGAGGCGCCCGATCTCGACCGCGGTGACATTCCGGCACTCGCTGCCGACTATGTGCGGCTGTCTGGCGTGCTGCCCCGACTCGCGGTAGTCGGCGGCTGCTGCGGCACCGACGCCGAACACATTGCTGCGATCAGTACCGCGCTCTACTCGTCCAGCTGAGCTCCCTCCCGGGCATCCGCTCTGGCTGATCGAACTCGAGCTTTCGACGCTCCCCTTAGGCACTAGAGGAAAGCGACCGTTCGCCCGTTCCTGAACTGCGTGCTGGGAGCACCACGCGAGCAGCTATCCGCGCGTTTACCCAGCCGACCGATGTGGCTAGGTGGTGGGGCACGCTTCAGACGACGCAACCGGACGCGCTCGCGAGCTATGCGCGCAGCGGTAGCGGCGTTCCCTTCGCCGGTGTGCCGTATGACTCCCAAAGGCTGTTGAGCGCCACCTGGTAATAAAGCGAGTGCAGCCCGAATATGAAAGAAAGGATCAAGCCGATCCAGGGATTGCATCGATCGGACAAGTTAGCCGCCGTCTGCGCAAGCCGGATTCGATCACCCGTCTTCCAAATGGAAACATACGGCGGAAAAATGATGATGAAACCGGGGACGAGGGCGAGAACGGCCACACCCGGCGAGACATCAATGCGGTGGTCATAGTCGCGGACTTCCCGATTTATCTTGTACCACCACACAAGATGATAAACGCCGAGCGTAATCAGCGGCCAGACAAGCCAAACCAAGAATGGGTTTCGCCGTTTCCCGCACAGACCACTGCGCGTGGTCGCCGGCGGTGTCGGCATCTCAGGTGTTGGTTGGGCAGACATTCGTTTCCCCTGACTCCCTCGTTGACCCCGTCAAGGCGCCCCCGCGCATGCAGATGTCGGGACGAGCTACCCGACGAAGGTGGTCGCCGGATCGGCCGGTGGGCCGACACACCACCCCATCCCTCGCGCCCGACGTCAAGCGGCGCCGCAGGTCCGCTCCACATAACCGACACAACATGATCGAACCGTGGCCACCCTCCGCGCTGCCCAGGACGCCACCTCCTCCCGCGCCAGGAGGCTAGATCTGATCTTGATACCCGGCATCACCCCCGGCGAGTGACGTTTGTAGTCAGCTCACACTGTCCGCAGGGCAGACCGGAACGCGCTGATCTGCCGATTCGCGCGCTGTGGGCTGCCCTATATGGAAGAGCGGCCATTCCCAGGGTGGTGCTACACGGATGCAGGCGGGCCGTGCGGCGGAGCGTGACACGGGGCCACGTTGTGACGCTCGGTTGCAACAAGACGCCGTCGGGCGCGTCTCTTATGTGCAACCAGGAGGTGGCCGGTGATCGTTGGCGTGGAACGCGTCGGCGTCGACTTCGACGTTCCTACAAGAACTACTGGTGGCCGATGTTGCGCCTGGCGCAGGGCCTCGTCGACGACGTCGGCGCGGCAGAGGACGTCGTGCAGGACGCCTTCGCGGCGCTCTACAGCCGGCGGGCATCGCTGCGCGAGCCGCGGGCGGCGGTCGGCTACCTGCGGGTGAGCGTCGTGAACGCCTCGCGGTCGGCACTGCGCCGGCGCCGCACCGCCCGCGCGCATCTGTCCCTCGCGCGTGAGGAACACGATGCTCCGGCCGATTACCCGACCTTGCTCAACGCTGAGCACCAACAAGTGCGGGCCGCGCTGACGGCGTTACCGGACCGTCAGCGCGAAGTACTCACCCTTCGGTATCTGGCGGACCTGTCCGACGCCGAGATCGCCGAGGCGACCGGCCTGTCCCCCGGCGGCGTCCGCTCGGCGGCCAGCCGAGGTATCGCCGCCCTGCGTAACAGTCTGGGAGGCCAGCTGTGAACGACATCGAGACGCGCATCCGCGAGCTCGTCAACGCGACGGTCGACGCCGAGCTCGGTCCGCGTCGAGCGGCGCCGCCGTTCGCCCCCCGCCGGGTCACGAAGCCGCGCCGCTGGGCGCCCTGGGTCACTCCGCTGATCGCCGCCGCCTGCGTGGCCGCGGTCGCCGTGGGCACGGTCACCGTCGCGCACGTGGCTTCCGAGCACCGCCACGCGCCGCCGGCGACATCCGCGGCGCCGACACCGCACTCGCCGCCGCCGCGGCCGACGCACGCGTCGAGCCCGACATCCGTTGCGCCGACGCCGGACTCGCCGCCGCACGCCTCGAGCCCGGCCCATGCCTCCTCCGCGCCGCCGTCGTCGAGCCACGCTGGCCCTGCTGGCTCGACCGTGGTCGTGGATGGACTGCGGCTCGTACCGGGTCCCTACGGCTTTCTGGTGCCGTCGAGCTGGCAGGAGGCGTTCCCGCTGACTAACTGGGGTGGCTCAGCGAGTGACGCACTGTTCTCGGCAGGGCCGGTCCACGCGCCGTACCCCGGAATGCCGCAGACCATTGAGTACCGGCTCGACGGCGGCGAGAGCTCCGTCTATAACCGGAACGGCCAGCCAATCCTCTCCTCGCTGGCGAGGCTGTCGCTCTGTCCGGCCGTCTCCTGGCAGCCGATCTCGTCGCACGCGCTCACTTACACTTGCGCGCCAGTGAGGGGAATGGTGCCGACCGGCATTCTGCTCGCCGAGCCGCCCTATCAAGGCATCAAGCAGCTCCTCGTCACATTGCCGGCCAGCCAGCACGAAGCCGTGACCCGGATACTCGACAGCCTGCATTGACCGCTGCGCACGCCTCGGGCTCGGCGGCTGGCTAGGCAGCGGATTAGCGTGCTCGCCGCACGGGTTATCGCGGTTCGGAGACAGCTCGATCCGGAGTCGCAGTTTGGTCCGCTTGTGTCGAACCTCGGTCGCGGGCACCGACGAGAACCCGATCCGGGTCAGCCGCCAGGACCTGTCCGACGCGGGCCCGGAACCGGAGCCAGCCGGCGCGAACCCATCGCACCTAGCGTGGCTGACGGCCGCTCTCTCTCGCGTTTCACGTTGTCATGTCTGAGGGCGAAGCCGGGCCCTGTTCAAGGTGCTTGACCAGGCCGGAGAGCACGGGAAGCCAGGCGCTTTCGAGGTCCTCGGTGCTACCGACGGGCGGCCCGGGCTCGTCAACGTTGAGGCGGATTATCGTCCCGTCATCCGTGCGGCGTAGCTCCCAGGTGACGTACACCGATGGTGACCCGGGTGGATCGTCGAGCGTGTAGGACAGCCGGTGGGGCCGCTCGGCGGCCAGGACCTCGCCGCTGAGGCGCCATTGATCGCTCAGCGCCATGGTCACTCTGGCACCTGGCTGCCAGTCAGTGTCGACCGTCATCCCGTGCAGGTAGTCCAGAGGCAAGCCGGTGGCGGTGAGCGCGTCCCAGACACATTCGGGGTTCGCGCTGGTGATGGCATGGAATTGTTCGCTGGCAAATGGCGGCACGGGGACCTCCTGGGTCGGTGGCGTGGCGCAGGCCGCAGACGTCGCCGGCCAGTCGACTTAGCAGAAAGCGCGGTTGCGCATCTCGGGGTCGTCCAGTCCGCCGCGCGTCGGTTGGGTCTCGCTTACCCCGGGTCCGGGCAGACGAAGCACCGATAATGCATGGCTGCTTCCTCCGGCCAGCTTGGTGATCGTGGATCGGGGGTCACCGGGGAGGTGGCCGCCGATCCACGATCATCGATGGGGTCTCGGTTGGCGCCCGGGCTTGGCAACTACTCGGGCTGCCATGTCACCAGATCGAACTCGTTGCCCTCCGGGTCGGCGAATGTGGTCTGGCGTACCGCCGCCACGCCACGTGGGAGCACCGCAGCCGGGAGCTTGATCTCGTTGATCGGCCTGGCGCCCAGGGCGGTCAGCCGCTCAAGCTCCTCGTCGTGATGATCGGTCACCAGGACCGGATGGACGCTGTTTTTGGCCGTCCCGGGCTCGGCGGGACTGTGAAGAATCATCCGGGGGCCGCTGTCGGCCCCGGTAGCGTCGACCGCCGTGTCCCCGGCGACCGCGCCTGGGCCGACCGGACGGCCGAGGGCCTTCCCCCAGAACTCGGCCAGGGCGGCGGGATCGGCGGAGTCGATGGTCAGGGCTGCGAAACTCAGATTGACGGTGGTGGTCATGATTGCTTCCTTCCGAACTGTGTGGACTGTGGGGCTGGTGTTGTGACGGGAAGAGGCGCGTGGCAGGTGCTCATCGTGAGTTGCCGTGCGCCCCGCCGCCGGCGGGCAGCAGCACCTGCTTGATTCCGGCCGGCCCGTCGAGCACGGTCTGGTAGGCCTCGGCGCTGTTCTGCAGTGGCCACGTCTTCAGCTCCGGTGGTGCAAGGAGGCCGCGGTTGAACAGCGGGCGGAGTTGGTCGAAGATGCGCGCGGCGTGGGTCCCGTCCATGAACACGCTGGCGAGTCCGGTGACGTGCAGCTGCCGGCTGTAGATCTCAGTCAGGTCGAACTCGACCCGGGGTTCGGCGTTGAAGATCCCGACCATCCGGCCGTCGAACCGGAGGCTGCGAAGCGTGGGTCCGAACAGCGCCCCGCCTTTCGTGTCCAAGGCCAGGTCAACCCCGCGCCCGTCGGTGAGTTCGAGCACCGCCTCGCGCATGTCGCTTGAACTGATGTCGATGAAGTGCTCGACGCCGTCAGGCTTGCGCACGTCGGCAACGATCGGCTGGGCGCCGCGCCACCGAGCGATCGCGGTGGCGGCCTGACCGACCATGCCTGCCCCGCCGGTGATGAGAAGCGTCTCCCCGGGCAGGAGTTCCATGGTGTTGATCACCGTCTGATATGCCGCGAGGTAGGACCGGCCGATGGCCGCTGCTTCGGTCATCGTCAGGCGCTCGGGCTTGCGGGACAGCCACGTCTCGGGGAGGGCGACGAAGCGCGCGTGCGTGCCCGGTCGCGTGATTCCCAGCGCGGGCCCGCTGCCCCATACCTGCTGGCCGGTGTGGTCGCCGTCGGAGACGACGATGCCGGCGAAGTCGACGCCAGGAATCATCGGCAGCGGCGTGCCGAGCAGGCCCGCGGCGTTGGCGACGTCGAGCGGGTTCACCGCGGCGGCGTGTACCTCGACGAGCACCTCCCCGGGACCCGGCTTCGGCACCGGTTCGGAACGGTAGGCCAGCGACAGCGCCGGCGGCCCGCTGGCCTGGACGACGACGGCGTCCATCTGCTGCTGCTCGTGGCCGCGGGAATGTTGGGTGTTGGCAGGCATGTTCAGGTCCTCTCGTGGATGCAATGGGTTAACGCGTTAACTGACACTACTCGGAAATCACTTCAAGATGCAAGTCAATCGCTCAGTGACTCACTTCACTCGTTAAGTTATGCTGTGGCTCATGGACGCCCCGCGGGAGACCCGCTGGCTGGACGCCGAGGAAAGTCAGGCCTGGCGCGCCCTGGCCCACGCGCTGGTCAGGCTGCCGGCGGCCCTCGATGCGCAGCTGCGCCGCGACGCCGGGATCAGCCACTTCGAGTACCAGGTGCTGGCCCTGCTGTCGGAGGCGCCCGGCCGCACCCTGCGGATCAGCACACTGGCGACGCTGGCGGAGGGCTCGCTGCCGCGCCTATCCCAGGTCATCGCCCGACTCGAGCAGCGCGGCTGGGTGCGCCGCACCCCCGATCCGGCCGACGGCCGCTACACCCTGGCGATCCTGACCGACCAGGGCCAGGCGAAGGTGACCGAGGCCGCGCCCGGTCATGTCCAGGAGGTCCGCCGCCTGGTACTCGACCCACTGACCAAGGCCCAGATCCGGCAGCTGCGTGAGATCAGCCGACGCATCATGCGTGCCATCGACCGCGACAACTAGCCCCCGCCGGCCCGCCATGCCCTCGCAGGCACCCTGCTGGCCAGCAGCACCGGTGGAGGAGGCGGGGGTCAGCGTGAGTCTCCAGTGGTCTCGACACGATTCTTGAGGGCGCGGTTGAACATCCGTGCCCCGGCCTCGGCGTCCTCTCGATCGCTCTCCTCGAGCCTATGTTTCATGAGAGCGGGCAGTAGTCCGGAGGAGATCTCGCCCTGCGTTAGTCGCGTAGTGCCGTCGTCGTTGGTGGTGAAGATGAAGAAGTGTTCGCCGTCGAAAAGTCCGCCCAGGCCGAGTTTGCCGAGCCACCGCAACTCCTGGCCCGGTATTGCGGCAAGGACTTTCGGCTTGAATGTCGAACCGCGTCCGCCGTTGCCCGACAAGTGGACGACGAGCTCGGCGCCCTCGTGCGCGGTTCCGTCGATTTGTTTAATGATTTGGGATTCCACTCGCAGTATCCCGCGAAGTCGGTCAGGACCTTCCATACAGCGTCACGGGTAGCAGCGATGTCGATCGTCGAACTTATAGTCGTGCTCATGTTCTGATCTCCTGGTTTGCAGATCCGCGCGTCTAGACCGCGCCGCGCTAATCCGACGATGAGAGCGCCGGCTCACGCCGGACGTTAGGGCGGGTCGTCCGGCGCCCGGGGAAGGTGAAGTTCGTTGCGGATCCGCCATCATCGACGGGCCCACAGTGCGATCAGCGCTCTTAGCCCAGCCGCGAGCGCTCACTGATAGCGAAACTATCCGCAGCATTCCGACGCTAGGCCCCTCGCGCAGCGAGCTCCGCGAGATTCCGGACGCTGCGCTCATTGTCCTTGTGCGTCTGACTCTTCAGCAGTCCAAGGACGCTCCCCCCAGCGGTCCGAGCGAGGGACTAGCTCGCAGTGTTATCGTGACCTCGCTGCCATCGCCGGATGGCGCGACGGCGATGATCACCAGGAACTCGCTCGCGAACGGGGCGTCCTCGCTGCGGTGGACCTGGCGGTTTGGCGGATCGAACTCGATGACCGTCCACCGCGTTTTGGCGCGCCAGGGCCCCATCATCGGGTTGATCTCGTCATAGGTCGAACCCTCGCGCGCCGGACCATCGGCACGAGTCACCGCAGCCGTTCCCGCCACCCATTCGGGGAACGACTCGTATCGCATATGAGCTCCCACAGCTTCGCGGGCGGAGCGGCCGTCACCGCCGACGCCGTGACGTCCAACATCGTCGGGTAATGCGCCGCAAGCGTGCGTCCGCCATCTTGGTCGACTGTCATGGTGATTCTCCTTTCGATTGTTGGAAAGCACGCCCCCGACCTTTGCGAGGGACAGGGTGCCGACGCCGAGCGCTCGGCGAGCAGGTCGATCGTGATAGCCCGATAACCAATTTCGCCAGCCAGGCTGACGACGGCGCCTCACGACGGCGCGGCTCAACCCCGCCCTAGACATTGGCGTGCTCCTTCAGGAACGGAATCACAAGCGCGGCGGTCTCGTCGGGAGACTGCGCCTGCGGGTAGTGCCCGGCGCCGTCAATCATCGCGACCGTGCCCGCCCCGGCGGGCAT
>DATFRC010000288.1:0-41959 GCA_035263725.1 Jatrophihabitantaceae bacterium | reverse complement strand
CTGCCCGGAATCGCACCACGAGGAAGAGCGCGTAGTCGATACCCAGGGCGAGAGCGAACATCAGCGCGAAGTTGAGAGCCCAGATGCTGACCGGCGCGATGTGCGTCGCCAGAACGAGGGCGCCGGCGGCGGTGAGCAGGCCGACGAGCGTCAGCATGAGCGGCAGGCCGGCTGCGACGAGGCTGCCGAACGCGAGCACCAGTACGACCATCGTCACCGGCCAGGACAGCACTTCGGAGCGGATCATCGCCGCGTGATTCACCTTGTTGAAGTCGGACCACAGCGCGCTCGCGCCGGTGAGATTCGCCGAGACGTCCGCGTTCGACAGCGCGCGGATGGGTCCGGTGAGGCGCTCGGCGGCGCGGACCATCTCGTTGGCGTCCGCCTTCGCTCCGGCCTGGATGACCGCCGTCTGCCCGTCGCTTGACAGCGTCGTGCCCGGCTGCGGTGGCACGACGCTGCTGACTCGAGGGTCGGCGCGCAGCAGGTCGCTCGCCTGAGTGATCGCCCGCTGTGCGGTCGGGTCGGCGGCAATCGGGCCGTTGCTGTCGTGCACTACGACCTGCAATGCCGTCGAGCCCACCCCGCCGAAATCGCGGGCAATGATGTCTCGGGCTCGCACAGACGAACTCGTGCTGTCCTGCCACCCGGCGCCTGACAGCGCTGACTCGACCTGCGGCGCGAACGCACCGAACACGGCAAGGATCGCCAGCCAGGACAGCAGAACCATGCCGAGATGGGTGGCGGCCCAAGCGCCGAGCCGGGCAAGCCAGGCTGGCGGCTCCGAGACTTCCTCTGCCGGCGAAGTCGAGAGCACTGCAGTGCTTGACAACAACACTTCTTACACTACGGGGTAGGTATATACGTGATCGAGTCGGCCGACGGTTGGCCGACTCGGGTACTGGTCAGGCGAGGCTGAGGAAGAGCTTCTCCATTGCCTCCGGGGTCATCGGCTCCGGCTCACCCTCCGCAGCGGCGGTGACGCATTGCCGCATGCCCGATGACAGCAGCCGGAACCCGGCGCGATCCAGCGCTCTGCTGGCCGCAGCCAGCTGCGTCACGATGTCCGCGCAATCGCGCCCCTCTTCGAGCATCTTCGTGATGCCCCGCAGCTGGCCCTCCACTCGGCGCAGCCGCCGAGCGACGTCGTCGGCCGCGTTCTCTTCGAGTTTCATGACAGCCAGTATATACCCCTACGGGTATGGGTTACAGAGCTGGCCACCGCTATCTGGTGCGCACGCCCTGGATCGCGAACCGCTCGACCTGCTGCAGGTGGCCGCCGGTGGAAGCGACGATCGTCAGGGTCGGGTCAGTTGCGCCCTGGAAGGCCACACTTGCGTGCCACGGCCCGGTGCCTGCGGGCAGGCAGCAGTAGGCGCCGATCGGTGTGGACGTCGACAGCTGCCGCACGGCGACGCGGATGTTCTCGTCAACGCCGGTGATGTGGCCGCCCACCGTTACCGGCGACGCGACGACCGAACCGTACGCCGGGGTACCGAGGGTGAACGTCGTGTCGTCGCTGCCCACGACCTCCCAGGGGGAGTCCGTGTCGGTACCGAAGCGCACCAGGTGCAGCACCGCGGCGGTATGGGCGACGCCGTTCGGGTCGTGGTATCCGACGCCGATGTGTGCGCCCGAAGCGTCGGTACGCTGCGTCGTGACGGTGTTGAGCTCGCTAAAGCCGAGGTATCCGTTGGTGAAGGACAGCGCTGTCTGCCCGGCGTCGAGGTGCCACGGCTGGTGTCCCCCAGAGCGGTGGCTGACTTGCCACTCCTGCGCCTGCACGAGTGTCGCAAACGGCCAGAGCGGCTGGTAGCCCAGCTGGAAGCCGCCCGGCTCGACCGGTTGCGTCGCCGGAGGGCTCGTCGCGCTCGATGGGTTTGCGGCACTGGTCGGGCTCGTCGGCGCCGCCGGGCCGGACGGCGACGCGGTTGGCGTCGGGGTAGGTGCCGGAGGCGGTGTGGTCGGGGCCGGCGCGGTCGGGCTGTGTGCCGGGCGCGCGTGGTCTGACCGCACGACGCTGATCACCGCGACAGTGCCGGCGATCACCGCGATCACCGCGGCGGCCGCCAGCAGCGGCGGCAGCCACCGCCCGGTCCAGCGCGGCCCAGGTGGCAGACGATGTGTCTCGTCGGGTCCCGGCGCCGGCGCGGGCGACAGGTCGGCCTCGGTCACCTGCTGCGCGCGCGCGTGGAGCGCGGACCTGATCCGTTCCTCGACGTCGAAGCCGGTCATGAGGCCCCCCCCAGGGCGATCGCGAGGGCGTCGCGTCCGCGCGCGGCCATGGACTTCACCGCGCCGATCGAGATCCCGAGCGTGGCCGCGATCTCCGACTCGGTCAGCTCGGACCAGTAGCGAAGGACGAGTACCTCGCGCTGGCGTGTAGACAACTGCCACAGCGCGGCCAGTACCTCGCGGTGCTCCTCGGCCAACAGGACGCGCTGGTCGGGTGGGTCCGAAGTGAGCGATGACTCGTCGGGCTGCGGGTAGCGCCGTACCGTGCGGCGGCGGCGCAGCACGGAACGGGCCCCGTTGACGACAGACCGACGCAGATAGGGGAGCGCGGCTTCCTCGGTGGCGATCGAGTCCCACCGGCGGTGCACCGCGGCATACGCTTCCTGGACGACGTCCTCCGCCGTCTCGCGGTCGTCGACAAGCAGCAGGGCGAGCTGGACCATGCCCAGGCGATGCGCGCGGTAGAGCCGCTCAATGCCTCCGCCGTCGGCAAGCGACGCCGGCGCGCCCGGAGATCGGCGCCTCGCCATCACCGTCCCCATCACCAACCCCCCGTCCGGATCTGCGGACCGCGCGATGGCGGTCTTGCAGAAATAGACGTTCGGCGACGCCGATGGTTGCCAGGCTAGGTCATGGTCGTCGTTCGGCCGCGCGCGAAACGCCACACGCCGAACAATCGCGACAAGGCCGGCCGACCAGAACCGATCGGCCGGCCTTGTTCGTGGCGCGGCTCAGCCGGCTACGTCGATGCGAACAGGCACGCCGTTGGTGAGCACGTCGTAGACCGCGGATCGGCTCTGCGACTGACGGACGACCGCGGCCAGCTTCTCGGCCTCGGCGGCTCCCTTCACGTGGAACGTCACCCGAATGCCCTGAAAGCCGTTGCGGACGGCGGGGTCCAGACCCAGCAGGCCGCGCAGGTCGATGTCGCCCTCGATGGTGGCGGTGACCTCGTCGAGTTCGATGCCCCGCGCCGCGGCGATGTTGCCCAGGCCGCTCATCAGGCAGGCGCCGAGCGCGTGCAGCAGGTACTCGGCCGGGGTCGGCCCCCTGTCGGAGCCCACCAGGACGGCCGGGTGGTCGCTCGTCAGGACCGTGCCGTGCTCGTGCTGACGCTCCTCGCCGGCGCCGAAGAAGCCACGGATCACGGCTCGATTCTGGGTGCCGCTGACCCAGTGGTTGGTCACCCGGAACTGGAAGTCGGCCAGCTCTGGTTGGGCGCGGACGGCGTCGATGGTGGCGAACAGCGTGGCGGTGTCAACGCCGTTGAGGCGTCCGTCGGTCGTGCTCGTCATGCGTGGTTCTCTTCGATAGCTGGCGTCCCGCAGTCTCCACTAGGACAGCTGCACGCCGCCGCAAGCGATCCCGTGGGTCGACAAGGTGTCCCTCGGCCGGGCGCCCGGCCGGTGCCGCGACGTCGTGACGCGTACCGGGCCAGCCGACGCGCCGTTCCCTCCGTCAGCAGGGCATTTCGGTGCTCGGCAGCCACATCGGCAAGAACGTAGTGGTGGATCATGATGGCCCCTCTGTATCGGTGTCGACTGTCAAATCTCGGCGACAGAGGGCCCCCGCACATCGGTGCCGGGCACTGATCGGGCGTGTCCGTGGAGCTCTCCGCGGTCGGCACCGAGACGACATCGGACGGTTACTTACGAGTTGTCCGTGTCTCGCGGCGCCCCAGCACTCAGATGAACGGGCAGGTTTGAAAGGCGGCGCGCCGCTAGCATCGCTGGGTATGGCGCGCGGGGGGCAAGACACGCCACCGGAGCTGGCGCGGGCGGGGATCACGCCGCGTGAGCTGGAGGTGCTGCGCTGTGTCGTGCAGCGACTCAGCAACCGGGAGATCGCCGAGCGGCTGGTCGTTTCCAGCCGCACCGTGGAAAGTCACGTATCGGCGTTGCTGGCGAAGCTAGGGGTGACCGGTCGCCGCGAGCTGGCCGCCCGCGGCGCGGCCTTACTCGACCAGCCTGCCGCAGCCGGGGCGAGTGGCCTGCCGGTTGCGCTGAACCACTTCGTCGGGCGCGCGCGGGAACTCGACGAAATCGCGGCGCGGCTGTCGTCCGGACGCCTGGTGACGTTGACCGGACCCGGCGGGATCGGCAAGACCAGGCTGGCGCTGGAGGTGGGCCGCGGCGCCGGCGGTGGGTACCGCGACGGTGGTCGGGTAGTGGACTTGACGCCGGTCCGGCATGAGGCGGACGTTGCCGACCGCGTGCTTGCCGCGCTCGGCGTCGGGCAGGTGCCCGGCCAGGCTGCCTTGGACACCCTCGTCGCGAACGGCTCGGATCGTGCAGTCCTGCTGGTGCTGGACAATTGCGAGCACGTGCTCAGTGGATGCGCCGTCCTGGTCGAGAAGCTGCTCGGCCACTGGCCGGAGGTCGGCGTTTTGGCGACCAGCCGGGAGCCGCTGGGTGTGCCCGGCGAACTGGTCTGCCAGCTCGATGCGCTCGCCGTGCCGGACGCGCAGACCGTCGAGCCCGGGGAGGTGATGGCCACCGATGCGGTCCGGCTCCTTGTGGACCGGGCCAGAAGCGCAGGAACGGATTTTGCGGTTACGGACGCGAACGCGGCCGATGTCGCGCTGCTGTGCCGCCGGCTGGACGGGCTGCCGCTCGCGCTAGAGCTGATCGCGCCGCGACTGCGCACGTTCAGCCCCGAGCAACTCGTCGGCCGACTCGACGACCGGCTGGCCCTGCTCACCACCGGAGCACCGGGCGTGCCGTCCCGCCATCGGACACTGCGCCGGGCAATCGACTGGAGCTTCGAATCGCTGAGCGGGCCGGAGAGATCGCTGTTCACGGCGTTGGCCGTCTTCCCGGGATCGTTTTCTCTCGAGTCCGCGGAGACGATTTGCAGCGACTCCGCAGCAGACCCCATGGACGTCGTCGAAACGCTGCCCCGCTTGGTCGAACGTTCGCTGGTGATCACGGTGCCGGCCGCGACGTCAAACCGCTACCGACTACTCGAGACGCTGCGCGACTACGCCCACGAGCGGCTGGATCCGGCAGCGGCGCGGTCATTTTGGGACCGCCACGCCACGCATTTCCTGGAGCTTGCCGAGCGAGCCGAACCCGAGCTGCGCGGCGCGCGGGAGCCCGAATGGCTCGATCGGCTGCGCGCGGAGCAAGACAACCTCGATGCGGCAGTGGAATGGTCCTTGCGCCACCAGCCGGCCGATGCGCTGCGATTCGTCGGCGCGCTGTCCCGCTTCTGGGAAGACACCGATCAGCGGCGCTCGGGCGTCGACTGGGCCGAGCGGGCTCTCGCCGTTCGCACCGCTCCGTCTGCCGTGCGTCTGCGTGCGCTCATTGCCGCGGCCGAGCTCATTGCGCCGTGGGACGCCGGCCGGCTCGGCGAACTCGCCGGCGAGGTAGACCAGATGGCGCAGCAACTCGATGACGAATGCTGGTCGGCTCACGCGAAAATCTGCCGCACCAGGGCCATGGCGTATGCCCCGACGCGCACCGAGATGGCCACGACGCACGCCGAAGAGGCGATAAGCTATTTCCGGGCCGAAGGCGACCGCTGGCGTACGGCGCACGGGTTGCAGGCTCTGTCGCTCATGCAACCCCCGCAGCAGGCCCTGCACACTCTCAACGAGGCCCATCGGCTCTTCGCCGCCGAAGGCGATCGGCTCTCGGCGGCGAACTGCGCGTTCATGATGGCCTCAGTACTTGTCCGCGACCTGGACAACCCGGCGCCTGCGCAACAACTGAGCCGTGACGCGCTCGATGTCTTCGAGCAATTGGGCAGCGAACACGAACAGGCCCATGCCCGCAGCATCCTTGCCGAAATCGATCACCGCAACGGCAAGACACAGCGAGCGGCCGATGCGGCCCGCGATTGTCTCGTAACGTTTCGGCGCGTGGCTGATCACCGGTGCGAGTCCGCGATGTTGCTGCTACTCGCGGGCATGGCGGGGGATCGGGGCGACACCGGCGCGGCCATCCCCCTGCTCCGGGAGACGCTCGCCGTCGCAACGACCGGCGCACACACTCGCACCGTGCCGCTCGCACTCGAACGGCTCGCGGGCCTACTTGCCAGCCACGACGCGCTGGCTGCCGTCGCGTTGCTCGCAGCTCGCGAAAACTACGTTGAGCCGGCAGTCGTGAATCCGCAGCCGGAACCGCCTACCGAACTCGACGCGCTGCGCCGCGCCGTCCCCTCGGCCGCTTTCGGCACCGCCTGGCAACGAGGTTCGCAGGCATCTCTCGAAGACATCGTCGCTATCGCTGACGAGGCAATCGAGGGTGCCGACCTTCCATTCCCGAACCGAGCAGCACTCAGCTGAGTGCGAGCACGTGGCACTGCCACGGCGGGAGGTCGACGAAGAGTCCGGGGTTCGCGAGTTCGGTGCCGTCGCGATCGAACGTGGTCTTCGTGAGAATGTCGGTGAGCCGCCAGCTGCGGCCGGGCAGCTGCGACCAGTCGAGTGCGACCCTGCCTTGTGCCGGCTGCCCACTCAGGTTGATCACAACAATGTGGCGGGAATCGCCGCCTCCGCTCCAGGACCACGTCAGCAGGTTGCGGCAGGACTGATTGTCCGGCCAGCCGGTCGCCTCGAGAAGCCGCCAGACGCCTCGCCGCACATCGTCCGCGGCAACTTCGGACACGAGCGCTCGATACCAGGCGGCGAGTTCTGCGCGGAGCGGTTCGTCCGGTCGCCGGGCCAAGAAGACAGGTGGCCGAACGCGCCGGCCTTCGAACTGGCCCTCCTGCCACAGCGTCGCGCCGGGGAGCGTCGCAAGGGCAACCGCCGCGGCCCGCTCAGCGTCTTCGGGCAAGCGCTCGGCGATGCGGGGTTCGTCGTGGTTCTCGAGGAAGCGCAGCAGCCTGGTCTGGTAACCGACATCGGCTTCCAGGTGTTGGCGCAAGCCGAACGGGTCGGTGACGCTGAGCCGGTCGTAGAGGCGTTTGTCGTAGCAGAAGTCGAAGCCCAGCTGCTGCAACTCCCACTCCATGTCCCAGTACGCCTCGGCGATGAGCACCGTTCCGGGTTGCCGGGCGCGTAGGACGCCGAGCACCTCCGGCCAGAACTCCTGCGCGGGCTCGACGCCGGCGCGGTTCGCCCACGTGCTGCCGAAGACCTTGTTGATCATCAGCATGGCCATGTCGCAGCGGATGCCGTCGCACTGTTTCGCGATGCCGGCCAAGGTGTCAGCGGTCGCGGCTCGCAGCGCGGGGGAGAAGGCGTTGAGCTGCACGACGTCGGGCCACGGCGGGAAGTACGGATCCCGGCCGTGCGCCAGCACGTTGTCACCTGCTCTCATCCAGCCGGCCGGGTCGGTCTCGAGGTTGTAGTCGTCGCCTTGTATGAACAGCTCCGGGTTGCTCGTCACCCACGGGTGGTCCGGGGCGACGTGGTTGGGCACGTAGTCGAGGATTAGCCGCGCGCCACGGTCGGCCAGGGCGGCGCGTGCGGCGGCAAGCGCGTCAGGGCCGCCGAAGATCTCGTCGACGACGTAGCGCCGCACGCAATAGGGCGAGCCGATGACATCGTCGGGTTGCAGATCTGGCAGCGCAGTGCGGAAGGACGCCTGCAGTTCGGGGTTCGCCTGCGCCAGGGCGAGGCCGGCCGGGCTGCGTTCCCAGACACCCATCAACCACACGGCGTCCACCCCGGGAGACGTGAGCGCATCCCATTGGGCGGACGCCACGTCGGCGAGCGTCAGGCGCCGTCCCGCCGCCCGCGACAGGTCGGTCAGCCAGACCGCCGTGTTGACCTCGTAGATCACCGGCTGTGCCGGCCACATCGCGCCCACCTTTCGCCTCGACGCGGTGAACACCCGCCAGGGCGCCGACATATCACTCATCGCGTCCGTAATCAGCGACGTTGCCACCGCCCCTGCGGTGTGCACTCACCCGTCAGGGATGAGGTTCGCGCGTGGCCGCAGCGCGCGATCAACCTGCCCGGTTTGGGGCTGGTGGCAGGGCTCGTCAGCAGGCACACTGCGGTCGCGGCGAGCGCGGGGTTCGCCGCCGTTTGCGCTCTGACAGCCCGGCACCGACATTGCGTGGCTTGTCCTTGGAGGAGCCCATGTCTACGTCTCAGGCCGTGGGAAGCCGTCGCGGGCTTGCCCTCACCGCGATGATCTTCGCGGTCGCGATGACGTTCATCGACCAGACGATCGTGTCGGTCGCGGCACCGAAGATCCAGGCTGAGCTGGGCCTGAGCAGTACCGGCGTGCAGTGGACGATCAACGCCTACCTGCTGACGATGGCCGTGTTCTTCGCGTTCGGGGGCCGGCTGGCCGACACGGTGGGGCACCGGCCCATGGTCGTGCTCGGCATCGCGGTGTTCGCAATTGCGTCGGCGCTGTGCGGGTTGACGCCGAAAGGCGGCGCGGCCGAGGCATGGCTCGTGACATTCCGTGCCGTCCAAGGGTTCGGCGGCGCGCTGATGTACCCGGCTGCGCTGGCGATCGTCGTCAATTCCTATGCCATCCGGGAGCGTGGCCGGGCGTTGGCGTTGTTCTTCGGCATCGCCGGCGGGCTAACTGCCGTCGGGCCGGCGCTGGGTGGCTACCTGGTCGTGTGGACGTGGCGGTCGATCTTCTGGATCAACGTTCCGGTCGCCGTGATCGCGCTCGTGCTGATCGCGATTGCCAAGCCGATCAGCCAACGACGGCCGGCGCCGCTGGACTACCGCGGTCTGGTGCTCATCGTTCTGGGCATCGGGCTGAGCGTGTTCAGCTTCCAGCAGGCGGCTCGGTGGGGGTGGGGCAACCCGCTGATCGGCCTGGGCATCGCCCTTGGCTTCGTGCTGCTGGTCGTGTTCGTCCGGGTCGAACGGCGCACCCCGTCGCCGCTGATGGACGTGACGATCTTCCATAACCGGGTGTTCCTGGTGGACAACATCATCCTGGCCCTGGCGATGATCGTGTTCGTGCCGGTGTTCTTCTTTGCCAGCGAGTACGCCCAGGTATCCCTCGGTGAGAAGGCATCCCGAGCCAGCCTGCTGCTCCTGTACTTCTTCCTTGGATTCGTCGTCGCTGCGCAGATCGGCGGGCGCATGCTCGACCGTGTCGGGGCGCGCCGTCCCATCGTGTTCGGCTGCGCGCTGGCATGCGTGGGGTTCGTGCTGTGGGCCAACCGCGTGACGGACTTGGCGATCGGGCAGCAGGTGTGGTGCATCGTGCTCGCCGGCGCCGGGATGGGCCTCATGCTCGGCCAGGCCAACACCGACGCCATCAACCAGGCACCCAGCACGTCCTACGGTGAGGCCACCGGCATCACCCAGACCGTTCGCAATTACGGCGCGAGCCTCGGCCTGGCCGTACTCGGCACCATTCTGATCACCGTCTTCCGGGCCCATCTTGCCGCGTCGTTCATCGACCAGGGCGTGCCCGCCGTCCCGGCTCACCGCGAGGCGGCGCGGCTCGCCCAGGCCGGAGGCTCCGGCCAGAGTGGCCCGATCCCGCACTTCGTCCAGCTCGATTTCGCCCACGCCACCCAGACCGTGCTCTACGTCATGGCGGGTGTCATCGGCGTAGCCGGGCTCATCGCCCTGCGCGCGCTGCCCCGCGGTCGTCAAGCTGAAGGCACAGCTCGAACAGAACGCGACCTGCTGACGCGGCAACACCGAAGTGCCGGGTAAGTCCCTGACGCTCCCGTTTAGCGGGTACTCGAATCGCCGCGTACTTGTCGCCACGATGTGCCCAGCCTGCGGCAGACACCGGCCGCGCACCTCTCGGAGGCAGATGTGATCAGGGCGTTGCTGTTGGGAATCGTCTTCTTCTTCATCTTCACGTTTCCGGCAACCTGGCTGATGATGCTGTTTCTCGGCAACGTCGGGTCGCACCAGTCCTATTGGGGGACATTGCCGCTGGGCACCCTCGTGTCCGTGTTGCTGGCTGGTGCGGCGACACCCAGTGTCGCCGTGGTCAAGCAGCGGTAGGCGCGTCGCTCGCCGGCGGGTCTTATCGGGCTCACCGCTGCGCGTGGCGTTTGCGGCTGTGGCCGGACAGGCATAATCGGGTAGCCGTCCGACGCTTGCACCACCGGTTCAGCCGGGACGCGAGCTGTGGGCGGTGTCGAGTGACAGACCCGAAAGAGCCTGCCTGCCCATGATCGAAGTCCGCGGCCTGACCAAGTGCTATGGCGACCGCACCGTCGTCGACGACCTCAGTTTCCGTGTCGAGCCGGGCGCGGTGACCGGTTTCCTCGGACCGAACGGCAGCGGCAAGACCACGACCGCCCGGATGATCCTCGGGCTCACCGATCCGGACACCGGCGTGGCGATGGTGGGCTCGCGACGCTATCGCGAGCTCGCGCACCCGCTTCGCGAGATCGGCGCACTGATCGATCCGGGCGGGGTCAACCCCGGGCGGACAGCGATCGAGCACCTGCGCTGGCTGGCCGCCGCCAATCGGCTGTCTCGCCGTCGTGGTGCGGAGGTACTGGGCCTGGTCGGCCTCGATGCCGTGGCCGGGCGCAAGGTCGGCGGCTTCTCGCTGGGCATGCGCCAGCGGCTGGGCATCGCCGCGGCGTTGATCGGCGACCCGCCCACCCTGGTGTTCGACGAGCCCATCAACGGACTGGATCCGGAGGGCATCCGTTGGATCCGCGGGTTCATGCAAGACCTGGCCGCCGAGGGCCGGACCGTGTTCGTGTCGAGCCACCTGATGAGCGAGATGGCATTGACTGCCACCGAGCTGATCGTAATCGGCCAAGGGCGGCTCATAGCCGCCGAGAGTGTCGCCGCGTTCACCGAGCGCGCCGAAAGCTCGGTGCGCGTCCGCAGCCCGCAGCTGGACGTGCTGGCTGCCGCCCTTGCGGAGCAGGGCGCATCCCTCTGGCGCGACGGCGACGTTCTGGAGGTGGTGGGCGTCAGTATCGAGCACGTCGGCGAGGTCGCGCTCAGGCTCGGCGTACTGCTCTACGAGCTCTCTCCGCAACGCGCGTCCCTGGAGGAAGCCTTCATGCGGCTCACCGCCGACGTCTGTGACCACGTCGCGGGGCAGGCCGCGTGATCAACTCGCTGGCCATGGAGTGGCAGAAGCTGCGCCCGCTGCACAAGACGGCGCGCACTGTGCTGCTCGCGATCGCGCTGGCCATCACGGTCAGCGCCCTGGTTTCACTGGCGATGGCGTCCAACGGGCCGCACATGAGCCTCGTCGATCGGCGGGCCTTCGACTCGGTCGCCACCTCGCTGCAGGGGGTTAACGCGGCGGTGCTGGCGATCGCGGCGTTCGGCGTGCTCTGCGTCACCGGCGAGTACGCCACCGGGATGATCAAGGTGACGTTCCTGGCACAGCCTTCGCGGCTGAGGGTGCTGGCTGCGAAATTGACTACGCACGCCGCGATCGCCGCAGTGGCTGCAGCCGGTGCCTGCCTTGCCGCGTTCGCGGTTGGACAGGCGCTCCTGGCGACCGCTGGCCTTTCGGTGGGCTGGGACAACGCACGCCTGCCGACGGCGCTGGGCGGCGGCGTGGTCTACCTGATGTTGATCTGCATCTGGGGCGTCGCACTCGGCGCGACCTTGCGGTCATCGTCCTCGGCGATCATCTGGCTCGCGTCCCTGCTCGTGGTGGCGCCGGTCGTCGTGCAGATCCTCCCGCGACACCTCGTCGAGGTGGTCGGGCGCTGGCTGCCATCACAGATCGGGCAGCAGGCGATCGCGTCACACCCGAGCGCGCACTCGTTTTCAGCCTGGAGCGGCCTGGCCGTACTCGGTGCCTATGTCGGGCTGACGCTGCTGGCGGGCGCCTGGCGGATGACGCACACCGACCCGTAACGGGGGTAGCTCTCCCGAACGCGGGCCGCCGGGGACGCCGCAGCTGCCGTGCGGCAGCATGGGGCGTGCTCGTCGCCCTGCTCGGCGCCGCCGTCGCGGCCATCGCGTACGGCACCGCGACCGTGCTACAGGCGATCGGCGTGCAGCGCATGGCCGCGATTCCGGACGGCGCCGCGCTGTGGACCCGACTGGTCGCTGGGCGGCTGTACGCGTTCGGGCTGATCCTGGACGTTCTCGGTTTCCTCGCGTCTGTCGCATCACTGCGCACGTTGCCGCTGTTTCTGGTGGAGTCGGCGGTGGCGTCGTCCGTCGCGGTGACGGCGGTGCTGGCCGTACTGGTTCTCGACCTGCGATTGCGTCACGCGGAGATCACCGCGCTAGCGGTGATCGGTGTCGGTCTTGTGCTTCTCGCGGTGAGCGCCGAGCCGGGGCCGGCGCATCACGCCGGCGCCGTGGCGGGCTGGGTGCTGCTCGGCACGGTTGCGCTCGTGGCCCTCATGTTGTTGATCGGCCTGCGCGACGCAAACTCTGCGCGCGCATCCCTGATCTTGGCGACGGCAGCCGGAGCGGGATACGGGCTCGTCGGAATCGCCGCGCGTGCCCTTGAGGTGCGGCATCCGTGGTGGCGGACGGCCGCCGACCCCGTTCTCTGGGCGCTGCTCGCGCAAGGGGCACTTGCGGTGATCGCCTACGGATTCGCCCTGCATCGCGGGCGCGTGACGACCGTCGCGGCCATCACCATGGTCGTCGAGACGGTCTTCCCGGCGATTGTGGGGCTGGTCTTTCTCGGCGACGCGGTCCGGGACCACCTGACGCTTCTAGCCGTCATCGGCTTTGTGGCGACGCTAGCGGGCAGCCTCGCGCTCGCCAATCAGGCAGAGGTCGACGCCGCAGAGGCTCGATCGTGATCACTCAGCGCAGGGGCGGCGATTGCGGGAAGCGGGGCGGGGCGGTAGCGACGCAGCCGGTTTGCGTTGCCGACGACGGACAGGGAGGAGAGGGCCATCGCGGCGGCGGCGATCATCGGCGAGAGCCGCCATCCGAACACGGGATAGAGCACGCCGGCGGCGAGGGGAATGCCGATCGCGTTGTACGCGAGGGCGAAGAAGAGGTTCTGCCGAATGTTTCGCATGGTCGCCCGCGACAGGTCAATTGCGGTGACGACGCCGGCGAGCGAGCCGGAGATCAGGGTGACGTCGGCTGCTTCGATAGCGACGTCCGTGCCGGTCCCAATGGCCAGCCCGAGGTCAGCGGCGGCGATCGCAGGGGCGTCGTTGATGCCGTCACCGACCATGCCGACCCGGCGGCCTTCGCGCTGCAGGCGGCGGATCTCGTCGGCCTTGTGCTCCGGCAGGACTTCGGCGACCACTCGGCGAACGCCGGCTTGTCCGGCGATGGCGGCTGCGGTGCGGGCATTGTCGCCGGTGAGCATGACGACGTCTATGCCGAGACGGTGCAGGGCGGCGATAGCCACGGCCGAATCCGGCTTCACGGTATCTGCGACAGCCACGACACCTGCCGGTCGGCCGTCGATCGCGGCCAGGATCGGCGTCTTGCCTTCGGCGGACATCTCGGCGGCGATCGGGTCGAGTTCGCCGACGTCGATACCGGCGTCGGTCAGCAGGCGAGGGGTCCCGACGAGGACCGCCCGGCCGCCCACGGTGGCTTGCACGCCCCGGCCGGTGATCGAGTCGAATCCGCTCGCCGCCGGCAGTTCCAGGTCGCGGCTGCGTGCGCCGGCGACGATCGCCGTCGCAAGCGGGTGCTCGCTGTCGGCCTCGGCCGCCGCGACCAGTTGCAGCAGGTCGTACTCGGTCCAGCCGCCGACCGGGTGGATGTCCGTGAGCGTCGGCTTGCCGGTGGTGACGGTGCCGGTTTTGTCGAGGACGATCGTGTCGAGCTTGTGCGCGGTCTCCAACGCTTCGGCGGAGCGGATCAGGATGCCCGCCCTGGCGCCTATGCCGGTGCCGACCATGACCGAGAGCGGTGTGGCGAGGCCCAGCGCACACGGGCAAGCGATGATCAGGACAGCGACGGCGGAGACGAGCGCGAGGGTGAACGCGGGCGAGGGCCCCGCGATGAACCAGACGGCGAACGTGGTGAGCGCGATGCCGATGACGGCCGGGACGAAGTAGCCGGACACCGCATCGGCCATGCGCTGGATCGGTGCCTTGGAGGCTTGGGCCTGCTGCACCAGCCGGACGATCTGGGCGAGCATCGTGTCCGCGCCGACCTTGGCGGCGCGGACACGCAGCGACCCGGTGCCGTTGATCGTGGCCCCCACGACGGCATCGCCGGCCCGCTTGGTGATGGGGATCGATTCACCCGTCACCATCGACTCGTCCACAGCCGAGCTGCCGGAGAGGACGACGGCGTCAACGGGGATCTTCTCGCCCGGCCGGATAGTGATCTCGTCGCCGACGACGACGTCTTCAACCGGGATCTCGCTCTCGGCGCCGTCGCGAATGACCCGCGCGGTGCGCGCCTGCAACCCGAGCAGTGCGCGGATCGCCTCGCCGGTGCCGGCCTTGGCGCGGGCCTCGATCAGCCGGCCGAGCAGGATCAGCGTGATGATCACGCCGACCGCCTCGAAGTACACATCACGCACGTCGGCAGGCACCAGCCGCGGCGCCACGGTGACGAGCAAGCTATAGCTGAAGGCGGCGGTGGTGCCCAGGGTGATCAGGCTGTTCATCTCGGCGGCGCGGTGGCGCAAGGAGAGCCAGCCGATGCGGTGGATCGGCCAGCCGGCGTAGAGCATCACCGGAGTGATCAGGCTGAGCTGCACCCAGTGATTGAGCAGCCAGCCGGGCGCCGAGTCCGCCTTGAAGACGTCGCTGGCCATCACCGCGAAGAGCACCGGCAAGGTCAAAATGGCGCCGACGAGGACCCGGCGGGACAGGTCGACGATCTCGGCGCGACGCTCTGCCGCCTGTGCTGCGTCGGCTGACGCCGCATCGTCAAGCCGTACCTCGGGCGTCTCACCGGTTCGCTGTTCCGCCGCCGGCTGCTCCGCGTCGTCCGAGGGCTCGACTACCAGCGTGCCGTGGATCATGTTCATACCGCAGGCGAATCCGAACGTTCCGGGATCGCCGGGACGGAATCGCACCGTGGTGCGCTCGTACGCGGGTAGCGCGGCGGAGATCTGCAGGTCCGGGAATACGACCCGCGACGTGCACTCACCGGACTCCTGCCGGTCGAAGCTCAACTCGACCGGCATGCCTTGCCGGACGCGGATCTGATCAGGGCTGTATCCGCCGCTGACTGTCACTTCGACCCGCTGCACGCCATCCTCGATCCGGGCGGTGCTGGCCCGGCGGGGTCCGAAGAAGAACCATCCCAGCGCGGCAATGGCAACCACCGTGCCAGCCAGGACTGCGATCTCGGCAGTGCTCACGACAACGTCCCCTCATGCCCGTTCACCGGTCGCGCTGACTATACCCCATGGGGGTACATGCGTCGAAGGGTCCCTCAGCGCCCTGACCCGTGTCCAAGGTCCCTTCCGCTCGCTTGTAGGCGGGGCGACAGTTGCCCTGAGAGTCCGAGGGGAGCGCACGATGATGTACTACGGAGACCACATGAGCGGCTGGGGCTGGTTCGCCATGTCGCTCAGCACGGTGGTGTTCTGGGGGTTGGTGATCACCGCTATCGTGCTGCTCGTTCGTTACCTGCACGCCGCGCCGTCGAGCCAGGACACGAAGACGCCGGAGCAGATGCTCGCCGAGCGGTTCGCCCGCGGCGAGATCGACGAGACCGAGTATCGCAACCGCCTTGCCGCCCTACGCGGCCAGGTTCGGTCATGACCGACCGGCAACGGGCGTGGCGAATGCTGCGAGAAGGGTGGTGGTGATCAGGCGGGCTGCGTCGTCGGCCGCGATGCGGCCAGCGGCAGCGTCTTCCGCGGCGGCGTGCATCAGGCTCAATGCGGTGGTGACCAGCCAGGGCTTCGGCAGGTCAGACCGGAAGACCCCTGCGCGCTGCCCGGCTGGACGGCCACCTCCACCCTGTTGCCGCTGCTGCCCGCGCTCGGGATCTGGGCGGTGTTCGCGGTCGCCGAAGGCCGGGCACTTAACCCGCTGCTGAACGTTGCGCTGCTGGCCCGGCGGCCGACGCTGGGTGGCAGCTTCCTGATGCTCATTGCCACCGGGCCGATGGTCGGCGGGTTCTTTCTCGGTTCGTTCGCGCTGAAGCATGCAGACGGATACAGCGCATTGCACGTAGGCCTGGCATTCCTGCCGATGGCGATCGCGACGATCGCCGGCGCGCAGACCGCCACCCAGGCCCTGGCACGCGTCAACGCCCGGACCGTGGCCATCGCCGGGCTGACCCTGGCGGCCGGCGGCTACGCGATCGCCGCGGAATGGAAGCAATCGGTCACGTTGATCACCGGCCTGAGCGTCGCCACGCTCGGCATCGGTGCCACCTTCGTCACCGCGTTCACCGCCGCTCTCTCCGACGTCCCGTCCGCGGAGGGCGGTCTGCGCTTCGCGCTGGTGAGTACCTTCCACGAACTGGGCGGTGCCACCGGCGTCGCGGTCCTGTCCAGCGTCGCCGGGGCCGGCCTGATCGCTGCGAACGTCAGCACTCATGACTTCAGCCGCGCATTCACCGTCGGCGCTGCCATCGCGGCGGTGGCAGTGGCCATCGCTGCCGTTGTGGTACCGAAGGTCGTCCGGACCACGACGCCGTAGCTGGGGTTGGCCGGACCTCGACAGTGGCGCCGGCCGGCGTACGCGATACGGCAGCCACCCGGTGCGCCGGAGGCGTTCAGCTGCCGAGGGCGCGGGCCAGCAGCGCGTGACGGCTGCGCACGTGGCTCTTGCTGAAGATCGACTTCAGATGGTCGTTGACCGTGTTGTCGGATACGAACATGCGGCTGGCAAGCTCGCGGGTGTCGCTGCCGGCCACGAGCAGCCCGAGCAGCTCGCTCTCACGCCGGCTCAGCCCGTATGCGCGGGCGAACATCCCGACTCGCTCGCTGGGCGAGCTCTGTTCGATGCTGACGGCAATGTCCCGCTCGCTCACAGCGCGGGATTCGCCGATGCGCGCCGCGCGAAGGGTCAGCCAGCGGCCACTCGACAGGTGGACACGCGCCCGCGGCGGATTGGCGTCGACACCAACCTCGGCGGCTCGCAGTTGCGCAGCGACGTTGTACACGCTCGCGGGAACCGGGGAGCGGTCATCGTCCGACGGCAGGAGAATCCGTAGGTAGTCGTGCGTTTCGGGAGTCTGGGCCTGCACGTCGAGGTCGGGGGAGAGCAGCAACACGACCGGGCCGGGCGGCGTCGGTTCCGGCGCGGCAACGAACGTGTGCGCTTGGGTACGACGCAACGCCGCAGTCACCGGCGCCATAACGTCTGCCAGGAACGCCGTGTCACGTGCGCTGAAGTGCCCACCGGTGCGCCACAGGTCCAGGAACCCCCAGCAGCCGTACCTGTCCCGATACGCCGACGACGCGATGTCGGTCACGTCGTAGCGGCTGAGCAACTCGCGCCATACCAGACTGCGCGACACGTCGCCGCCGGCCGTCTCGGCGAGCGCGACAGGCCGGCGCAGCACGGTCCAGCGGTTCAGCGCCGTGAGGTATTTCAGCAGAATCAGTCGGGGCAGTTCTCGCAGACACGGCACGTCGGCCACCGGCGCCGAACCGACCGAGGTATCAGGATCGGTCAGCAGCCAGGCGTAGGCGTCGAAGCCGACCACCCGGCGGATTTCGTGGAGCAGGTCAAGCCGCAGTTCTCGTGCGTCGGCGGCAGCGGAGCAGATGCGGACCACGCGCTCCCGGACTCGGGCAGGCACGGCCGATCGGGTCACAGACGCTGACGCTACCCGCGAGAAATCCCCAAGGCTTGGGATACGCGGCGAACAGCAGCCTGCGTAGCGTCTCTGGCCAATCCGACGGAAGGAATGACGATGGCGACGCTACATATCGAGCATGCGATCACCGACTACCGCACCTGGCGCGCGGCCTTCGACCGCATGGCGAGCGCGCGCGAGAACGCAGGCGTACGCCGACACACGGTGCAGCAGCCGGTCGATGATCCGGACTACATCGTCGTGGATCTCGACTTCGACACAGCCGCCGACGCGGCAGCCTTCCTTGCGTTCCTCAAAGCCAACGTGTGGGCCTCTCGCGAAAACGCGCCCGCCCTCCTGGGCGCACCCCAGGCGCGCATCCTCCGGCCCGTCGAAAGCCGGTAGCCGGAGCGCCAGGCCGGGCCCGTTGCATTGGCGGTTGGCGCACCGAATGCAGGTGCGGCAGCATCGGGTAGCCGCTGGCTTGCGCGAAGGGGTGATCGCCGGTGAGGGATGTGCCACTGCCGAGGTCGCGGCAGCCGCTTGCGGTGCGTTCGTTTCTCGCTTGCGCTGCGACGATCCTCGAGATGCCGATCGAGCAACTCCCGCAGCTAGCCAGCGACGGCGACCCGGCGACGGGCTGGGCGGTCTCGCGGTGGCTGGGCGGGCGCGGGCTGGGCATCGCCCGAGTCGCCGAACCGACGACGTTCTCCTGGCCCGGACCGTGGTTGGCGCGTGTCTGCGTGCCCGCCGGGCCGGGTCGCTACGTCGTGATGTACGGCGTTCCGTCCGGCGTGGCATGGGATCCGGGCGGCGACGGCGACATCAGCAACGACGCCATCGAGGACGGCTTCGTCCTCGCCGCGACCGACATCGCGCTCGCGCTGCCCCGAACGGCGACCATGCCGCCCGCTTCAGGCACGTTGGACGGGATCTGGATCACCGCCTCAGCCGGGCAGCCGTTGCGATCACTGCAGAGGGTGCGGGCCGTCGCAGGGCAGGGTCTGGCCGGCGACCGGCACGTCCTGGGCACCGGCACGTTCCCGTCCGGACTGCCGGGCAGCGCGCTCACCTTGATCGAGGCCGAGGTGTGCGAGTCCTTCGACCCGCCGGTGCGGCCGGACGAGCATCGGCGCAACCTGGTGACCCGCGGTGTCGAGCTGAACGGTCTGGTCGGACGCGAGTTCATGATCGGCCAGGTGCGGTGCCGCGGCATGCGGCTGTGCGAGCCGTGCCGGGTGATGGACGGATACGCGTCACGCCCGCTGCTTCGCGCGCTGGTTCACCGAGGCGGCCTGCGCGCCGACATTCTCGACGACGGCGAGATCCACGTCGGCGACCGCATCAGCGTCTGCACTGGGTAAGTCTGAAGCCTGTCGATTTCTCTACGCGTCGCTCGTCGGAATAGACGGCGGCCGGGAACTGGTACCGGCCCTGCGACAAAGGAGATTGCGATGACGAACTACGTACTGGCATTCCGGAGCGCCCCCGACCGCGCCGTGCCGGAGGGTGCGCTCGAGGCATGGGGCGCCTGGTTCGGACAGCTAGGCCCGGCAATCGCAGACCGTGGCAACCGTGTCGGAAACGTGACGCGGCTCGATGCGGCAGACGCTGCGTCCGGCGCCGAAATCCTGACGGGATACATGGTGATCAGTGCCGACAGCATGGAATCCGCCGCGACGCTGGCGAAGGGATGCCCCGGGCTCGCCTACGGGGTGAGTGTCGAGGTCGCCGAGGTCGTCGACATGTGACGCGATTGGGCGGGGGTCGCACGCAGATCGGCTTGCGGCCCCGTCTCGATGGCAACGATGGCTAGCCGGTCGGTGCCCAAAGTCGGTCGGCGTCGCCTGCGGCGAGCCGCCCCCGGTAGACGTCGATCTTGTGATCGATGAGCTTGAGGTTGTCCTGTATTTCCGCGAGCTTCGTGGTCACCTCGGCGCGGTGCGCCTCCAAGAGGGCGAGTCGCTCCTCTTCATTGCCACGACCCGCGGACACGAGCTGCGCGTAGCGCCGGATGGCCCTGATGGGCATGCCGGTGGCCCGCAGTCTCGTGCAGACGAGGATCCAGTCCAGGTCGATCTGGCGGTAGCGTCGCCGGCCGCCTGACGTGCGATCGACGGTCGTGACGACCAAGCCGGCGCGTTCGTAGTACCGCAGGGTGTGGGCGCTGACGCCGGTGCGGCGGGCAGCCTCGGCAATGCTCACACCTGCCTGAGATTCGGAGACGATCCGCGGCTTGACTTCGAGCACGCTCTAAATCCTACCGTCGAGGGGTGACAGTCACCTTGATCACTGGAGCAAACCGGGGCCTCGGATTTGCGACCGCTCGCGTACTCATCGGCGCGGGCCACACCGTGTACCTCGCCAGCCGGGACGCCGACCGCGGGCGCCGGGCCGCCGAGCAGCTAGGGGCACAGGCCGTGCAACTCGACGTCACGGACGACGCGTCCGTCGCGGCCGCGGCGAAGACCGTCGAGGCCGACGGGGGCCTGGATGTCCTGGTCAACAATGCCGGCGTCCAGGACGAGATGAGTGCCGACGGCGCCGTTATCGGCGCGAGCGACGTGACGGCCGACCTGATGCGGCAGACATTCGAGACGAACGTCTTCGGCATGGTGCGCGTCCTGCACGCGTTCCTCCCGCTGCTTTCCCGGTCCACCGCATCGGTCGTCGTCAACGTCAGCAGCGGGCTAGCGTCGCTCACTCGGGTCACGACTCCGGAAACTCCCGCATACGCGTACCCGGGCGTTGCCTATCCGGCATCGAAGGCCGCCGTGAACATGATCACCGTGCAATACGCGAAGGCATTCCCGCACATGAAGATCAACGCGGTGGAGCCCGGCTTCACCAAGACGGACCTGAACTGGAACACCGGCCGGCAGACGGTGGAGCAGGGCGCTGCGGTGATCGCGCGCATCGCGCAGTTCGGCCCCGATGATCCCACCGGCGGCTACTTCCAGGCCGACGGCAGTCTTCCCTGGTAATCGGCGGTGCGAGTCGGCTCAGACGCCGGCAAGGGCGCTGGCACGGCCGGACGCCACCGCGTCGGCGAGGGCGGCGTGATCTTTTTCGGTCTGGTCGGCGTAGGTTTCGGCGAAGTCGGCGAGGGCCTGATCGAACTTGTCAGAGTTGCCGAGATAGGAGGCGATCGCGATCCGGTCGCCGGTGCGGGCGTGGGCGCGGGCCAACGTCCAGCCGCACATGCGGCCGTATGTGGCCATCGACGAGTCGTCCAAGCGCTCGATCGGGACGGCGTACTTCCAATCTCGCAGCTGGCGCACGTAGTAGTCGTCGGCGTGTTGGCCGGGCAGCGCGGACCGAGTCCAGCCGAGGAAGATGTCGCTGGCGGCCTGCATCAGCCGCTGCCCGACGACGACCCGCTCGCCTTGGTTGGCGTACTCGCTCGCGCCGAGATACTGGGCGAGCACGGAAGGGTTGGCCTGTTTGGCTTGCAAGAGCAGCGGATCCACGCCGTCGTCGGGTTCCAGCAGAAGGATCCACGCTTCGGTGCCGACACTGCCCACGCCAACGACCTTGCGGGCGACCCGAGTCAACCGGAACCGTTCGACGAGCGTACGGCGGTCGGGCGGCAGGGTCTTTACGTAGCGATCGGTCAGGCCCCGGATGAGTTTGTAGACGCGGTCGATGTCCAGGTGGGCGGCGAGTTCTTCGATCGGCACGATCAGCGGCGGATCACTGACGATGCGGCGCTGCCCGTCGACAACCGTTGTCAGCTTCGCGACCGCCTGAGTGCTGTCCCGGGTGCGAGCCTTGTCCGCCTGCGCTTCGCTGGTGCGTAGTGCCTTCTTCGGCAGGACGGACCGGAACTGGTTGATCGCGTCCTCGACGTCGAAGCGCGAGTACCACACATCCATCAGCGGCATCGCAGCGAACTGCTGCATCGCCGTGCGATATGCCGAACCGGTGGCCAGCGCAACCGTACGCCGGCGTTTGGTCGCCAGCCCGTTGTCGCGTCCGGCGACCGCCATGCTGGCGACGAGCCGCTTGACGTCCCACTCGAACGGTCCTGGCAGGGTCTCGTCGAAGTCGTTGACATCGAAGACCAGTCGGCGTTCGGGCGAACCGAATGCGCCGAAGTTCGCGAGGTGCGCGTCGCCGCAGAGTTGCACCCGCAGCCCCGAGGAGACGGTGCGGGCCAGGTCCGCGGCCATCGGCAACGCGGCGCCGCGGAAAAACGTGAACGCAGAAACGAGCATTCGCCCGTGCCGTACCGGCACAAGCTCGGGCACCCGCGACTTGTCCTGGCCGAGGATCAGACCGACCGGATCTCGCGAGGCGTCGGTCGGCAGGTCGCGATGCGCTTGGAGCGGCGCACCTTGCCGGGCCTCCTTGCCCGCCGCGACGCTCTCCTCGCGGCTCGGGTGCGTCCCAGCCGTCTGCCCCGAGGACGTCCTCCGCGCAGTCATGGCTGACATCCTCCCACCGATCTCTCGCCCGTTGTCCGTGTGTCCAGGCGTGCCCGCGCCGAGACGCCCGGACGAGTTTGGGAATTGCGGGCCGAGGTCCGGGGCAGGAGACTGATGCGTGATGTCGGCCGTGCGGAGGGACGCGTCGGCTGCAAGAGCACAGCGGGGAGCTCTTGTAGCGATGCTGCTCGTCGGCGCGGCGGTCGCGGTTTCGCTCGGTGTCTACGCGAAGGCGCATACACCAAGCGGGCGCCCGCTCTTCACCCTCGGGTTCTCAGGCATGCTGCAAATGAAGGTGTGGCTGAGCACCGCAGCGGTGGCGCTGCTCGTGGTGCAGCTCGTTACTGCGTTGTGGATGTGGGGGCGACTGCCGGTCGTGGGGCCGGCTTCCCAGTGGGTGGCGGTGGCGCACCGTTGGAGCGGCAGTGCCGCGTTCGTGCTCACGATCCCGGTGGCGTTTCACTGCCTGTGGGCGTTGGGCTTCGGCACTGCCAACGCGCGCGTATTTGTGCACAGCGTGGCTGGATGTCTGTTCTACGGTGCATATAGCGCAAAGATGCTCGGGTTGCGGCTCCGGAATGCGCCGAAGTGGGTAATACCGCTGCTGGGCGGCAGCGTGCTGGCACTGCTGGTGTTGGCATGGCTGACCGCCGCGGTGTGGTTTTTCACCCGATCCGGACTTCCGCTGACGTGAGCGGGCGGGTCATGTCCGACGTATTCACATTCAGCCGCCGCTCCGCGCTGCGCGGGCTGGGCGTGGCACTGGCGGCCGGAATCGCGGGGTACCTGGTCGCGCGCAATAGCTCTGCGGCGCGCGCCAAGGGTCCGACCACCGCCGCGAACGGCTACGGAGCCGCGCCGACGCAAGGTCGCCGTCTCGCCGGCCTCGCGCAGGTACCCGTGGGTGGCGGGCTGATCCTGACCAGCGCTCCGATCGTCCTCACCCGCGGCAGCAACGGCACGGTGCACGCGTTCTCGGCGGTGTGCACCCACCAAGGCTGCACCGTCAGCTCGGTACACAACGGCGTGATCGGCTGCCCCTGCCACGGCAGCCGCTTCAATGCCCAGACCGGAGCGGTTCTGGCCGGACCCGCCCCGCGGCCGCTGCCGCCCATCGCAGTCATCGTTCGCGACGGTGACATCTACACGGCCTGAGGAGGAGCGATGTGGTGGCGCGTGTTGCCGACACTGTTGTGGCTTGCAGCGTCCGGGTTCGCGGTCGGGGCGCTCATCGCGCTGCGGTGACCACCGTCCGGGACTGTGGCCTCGCGTCCCGGTCCCGTTTCGCATGAGACGATCGTGACCAATGTTGCTCGTTGCTGCCGTGTCATTGGGGGCGTGGAGTGACGGTTGATGGGCGGCAGCGGTATCGGCTGCGGCTCGGGGATCCCGCTGCGGTGAACCTCGCGCTGGTGAAGTCGCCGCACCTGTCGCTGGTCTTGCTGTTGACGGCGCGAGCCTCGTCATCCGCTGTCGGACGCACGGCACGCGCGGCCCGAGCGTCGGTGCGTGCCTCCAGGCGCTTCGCGCTGGCCTCGCTACTCGCGTCGGCGCATCGGGTGTTTCCCGATGTCGCGGTGACGCCGATTCCTCCGCTTGTCGATGTGACGGTCGATGAGCAGGTACAGCGACTGCGTGAGATACCGGACGACACCGTGCTCGACGACATGGCGCGTACGTTCGGCGAGGTGTTGCCGCCGGCGTGGCTCCCGGCAGTCGATGCGCCCCGCCACTGGCTGGACGCTTACGCGGCGGCGACGCTGGACGCGTTGCCGGTCTTCTCGCCGAGGTGGCAGCGCGCGCAGGTGTTGCTCGACCTGGAGGCACGCCGGGTGGGAGCGTCTGTGGTCCGCGGCTGCACCGACGTGCTGCTGAACACGCTGCACCCACGGATGCGCTATGAGAACGGGGTGTTCTGGGTGCCGGCCGCACGCGAGGCCTCATTCGATCTTGGTGGGCGGCGGTTGGCGCTCGTGCCGACGATCACCGGCCGCGGCGGGGTGCTGGTCGGCTTTGACTTGCCCGATGTCGTGTATATCGCGTACCCGGTGCCGGGGCAGGCGTCCTTCGAAGAACACGGGGTGACACACGGGGATGCGGACGCGGATCCGCTGAGTGGAGTGCTGGGCCGGATGCGGGCCGACCTGCTGCGGGCGGTGGGTCGACCGGTCAGCATGGGGCAGCTGGCTGCGGCCACGGCGTGCAGCCCGCGGATGACGACCTATCACTGCGACCGGCTCGAGGCAGCCGGCCTGATCCTGCGGGAGCGGCACGGTCAGTCGGTCTGGGTCAGCCGCAGCGCCCGCGGGGCCGAGCTCGTCGACCTGCTCGGTTCCTAGCCGCGACGTTTACCGGATTTTGTAAGAGCTTGCCGGGTCTGGTGCGCCGTTCGGAGGATCGTTCGCGGACCGTCGCAGCGCGTATGCGTGGTGATCGTCGACCGCCGGAACATCGCAAACGGGAAGGTTGTGGCGCCATGCGCAAGCTCTGGCTGGTGGCGGTGGCGGTGGCCGCGGTCGTGGTGGCGTCGGTAAGTGCTCGAGTAGGAGCGGTGCCGACGGCATCGACGCAGACGAACACGGGCTTCTCCGGGCAGGTGATCGGCATGCCCCGCACCGCAGGGCTTATCACCGCGCATCAGGACGCGTCGACAGCATGCGTGCTGCCCGACGGCTCGCCCGTCTCGTGGCTGCATTGCTACACGCCGCAGCAGATTCGGGCCGCATACGGCGTCGATTCGGTCGCGGCGATTTCCGTAGCCGGCCATAACGTCCCGAACTATGGGCAGGGTCAGACGATTGTGCTCGTGGACGCGTATGGCAGTCCGACCGCGGAGGCTGATCTGCAGCATTTCCATGACACGTTCTTTCCTGCTCTGCCGGCTCCCGACTTCGAGCAGGTATTCCCACAGGGGAATCCGCAATTCCACAACACCTGCAACAGCAGCGGCCAGTCCGGGCCGTGTGCCGCGGCATTCTGGTCGTTCGAGTCCAGCCTCGACATCGAATGGGCATATGCGATAGCGCCGCTGGCGCATATTGTGCTGTTGGCGGTGCCTCCGGCGGAGACCTATGGCGTGCAGGGGTTTCCCAATCTGTTCAAGGCGATCTCCGACGAGATCGACGCCACGCCGCCCGGAACGCTGTTCTCTATGTCGCTGGCTGTCCCCGAGCAGACCTTCAGCGGCGCTGCGGCGGGGCAGACTGCGCGGTTCGACGAGGTGTTCCAGGCCGGCCTCGCCAAGCACGACAACTTCTTCGCCGCCTCGGGTGACTACGGCAGTCGGGGCCACAGCAAGCAGGCCGGCAGGAGTGGCTTCTACTCGTTCCCGACGGTGTGGTGGCCGGCGAGCTCACCCTACGTGGTCGCGGTCGGCGGAACCCAGCTGCAGTATGGCTGGACGTGGAATCCGATCAGCAATGATGCCTTCACCGATACCGGTGACTTCAACCCCGATTACTGGCAATGGACGGACGGTGGGAACAGCGAGGCAGTCTGGAACGAGTCCTGGCTCGTGGCGCCCAGCGGGGGTGGCGGAGCTACTGGTGGCGGCGCGAGCGTCATCTACCCGCGTCCGCCCTGGCAGCAGGACGTCGACCCCGGGTATGGGGATCACCGTCTTGTCCCCGACACCGCATGGAACGCTGCGGTCAACGGCAGCGTCGACATCTACATCACTGCGTACCCGGAATTCAATTGCGCCGACACCACCGGCTGCTGGACCACCGTCGGAGGGACGTCCGCCGCCAGCCTACAGACCGCCGGCCTCGTCGCACTGGTCAACGCGGCGCGCGCGTCGGCGGGCAAGACTCCCATCGGATTCCTGAGCCCGGTGCTCTACCAGGGTGTTGGTGCGACGGCCTACACAGACATCACGCCGCAGCACTACGGTTCGGCGCCGACAACCTTCCCCGGAACGGTGATCGGCGGCGGATCGGTGGCCAAGTCGGCCGGCGACCTGCAAGACAACCAGATTTGGCAGGTGGCCGTGGCCGGCTACGCCACCACGAACGGGTACGACGCGACAACCGGCTGGGGCGTGCCGCGAGCCGCAGCCTTCGTCAAGCAACTGGCCGCCATGCAATAGCAGCCCGTCCAGGCGCCCGCTGCCGCGACGCGTAGCGCGCACCCGACTGACGGTCATACCGCCGCTGCCGATCAGCGTGCGCGATACTACGCACCGCAGACGCGATAGCAGCAGCGTGTCGGGTGGTGGTGATCTTGGCTGTCGGCGTGGCGCCGGCACCGGCACCGACTGTTGCTGTCGATCGCCGCCGGATGAACTTGGTATTCGTCACAGTGCTCCTCGGCATGCTTCTCGCTGCCCTGGATCAGACCATCGTGTCCACCGCACTCCCGACGATTGTCGGGGATCTCGGCGGCGCGGGCCATATCTCGTGGGTCGTGTCCTCGTATCTGTTGGCGGACACAATCGCGACCGTACTCGCCGGCAAATTCGGTGATTTGTTCGGCCGTAAGACCGTGTTTCAATTCTCGGCGGCCATGTTCGTCATTGCATCAGCCGCATGCGGCTTCGCGCAGGACATGCTCTGGTTGATCTCTTGGCGTGCCGTGCAAGGCCTCGGCGCAGGTGGCTTAATGGTGACGGCCACTGCATTGATCGCCGATGTCATCCCGTTGCGGGAGCGCGGTAAGTACCAGGGCGCGTTGGGAGCCGTCTTCGGTGTCACGACGGTAATCGGGCCACTGCTGGGCGGCCTGTTCACCGATCACCTGTCCTGGCGGTGGGCGTTCTACATCAACCTGCCGATCGGTATCGGCGTCATCGTCCTCGCCGCGGCGACGATCCCAAACACGCGCGCGACCACGCGTCACGTGATCGACTACCTAGGCATCGTGTTCGTGTCATTGGGTACGGCCGGCCTCACACTGGGCCTGTCGTGGGGCGGCACGGAGTACCCGTGGGCGTCCGGGACGATCATCGGTATCTTTGTGGGCTCCGTCGTCGCCCTGGCGCTCTTCGTTCTCGTCGAAAGCAGGGCCGCCGACCCCATCTTGCCGCTGCGCCTGTTCCGGTCGTCAGTGTTCTCGGTGAGTGTGGCGCTGGCCTTCATCGTCGGGTTCGCAATGTTGGGCGCGATCACGTTTCTGCCGACGTACCTGCAATACGTGAAGGGCGTATCGGCGACCACGTCAGGTGTCCAGACGCTGCCACTGGTGGCCGGCCTACTGGTGACCTCGGTTATCTCGGGCTCGATCGTGGGTCGCACCGGCCGCTACAAGGTGTTTCCGATCGTCGGGTCGGCGGTCATGGCTCTCGGGTTGTTCCTGCTCTCTCGCCTGGACGCCCACACCCCGTTCTGGTCAATGGCGCTGGGCATGATCGTGCTCGGAATCGGAATCGGGCTGTGCATGCAGGTCTTGACGATTATTGTGCAGAGCACCGTCGACTACCGCGATCTTGGCGTGGCCACCTCAGGCGTGACCTTCTTCCGAACTCTCGGCAGCTCCTTCGGCGCGGCGGTATTCGGCGCCGTCTACACCAACGTGTTGCACGACCGGCTGCCTGCTGCGATCGCCGCATCACCCGGCGTGGACCCACGTGTGGTCAGCACGCCGTCCGCATTGCATGCGCTGCCCAGCAGCCAGATCGCCCCGATCGTGAATGCGTACGCACACGCGATCCACGTCGTCTTCCTCGCAGCGGTACCGGTCGCCTGCGTTGCTTTCGTACTGGCGTTGTTCCTCAAGGAAGTGCCGCTTCGTGAAACAGCGCGAGCCGGCGCAGCCGACGTGGGCGAGGGATTCGGCATGCCCGAAACGGCCGATAGCGCGAATAGCCTTCAAGTGGCTATCTCCCGCGTGTTCCAGCGCAAGGGCAGAGAGGTCATCCCGATCATTTGGAAGGAATCGCAAACGACGCTGGGCGTGGCCGACGGGTGGTGTGTCGGTCAGGTTCACCTTCGCGCCCGCGTACTTGGCAGCGCGAACCTCGAGACGATCAGCCGGCGCGTGCGCGTCCCCGCGGCGGTGCTGGAACCGGCGTTCCAGGCGTCCCGCGACCGCGGCTATCTCAGCGGGGACGACAGCCACCTCGAGCTGACTGAGGCGGGCCGCGTCGAGGTCGACAAGCTGAGCGGTGCAACCCGCGACTGGCTCGCGCGTGAGCTCAGCGATTGGGGCGCGGCCGACGATGAATTGCTGAACCGCGCATTGACAAGCATGGCGAACCAGTTCGTGGACGAGGATCCGGACCTCTACCCCACACCGGCTATCGGTCAAGCCGAAGAGATCGGTAATCGATCTTGACGCGCAACGGGCAGGCGGGGCTCTATGCCGGTCAGCCTGTCATGTGCACGATTAGGACGTGAACGGAATGTGGTTGACGTTGCTGCCGTTCATCGTCGGCAGTGCCGTCACCCCGGTCCAGACCTTGATCACGTTGCTGTTGCTACAACGGCCGCGCGGCGCGGTGCTGGTCGCATCGGCGTTCGTCGCCGGGCTCACCGTATTGCGGGCGATCCAGGGACTACTACTCACGCTGCTGCTGCCAGGCGACGCGATCGCCCAGCGCAACAGCTCCGACGGCGCGGGACCGGTCGAGTCAGGGGTTCTCATCGTCCTTGCGATCTTGCTCTACGCAACTGCCGTCCAGCAGGCCCTCGCGGACGAAGACCCCGACGCGCCGCCGCCGAAGTGGATCGACAAAGCGCGGTCGATCTCTGCTCCGCGTGCCTTCCTGGTCGGCATCGGCCTGGTCCTCATCAGCGCGAAGTTCTGGGTGTTCAGCCTCGGCGTCGTCGGCGCGATTCGCGAAGCCGGCATCACCGTCCAGGCCGGCGTACTCACTTACGCGGTCTACGTGGCATTCGCGGCGGCGATCCCGTTCACCCTGATTGCGATCAAAGTCATCGCTCCGGAAAGCTCCGCGGTCCTGTTCGAGTCCTGGGAGCAATGGCTACAGCGAAACAGGGGACGCGTCGTCATCGGCTTCAGTCTCGTCTTCGGCACCTGGTTCTTGCTGACGGGCCTGTCCGGGCTCGGCGTCATCTAGGCATGGACTGAGGTCGGGCTGCCCGGAGCAAGCGTCACACTCCATCACCCGCCCTGGATGATGCTCGGCCGGCTCTTGGTGTTGAGACTGAGTTTCGTCGATCGAACGGAGGGGGCTGCCATGTTGCGAGGTCGGCGAGAAGAACGACGGCAGGAACGGCGGGAGGAGCGCAGCGGAGCCGGGGAACAGGTGCACTACAAGATGCGCCAACGTCTCATGTCGATCGGTGATGACTTCTGGATTGAATCCGACCGCGGGGATCGCGTCTACAAGGTGGACGGCAAGGCACTTCGGCTGCGCAAGACCTTGATCTTCGAAGACCCCGGCGGGCGTGAGTTGGCGAAGATCCAGGAGAGGGTTGCCCGGATCAAGGACACCATGGAGATCGAGGACTCTGACGGCCACGGGTTGGCGATGGTGAAGAAGGCCCTCATCACGCCGTTTCGCGACCGCTGGGTGGTCAAGATCGGTGACGGCCCGGACCTGGACGTGCAAGGCAACATCCTCGACCACGAGTACACGTTCAACGACGGGCACACCGCAATAGCGACCGTGTCCAAGAAGTGGTTCCGCGTCGCCGATACGTACGGCGTCGAGATCGCGCCCGGCCATGATCCGGTGGTGGTGCTCGCCGCCACGGTCGCCATCGATGCCATGGCGCACCAAGGGCGTTAATGTCGGCCTAAGCGCCGCCCGTTTCCTACCGTTCGAACCGGTGCAACCGGGCTCCTCGGCGACCTCATCTGCTATCGCGGTCATGGGCGCGCGAAGCATTCTCAGCGGGCGCCTTGTCAATCCTCAGTGTTGGTTGGGGTTTCGGGGGCTTCCTTAGTAGCGACGGCGCGGGCCGTCGCTGCCTGAAGGAGAGAGATGTCCGAGCCGACCGAGTTCGACCAGCCGTACCAGCCATGGCTGCCGCTGCAGTACCCGGAGCCGCCACAACCACCGCGGCCGAAGCGCAACAAGGGCAGGGTCCTCGTCGCGGCCGGTGTGGTCGGCGCATTGTCGGCGGCCGGCATCGCGGCCGGGATGGAGCTCGGCTCACACTCGAGCATCATTTCGGGTACCGGGCTGCGGGCTCAGACGTTGCCTGCGACGTCCAACCCGGGATCCAGCGGATCGGGCGCATCCGGGTCCGCCGGTTCGGGGTCGAACGGTTCGGGATCCACCGACCCGTTCGGCGGGAGTGGCGACCCGTTCGGCGGGAGCGGCAGCAACCCATTTGGGGGGAGCGGCAGCAACCCGTTCGGAGGAAGCGGCAGCAACCCATTTGGGGGGAGCGGCAGCAACCCGTTCGGCGGCAGTTCATCCGGTGGCAGCGGCACGACCGCCACCACTGCACAGCAGGTGGGCGTCGTCGATGTGAACACGGTCTTGAAGTACCAGGGTGCGCAGGCTGCCGGAACCGGCATGATCTTGAGCTCCGACGGCGAGGTGCTCACCAACAACCACGTCGTGGACGGGGCCACCAGCATTTCGGTGACCGTCGTCTCGACGGGTAAGACCTATGCCGCCACGGTGGTCGGTACGGACCCGACCGACGACGTAGCGGTGATCCAGTTGCAGCACGCCTCCGGCCTGCAAACCGCGAAGCTGGGCGACTCGTCGAAGGTCTCGGTTGGTGATGCGGTGACTGGCGTGGGCAACGCCGGCGGCACCGGGACGCTCACCCAGGCCTCAGGCACCGTCGAGGCGCTCAACCAGTCATTGACCGCCACTGACGATAACGGTCAAAACGCCGAGCAGCTGACGGGGATGATCGAGTCGAACGCCCCGATCCAGGCCGGTGACTCGGGTGGGCCGCTCTACAACTCCACGGGCGAGGTCGTCGGCATGGATACCGCCGCCGAGGCCGCGTCGCAGTCATCAGCCGCGTCGCAGGCCTATTCGATCCCGATCAACAAGGCGCTGAACCTCGCCCGCGAGATCGCCTCCGGCGTGCATAACAGCACGATCCACCAGGGCTACCCGGGGTTCCTGGGCGTCTCGATCGCTGACTCCTCGGCGAACGGCCTCGGCAACCCGGCGGCGAGCGCCTCGGGTGCGCAGATCCAGTCGGTGCTCGACGGCTCGCCGGCTGCCGCGGCCGGGCTTGCCGCCGGCGACGTCATCACCGCGGTAAACGCAACGCCGGTCGGCTCGGCAACCGACCTGCACAACGCACTCGCCAACGACAAGCCGGGCACCAAGGTGACCATCACCTGGACGGATACCTCCGGGCAGTCGCGCAGTGCATCGCTCACCCTGGCCACCGGCCCGGCCGACTGACCCAACTCTGTCCAGCCGCAGCAGGCCCTCGCAACCGCGAGGGCCTGCCGTCGTTTGGGCTCCCAGCACGTCGCTGACTGGCTCGACCCCGCGCTCACCACACCATCCAAGCCGCCAAGCTCCTCCATGGTTGCCAATGTCGCTCGCATTAACGACCACAAGAAGCGGCATTTCGAGAAGCTACGCCAAATCATTGCCAACGCTGCAACCTGGTTGCCGCACATCAGTTGCGTTGAACCCGACTGCCTTCGCGCATAGTGGTCCGCTTTCCAGCGGTTGGAAAGACAAATCGGCCGCCGATATCGCGTTGAGATCCCTACAAGGCAACCTTCCAAACACGGCATCAGGCCTGTAAATGTTGCCGCCGAGGGAATAACATGTTCGCCAGTTGGCGTCCTGGGGGGTCGCGATGCTAGCCAGCCTGATTCGTTGTTACCGGTGCGACAGCACTCTTCGCGAGCCGGCGTAGACCATGAGGCGTTCTAGGCAAATGCGGCACGCCTGTCCACACGAACGATCACAGAGCTCATCAAAGGAGCGTACCCGGCTGCAAATGGTGCGCGGACCGGCATTCCGGCGTGCTGCGCGTCGCGCTGCCCGAGCGTCGCTCGAGTGCGATAGATATTGATATGACCGCCCTACGCCGCGAATCACCGACTGGTCTGCGGGACGAGTCCGTCCAATTGGAAGACTCGAGCCGGCGAGAGAGTGAAGTGTGGGAGCGCTGGAGGTGGCGGGCGAGCGGCCAGGGCGTCCGGGACCAGATCGTCGCGATGCGGTCCGCTCTGGCAGACGTACTAGAGACCGGTAGTCGGCAGGCCTACTGGACCGGTCGCTGGACCACCTATGTCTACCTTGCGTCCTGCCGAGTCGAGCGTAGCCGTCGGCGTTTCTACACATTCCGGGTCGTTGCCACGTTGTCCGCGGTGATCGTCCCGGCCCTGGTCGGGCTCAACTTGTCCGGGGCTGGCGGAACGGCCGTCCGTTGGTGCACCTTCTCGCTGAGTCTTGTCGCGGCGGTGTGCACCGCCGTGCTCGGCTTGTTCCGGTTCGGCGATCGGTGGAACCTTTACCGCGATCTGCAAACAGAACTTCTCGCGGCGGGTTGGACGCTGGTCAGCGCGCCCGGTCAGTCCAAATATTGGCCAGGATTCATGCAGGCTACAGAGAATGCGATCGCAAAATACAACGGTGCCTACGACAACGATCTCATCCGGCATCTGAATGCCTCAGCAGGCGCGAGCGAAGCCGCGAACCAGCCAGAATGACCCGAGAGGTTAACGGCGGGCAAATGTCGGAGATGGGCGAGGAGTCGCTGGGCGAGTGGCACGAGATGATCCAATCGCTGAAGCGGGTCATCCGGTCGCTCACCAAAACCATCGCGGCGGCAGAGGCCGAGAGCTGGCCTGCGGAGAAGATCACGGCGCTGAGGCACGAGCTTGAGCGGACACAGGCCCTGCTGCGCGAGGCGTACGAGATTCAGGAGCTAGAGGACACCTGGCGCAGGAGCTAGTCGCGCCCCGATCGCCGAGATCGAACAGTAGTTCGACAAGTGTCAGGGCAGCTGTCGGCCATCAGCCGAACACCGTCACCCATCAGCCGAAACACTGTCAATCATCAGCCGAAGGCCGAACGAGAGCCCTCAACCGAAGGCACACACATCACAGGGTGCCCCCGGCTGGATTCGAACCAGCGACGCCCGGCTTAGGAGTCCGGCGCTCTATCCCCTGAGCTACGGGGGCACACGGCTCAGGGTATCGGCACGACGAGGAGGCAGTTGCCGAGGCGCCGACCTTGACGACGCGCATCCGGCCAAGGTTCAGCTGACGGGGTTGGGCTCGTGGCGGCACGGGCCACGCTCCCGAGACGGGCTGCCGGACGAGGCAGCCGAGATCGCGGCGGCGCTAATCTCAGGGCATGAATTTGACGCACGTCGACGCGAGCGGCGCCGCGCGCATGGTCGATGTCTCGGCCAAGGCGGTTACGACGCGCGAGGCCGTCGCCGCGGGACGGCTCACCACGACACCCGAGGTGATCGATCTGCTCCGCCGGG
The DNA here is from genome assembly GCA_035263725.1 of Jatrophihabitantaceae bacterium. Lineage (GTDB taxonomy): Bacteria > Actinomycetota > Actinomycetes > Mycobacteriales > Jatrophihabitantaceae > DASXRA01. Next base: position 8,429 of record DATFRC010000288.1, on the reverse strand, counting down.
ATGCGCTACCCAAGGGCGACGCCCTGGCAGTCGCTCGCATCGCCGGCATCGCCGGCGCGAAGCGCACCCCCGACCTGGTGCCGCTGTGCCATCCCATAGCGCTTTCCGGGGTCACCGTCGACGTGCAGCTCGGCGAGTCCACCGTGGACATCACCGCGACGACCCGCACGGCCGACCGCACCGGTGTCGAGATGGAGGCGCTCACCGCAGTCGTCACGGCAGGGCTAGCTCTCTACGACATGATCAAGGCAGTGGATCGGTCGGCGGTGCTGGGCGAGGTCCGGCTGCTAGCGAAGTCCGGCGGGCGCAGCGGCCAGTGGCGGCGGGACGGATGACGACGGTCCCCGCCGCAGTGATCACGTGCTCGAACCGGTCCGCCGCCGGCGAGCGTGCCGACGATTCCGGCGTACTGCTCTCGTCGCTGCTGGTGGATGTCGGCTGTTCGGTCGGAACCCGGGTTGTCGTGCCGGACGACGTGGACGCGATCCGCGCCGCGGTGCGCTCCGCGGTGGACGGCGGTGCCCGGCTAGTGATCACGACCGGTGGCACCGGGCTGGCGCCGACCGACGTGACGCCTGAAGCGGTGCGCGTGCTGCTCGACCGGGAGGTGCCCGGCGTGGCAGAGGTGCTGCGCCTTGCGTCGCACGAGCGGATACCGACGTCTGTGCTGTCGCGGGGGGTCGCCGGCACCATCGGTGCCACGTTCGTCGTTACCTTGCCCGGCTCGCCAGGCGGTGTGCGAGACGGCATGGCCGTGCTGGCCCCGCTATTGGGCCACGTGCTGGATCAGCTGGCGGGCGGCGACCACCGCCCGGGAGGCGGGGTGTGAGCGCATGATCGCGTCGGAGCAGTTGCTTGTGAGCGTCTCGGCCGCGCCGTTAGACGTCGCTGCGCATGAGCGTGCTGTCACGCGCACGTCAGCCGGAGCGCACGTCGTGTTCTGCGGCGTGGTGCGCGATGTCGATCAGGGGCGGCGGGTGGTCGAACTCGAATACGAGGCCTACCCGGCGGCCGAGCAGGTGCTGCGTGAGGTAGCCCAGCGCTTCGCGGCTCTCCCGTCCGTGGACGGGGTGGCGGTGAGTCATCGAGTCGGGAAGCTGCTGGTCGGCGACGTCGCGCTCGTCGCCGCGGTGAGCTCGATGCACCGTGGCGAGGCGTTCGACGTGTGCGCCCGGCTCGTCGACGAGGTGAAGCAGCGTCTCCCGGTGTGGAAACGGCAGGTGTTCGACGACGGCACCGATGAGTGGGTGAACTGCCCCTAACGTGCAATGAGGTCTCGGCCCGCGCCCAGACGTGACATCGCCGGGTGGGTGTTGGGTCAGCCGCCGGCGAAGGGTGGCAGCACGTCGACCGTGGCCTCGGGTGGCAGCGGCGTGTCGTCGGCGGCGACCTGACCGTCCACGAGGAATGTCGCCACCGCGACGACGCGGGCCAACGAGGGCCTGCCGGCAAGTTCGTCGCGAAGTATGCCGAGGGTGGGCGCGTGCGTGGACTCCTCAGGGTGACCCGCTGCCCTGCGCGCGCCCGCCCAGAACCGGATAGTGGCCGCGATAGCTCAGTCCTGTGAGGCGTCGTCGCCAGGCTTGCTCCGGCCGTTCGGAGCCAGCACTTGCTCGATCATGGTGCTGACCGACTTCAGCTGGTCGGAGTACTTGCCATGCGTGAGCTCGTCGAGCTTGCGCGCCGTCGTCTCGACGCCGTGCGCGGCGACCGGGCCTGCCCTGTGCGCGAGTTCGACGGCTTTATCGCGGGCCTGCGCGGCCACGGGGGCAGCCTTGTGCGCGATTTCGACCGCCTTGTCGCGGGCCTGACCGGCGACGGGAGCCGCCTTCTGGGCCATCTCGACGGCCTTGTCGCGCGCTTGCCCGGCAACGGGGCCCGCCTTGTGGGCCATCTCGACGGTCCTGTCGCGCGCTTGCCCGGCGACAGGGCCCGCCTTCTGCGCTAGCTGGCCGGCCATCGCGGTCGCCTTGTCAAAGGCTTGCCCGCCCAGCTTGGCGGCCTTACCTGCCTGGTCGTCTGTTGGTCCGGTGACCCGCTCTTGATCCACCATGGCGTTATCTCCCCTCGGCCGATCCACACACGAAAATGCCGAGCACCGCACTCCCATCCAATCACGCTGGCCACAATGGCGTCATGGATCGATCGCGCCGCCTCACACGCAGCACACATCCCAACGATGAGGAACGGCCGCCGCTGCCCGATCGACCGGCCGACGAACACGAGGCGGGTTGGGGGGAACCGGAGCCTGATCAGCGCGACCGCGATTGGTACGACCGCGAGCGCCCACCGCACCACGAATGATCGGCGCCACCCACGCAGGCCGCATCAGGGCGTGCTGCGGGCAGCCTGCTGAGCGCTCAACAAGTCGCGGATCTCGGTTAGGAGGTCCACCTCGGTCGGCGGTGCCGGCGGCACGCCCCGGCGCATCCGCGTCTTCTGGTTCGGCACAATTAGGAGGAAGTAAATGGTCGCGGCCGTAAGCGCGAAGACGATCAGCGAGTTGATCAGCGTTGAGACGTGACGAAGGTCTTGGCCTTGAGTGCACCGCCGCGAAGCGAGAACCCCCAGCCATTGACGCTCGCGCCCGGAAACGCGTTGATGACCGGAGTCACGATCGCGCTGACGAACGTGTCAACCACCTTCGCGAAGGCGGTCGCGATGACGAACGGACAGCCAGATCGACGATATTGCCGCGGAAGACGAAGTCCTTGAAGCCCCTGAACAATGCCGCCCCTAAGCGGTTCTTGTGAGTGACGCTTTTGCCACCGCGGCAGATGCTAGGGGACTGAGATCGTGCCTCACATTGACGGATGCGGCACGGAACGAGGCGCGCCTCTCGGCGGATCGCGCAGGAGGCCAGCAGCCCCCGAAAGCCTGTTCTAGGGCGGGTGCCGCAGCGTCGCGACAAGAGTGCGTCCTGATTCGGCGGCAAGCTGCAACGCCGTCGCCGCGTCGACAGCCACCACGATGGCGAATGAGTCGGCCCCGGCGGGAGGCGGCGTCACGGCGAGGACTGGGACAGCCTCGGCGAGCAGGTGCGCGGCAGGTGGCGCGACGCCCTCCGCCTCCGGAGGATCACTGACGAGCAGGTCGACGAACTCACCTGCATGCAGCAGCCCTGCCGCGCCGCCGGTTACCTGAACCGGCACTGCCCGCAGCGTCGGCGGCAGGCCGGCGGCGAGTCCCGGCCCCGACAACCTCGTTTCGGTGACCGCCTCGCCGGCTCGCACGGCGCCGGCCAGGCTGCGGCCGGCAACGTCGGTGCCCGATGAGAACGCGCCGGCCGGACGCAGTTCGTCGGGCCAGCTGCGCAGCCGCACGTCTGCACTTGACAGCCGGGTACCCGCGGCGAGGTCGCGCGCGGCGACGAGCACCGGATGCCCGGTACGGGGCGGGTCGCCCGAATGGCGTGCACCCAGCGCCGCGGCGCCGGCGAGCAGCAGACAGCACCCGGCGAGAATGCGTCGAGGCCAGCCATTCAGTCGGTGCGCAAAGTCGGAGATCGGCACGCCGGTTAGTCAAATGCATGCCGACGAGGCCGGGAGTTCGGAATTCGAGCCTGTGGATAAGGGAACGGCCTGTGGATCGCCCGCTTGACCTGTCTGTCGCGCGAGGCTAGGAGGCCGCCGCTGCCTTGGTCGGGATACCGGAACCAGTCGCGGCGGGCTTCGGCTTCTTCTCAGTGGCTGGCTTCGTATCAGCCTTGGCATCACTGGACGATGCCGCCGCCCGGCTGTCCGTCCGGTAGAAGCCGGAACCCTTGAACACGACGCCTACCGACCCGAACACCTTGCGCACCGGCTGCCCACACACCGGGCAGGTGCTCGCGGCGGGGTCAGTGAACGACTGCACGAGCTCGAACTGGTTGCCGCAGTCGCGGTCCGTGCAGGCGTACTGGTATGTGGGCATCGTTCGCGGTCCTCCGGGCTGGCACTCTACCAATAAGACTGCTAACTATGGTGCGCGCCGGCTGCATTCCCGTCCAGTTTCAGGGACGCAGATCATGCCAGCCCGACGGGGTGATCGCACCGGTCACCGGAACGTCCCAGTCGTCGCGGGGCAGCTCGTCGACCAGCTCATCGTCGTAAATCAGTGCCCAGATCGGCACCCCGGACGGCACTCGGGCCAAAGCCCGATCATACGAACCGCCACCTCGGCCGAGCCGTACCCCGCCCTCAGAAACGGCCAGCGCCGGCGCCAGGACCAGGTCCACGGCGGCGATCGCGTCGACGCTAAGCGCGCCGCCGGTCGGCCATGGGGTCCAGTCAAGGTCCCGGTCTGCCCGCAGCAGCGGCACGAGTACGACGGCGCGGGCCGCCAGGGCGTCGAGCAGCTCGAGTGATCCTGGCTCGGTACGCAGTGGACGGTAGGCGGCAACCTGGCGGGCACTGCCGGAACGGTCCAAAACGTGCGCGCGTACCTGGGCGCGCGCCTCAGCGATCCGCTCGGCGGCAAGCCCGGCGCGCGCCGCGAGCAGCTTCGCGCGTAGCTCTGTCTTGTCCGCCGTTCCCATGCCGTTAGTCTGCCGGGCATGCAAGGTAATCGCGTAACCACTGCCCTGATCCCCGCGGCCGGCAGAGGAACGCGGTTCTTACCGGTTACGAAGGTCGTACCCAAAGAGCTGCTGCCGATCGTCAGCACACCGGCGCTGGAGTACGTCGTCGCGGAGGCCGCGCGCAGCGGGCTGAACGACGTGATCCTCGTGGTCAACGAGGCCAAGCGGGCGATCGCCGAATACTTTGCGCCCCATCCGGAGCTGGAGGCCGCTCTCGTCGCCAAGCAGGACGACGCCGCACTCGCCGCGATCCGGCGGCCAGAGCAGCTCGCGACCATCCACGAGGTCGAGCAGTTCGAGCCCCGCGGGCTGGGTGATGCCGTGGCGCGCGGTGAGGAGCTTGCCGCAGGTGGCGCGCTCGCCGTGCTGCTGCCCGACGACCTGATCGATGAGAACGACGACCTGCTCGAGCGCATGCTGCGTGTCTACGACGACCACGGCGGCGTCGTGGTAGGCCTTATGGACGTGCCGCGTGAGGAGATTCGCCGGTACGGGTGCGTTGCGACGTCGGGAGTCAAGGGGGACGTCGTCACGATCGAGGACCTGGTCGAGAAGCCGGCCCCGGAGCAGGCGCCCAGCACGCTAGCCATCTTCGGAAGGTACGTGCTTCCGCCAGAGATCTTCGCGGCGATACGCGACACCCAGCCCGGCGCAGGGGGCGAGATTCAGCTGACGGACGCCATGCTCCGGCTTGTGCGCGCGGGGATGCCCGCACACGGCGTTGTGTTCGGTGGAAAACGCTATGACACGGGCGAGCCGTTCGGCTACGTCCGGGCCGTGGTGGAACGGGCGACTCGCCATCCAGAGCTCGGCGCACGGTTCGCCGCCTGGTTGCGCGACTATGTGAGTGGGCTCGAGCGCGAGGAGTAGGCAGTGGTGGATGACCCACCGATGCGGTCGGTCGACGAGCACCTGGCCAAGGTGCTGGACGGCATTGGCACGGTCGCGCCCATCGAGCTGCCGCTGCTGGAGGCACAGGGGTTGCTCCTCGCCGAGAACATCGTCACGCGGGTGCCGTTGCCTGGCTTCGACAACTCTGCGATGGACGGCTACGCCGTCCGTGCCGTCGACACCCGCGGCGCCAGCGAGCAGCATCCGCTCGAACTGCCCGTCGTGGGTGACGTTGTCGCCGGGACGAAGAGCCGCAATGGCATGGGGCCGGGGCTCGCGATGCGGATCATGACCGGCGCTCCGGTCCCCGCCGGGGCTGATGCCGTCATCCCGCTGGAGAAGACCGACCGCGGCCTCGCCCGGGTCAGGATCACCGAGCCCGCGCACAGCGGCGATAGCGTGCGCCGCGCCGGCGAGGACCTGCCGGCGGGCTCCCCGGCCCTCTCTTCCGGGGCGGCGATCGGCCCGCAGCAGATCGCCCTGCTCGCCGCGATCGGACGGGAGCGGGTGCTGGTCCGGCCGCGTCCCCGCGTCGTCGTGATCTCGACCGGCAGCGAGCTCGTCGAGGTGGGCCAGCAGCCCGGATTCGGCGAGGTTCCCGACTCGAACTCCTACCTGCTGGCTGCGGCCGCACGTGACGCCGGTGCGGACACCTACCGGGCGGGGATCATCCCGGACGATCACAGCAAGCTGCTCGACATCCTGGAAAGCCAGCTGCTGCGCGCCGACATCCTGATCACTACCGGCGGCGTCAGCATGGGCGCGTTCGACATCGTCAAGCAGGCGTTGTCCGAGCTCGGGACAGTGGAGTTCCTGCGTGTCGCGATGCAACCGGGCAAGCCGCAAGGGTTCGGCCACCTCGGCGACAATCGCGTCCCGATCTTTTGCCTGCCTGGTAACCCGGTCAGCGCCTTGGTGTCCTTCGAGGTGTTCGCCCGGCCGGCGATCCGCAAACTGCTCGGCAAGCGCCAAGTTCAGCGGGCCACGGTCCAGGCTGTTGCGCTGGAAGGCGTCGAGAGCCCGCCCGGCGTTCGGCAGTATCGTCGCGGCGTGCTGCATCGCGAAGCGAACGACACGTACAGCGTGTCCTTCGTCGGCGGCGCCGGTTCACACCTGATCGCCGCGATGGCGTCCGCGAACTGTCTGGTCGTGATCGACGAGGCGGTGACCGAGGTCGTCGCGGGCTCGCGGACGACGGTCATCCCGCTGCTGCTGTCTCAGCGCTGAGCGATGGTCGCTCATCCAGGTTGGCCCGCCGAGCTGGTCGCTGGCCCGGTACGGCTGCGATCGCCGCGCCGCCGGGACGCGCGCGCCTGGAGCGAGGTGCGGATGCGCAACCAGGAGTGGCTCTCGCCCTGGGAGGCCACCTCGTCGCTGCGCTGGGCGGACCGGAATTCGATCGCGGCGTGGCCACCGCTACTGGCCGCGCTTCGCAAGGCGGCACGCGCGGGGACGATGCTGCCGTTCATCGTCACCTACGGTTCGCGCCTCGTCGGGCAGATGAACGTCTCGAACGTCGTCCACGGCGCCCTCCGCGGTTGTTCGGTCGGCTACTGGATCGACTCCGCGGTGGCCGGGCGCGGTATCACCCCCACTGCGCTGGCTCTGGTGATCGACCACTGTTTCACCGGAGTCGGACTGCACCGTGTTCAGGTCGACATCCGGCCCGAAAATGCAGCTAGCCTGCGGGTTGTCGATAAGCTGGGCCTGCGCCGAGAGGGCTACTTCGAGCGGTTCCTGGACATAGACGGCGCGTGGCGTGATCACATCGCCTTCGCGATCACCGTCGAGGAACTGGGCGGGCGCTCGTTGTTGTCGCGTCTGCGCACGCTGCCGCCGATGCCGCCATGAGATCTTGCTCGTCGCTGCGCCGACACGCCGGGCGAGGTGCAACACGCTGGTCGTCGCCCTGGCTACGGTGTGTGAGCCTGTTACTGGTGTGACTGGAGGTGCGATGACGTCACCGATGTTGACGGTGCTCGTCCTCGCCGTCCTGTGGCTGATCGTGGTTGTGCCGATGATCGTCCGGCGGCACGATAACCGCGCCCATGAACGGTCGGTCGAGCAGTTCGGCCGATCTATGCGGGCGCTCACCCGCAGGCATGTCGCCCTGTCGCGCCCTGCCGTCTCACGTCGCGCCGATGTGGACGACACACGCCAGGCCGTCCGGCGGGGCCCCGACCCGCGGACGTCGCCGCGCTCGTTCCAGCCGCGGCCCGAACCGTACGTGCCTGGAGCGCGCGCCGCCTTCGCGCCGTCGATGCGCAGGCCCGTTCCCGCCGCGGAGGAGGCGCTGATGTACCCCGTCGACCGCACCGAGATGTCGCCGGCCCGGATGCAGATGATGGCGCGCCGACGGCGCTCGCTCACCATCCTGACCATTGGCAGCGTCGCCAGCGTGGTGCTCGCCGCCGTTCTGGGCGGAGTGCTGTGGGTGCCCGCGCTGCTGTTCCTTGCCGGACTCGGCGGCTACGTCTATTTCCTGCGCAGCCAGGTGTTGCGCGACCGCGAGCGCCGAGAAGCGCGGCAGATGCGGGCGAACGCGCGCGGGCCGGTCGGCTGGGACGTCACTGAAGAGGTTGAGGCGCCCCTCTCCTCCGACTCAACCGTGCGCATCGACGACGACGATCCTGCCCTGCACGATCACGACACGATCGACCTGACCGGGCTCTATGCAGAGGAGGCATTCGCCCAGAGCGGCGGGCAGCGCCGGGCAAGCTAGGCATGACCGCTTCCGCGAGGATCCTTGCGCGGCACGCGAGATTCGGACAAGGCGCACCTGCTAGCCTTGGCAATCGGCTCCGGATGTCCGGGGCTCCCGAGTCGGGGCTGTAGCGCAGTCCGGTAGCGCACCTCGTTCGCATCGAGGGGGTCAGGGGTTCAAATCCCCTCAGCTCCACAACGAAGGCCCCAGATTCCGGGGCCTTTAGCATTTCGGGCGTGTACAAGGCAAGATCATGACCCTCGTTTGACCCTGAAA
>DATFRC010000287.1:0-5860 GCA_035263725.1 Jatrophihabitantaceae bacterium | reverse complement strand
CCTTGAGGTTTGCTCAAACTCACGCGGACGATCGCCCCGCGGCCACATGCGCCGAGGTGATGGTCGATTCGCAGTTCAGTACACCCCGCAGTCGAGCCATCCGGCGGTATCGAACACGTTATGCCCGAGTGCCCGCCACCGATCGGTCGAGGCGGAGACGTGTCACGTTGGGTCGCCAATCACGTCCGGGGATGACGGCACCTCGCGGTGGCGCCTCCCGATCGTCGCGCCCGGCGGCGACTGCTCGCACGAGGCCCTGGCCACAGGTAGAGGTGCCGCTGGCGTCACAGCGACCGGTGCGTGCGGTGCGGCCATCCGGGCAAGGATGAGCAGGCTGGCCGCGACTCCGGTCGAGCCGAGGACGATGAGCCGGGGGTCGGTTTGGTAGATGCCGAAGATGCCCCAGCAGAGCAGCTCCCCGAAGATGAGCAGCCACGTGCCCGCAGAGATACCGGTGGTGTCCTCGGCTCGGTAGGCCGTCCACACCGACGGCGTGACCTGCAGCAGGAAGGCGACGGTTAGGGCCGTGCCCAGACCGGTGCGGCCGAGCAAACCGGCTGCGGTAATCAGCAATGCGGTCCAGGCCAGCGTGAGCGTCGTGGCGCGGCGCGGAACTGGAGCCCCGCGGCGGGCGAGCATCACGGCCAGCGCTCCAGCTAGCAGTGCCGCGGAGATGGCAGGCACCAGCGCGGTCCAAAACCCCGACAGCAGGAAATAGCCGAACCAGGCCGCGTTGTTCACGCTCGTCAGCGCCGCCCATGACCAGGACACGCCCGCCGTCTGACCAGTGCGCCGCAGTCGCACGAGTTGGGGCAGGAACTGCGGCACCGCAAGGGTCGCCGCCACCAGCGGCAGCAAGCTGAATACGACGTGCATCGATGAACTTCCCTGCCGCTCGTTGATGGAGGGCCTGGCAGCGACAGACTATGGCAACCGCGACCAAAGATTCCTGCGAACAGTTGGCACGTAAGCGTCATGCCTGAAATATTCTGTGCGCATGGACGACATTGACCGCAGGATTCTTGCTGAACTTCAGGAGGACGGCCGTCTGACGGTGACCGAGCTGGCCGAGCGAGTGCGACTCACTGCAGCGCCGTGTCACCGGCGGCTACGCGAGCTGGAACGCGGCGGGGTCATAACCGGCTACCGAGCCGTCGTCGACCCAGCCGCCATCGGCCTCGGCTTCGAGGCCCTCGTCAATGTCACGATGGATCGCGAGGACGCCGACACCATTGCCGCCTTCGAAGCCGCGCTCACCGCGGTACCAGAGATCCGGCATGCCGAACGGCTATTCGGCGACCCGGACTACCTGCTGCGCGTCGTCGCAATCGACCTGACCGACTACACGTCGCTCCGCGACCAGAAGCTGGCCACCCTTCCGGGCATCCATCGCATCACGTCGACCATCGTCATGAAACGCATCGTCGACAACAGACCGTTGCCGCTACTGGCAAGCCGCAGTCGCCGGGCGCGCGGCGTAACCACGACCACATCTGACCGACGGCGCATCACTTCACGACGCAGGCGCGGTTAACTCCCGACTCACTCGGCGGATGCCGCACGGCCGTTCGAACTCTTCGGGTGCGTGTTGTCGAGCGGCTGAGCGTGTCGCGGTGGCGTCAATAGTTGGAGGCCTTCGAGAGTCCGATCGGGTCGCCGACAGCGTGTACATGCTCGATGAGGCCGTCACGAATCTTCAGGAGCAGAACGACGGCGATATATCCGTCGCGTGTTACTAGGACGGCTGGCTGGTCGTTGACGAAGGAGGAGACGAGTGCCGTAGCGCTCTGTGGCCCGACGTAGCTGATTAGGCGGCGACCGACGGCTTGGGGGCCGTGGCTGGGGGCTGAAGCCGCGGTGATGACGCCACCGCGTGTGCCCTCGGCCGTCACGTTGGGATCGAGCACCTGCATAAGCGCGCCGAGGTCGCCACCTGCGGCGGCCGCCATGAACCGCTCCACGACAACGCGATGCTCGGGGGGCTCGATGTGCGAACGGATGGGCGCCGATTCGGAACGGAGGCGCTGGCGTGCGCGGCTCGCGAGTTGGCGACACGCGGTCGGTGTGCGACCGACGATCGAGCCGACGGTTTGGAATGGCAATTGGAACACGTCGTGGAGTACGAAGGCGGTTCGCTCGGGCGGTGTGAGGCGTTCGAGCACCGCAAGGAGCGCGGCACGCACGGTCTCATCGAGCGTCACTCGATCGGCCGGGTCTGCATCGTCGTTTGCGAGCGCTGACGCAACGGTCGCGATCTCAAGGGACGACTGGTCGATCGCGGCTTCGTGCCGCGCGCTCGCGGAGCGGAGGTGGTCGAGACACAGGCGTCCGACGACGACCACCAACCAGCCGCGGGCATCCTGGATGCTGTCGAGGTTGCTGCGCGCGAGCCGGATGAACGCCTCCTGGACCATGTCCTCGGCCCTGCCGAGGTCACCGAGCATCCGGAACGCGATGTCCAGGAGATGGCGGTGCTCGGTGCGTGCGATGTCGCCGATGCGGGGATCGAACGCAGCAGTCGTCATGGCGATCCTCTCCTCAGCCTCGCGGGAGTGCGGACCCTTATGGAGGAGGACGAGATGGCCGTTCAGGATGTGACGTTCGGCAGCGAGGACGGATCCGGCACCCGCGTGTCACATTCGCGTCGGGGATTCCGTCCTGTGCGTGTCGGCCGTTCCACACCTGTCTAAGGGAGACATCATGACGCCGATCATCGAAGCCCGTGGGGTCAAGAAGCGCTTCGGCGACGTCGACGCCCTCGCCGGTCTCGATCTAGTCGCGGAGTCCGGGCAGGTCACAGCGTTGCTGGGCCCGAATGGCGCCGGCAAGACCACATTCGTCAGTGCCGTCGCCACGTTGCTGCGTCCCGACGCCGGCGAGATTCGCGTGGCTGGCGTCGACGCCTGCGCCGAGCCCAAGCGCGTGCGCAAGGTCATCGGCCTCGCGGGACAGTACGCGTCGGTCGAGCCCGCGATGACCGGGTCTGAGAACCTCCGGATGGTGGCACGGTTGTTCGGCCGGGGCCGGCGAGACGCGCGCGCGGTGGCGGCGCGCGTGCTCGAGCGACTAGACCTCGCCGATGCCGGAGACCGCCTCGTGCGTACCTACTCTGGCGGTATGCGCCGCCGCCTCGACCTGGGTGCGAGCCTGGTCGGGCGGCCGCAGCTCTTGTTGCTCGACGAGCCCACGACCGGGCTCGATCCCCGCGGCCGGACGGAGCTGTGGAGTGCGATCCAGAGCCTGGTGGCGGACGGCACCGATGTGTTGCTCACGACCCAGTACCTCGAGGAAGCGGACCAGCTCGCTCGCCACATCGTGATCATCGACCGCGGCCGTGTGATCACCGACGGGACGCCCGACGAGTTGAAGGACCACGTCGGCCGCAACGTAATCGAGGTCCGCCCCCGGTCTGGCGCTGACCTTCCCGCCGTCGAGGAGATGCTTGCACGGATCGGCTCCGAGGCGCCGCACACGGACCTCGACGCTCAGCGCGTCTCCGCTCGCGTCGAAGGTGGCGGCGACCAGTTGCGCGACGTCGTCCGCCTGCTCGACGAGCGAGGCATCGAAGTAGACGACGTGGGCCTGCGCCGACCGAGCCTCGACGAGGTCTTTCTCGCCGTCACCGGCACGCACATCGACCCGAGCGACCCTGGCGCCGACCCGCGGTCAACGGCGGCAGACGCCGCCTGATTCCTGGAGCAGCCATGACCACCACCGAAACCCGAGCCGTCGGCCGAAGCGAACACGCGACGCCAACGCGTGCATCCGGTGCCAACTTCGTGACCTCGGCCACGCAGAGCGCGAAGCGCACCATCCTCCAGTTCTTCCGGACGCCCCAGCTGCTCATGTTGGGAACGGTGCAGGGCGCACTATTCCTGTTCATGTTCCGCTACATCTTCGGCGGCGCCATCAACCCCGGCCAAGGGCTCGACTACGTCGACTTCCTTGTGCCCGGCTTCCTCGCAACCGCGATCCTGTGGCTAATGATGCCCGCGAGCTCAGGCGTCGCCGAGGACGCCACCACTGGCGTCCACGACCGCCTCCGCTCGCTGCCGATCCCGCGGTCATCGGTGATGTTCGGACGTTCGATCGCCGACACGGCGCTCACCTTGTGGGGAATGTTTGTCGCCGGCGCGCTCGCATTCATCGTGGGTTTCCGGCTCCACGCCGACGCCGGCGACGTGGCGGCCGCCGTCGCACTCCTCGTCGTCGCGACCTACAGCTTCACCTGGATCTTCATCACGATTGGCCTGACGTCGAAGAGCGCGCAGGCAGCGAACGGCATGGCCACGCTGCTCGTGATCCCACTCGCATTCGTCTCCGCCGCCTATGTGCCCGCAAAGTCGCTCCCCGGCTGGATGCAGCCAGTCGCCGACAACCAGCCGTTCACGATCCTAAGCAACGCGGCGCGCAGCCTGGCTCTCGGCGGGGCCGACGCGGCCGGCCTAGGCCACACCACGACCTACTGGGTCGTGCTGAGCCTCGCCTGGTGCGCCGGCATCTTCATGCTGTTCAGCACGATTGCCGTCACGCACTTCGCGCGACGGCGCTAATAGGCGCAATCAGAGGCAACCCACCACCGGCTCGACACGACGATCAGGGTGGCGATCTACGAAACACCGGTCACTGCAGCACGACTCCCCACCGGGCGACCGCCCGGAGTCAGCCAGGATCACCGGACGATGTGGACGCCGCGATACTACGGCGCCCGCCGCCGATCGAGGACGTCGGCGGCATTGCGTCTACAGGATCGGGCTCCGCTCGGTCGCTGGACCGGGCCTGCCCGAGGATCGGACGATCAGGCTCGTCCCGCGCTGGTGCTGATCGCCGGTGCGATAGGGGACCGGTTCGGGCGCCGCCCGGCACTGCTGACCGGGCTGATCGGATTCGCACTCGCCAGCGGCATCGGCGCGCTGGTCAGCGGCCCCGGGCGCTGGTGGTGGTGCGGCTGGTGATGGGCAGCTTCGCCGCGCTGATCTTTCCCACCACGCTGTCGATCATCACCAATGCCTACCCGGACCGTGGCGAGCGGGCCAAGGCGATCGGGGTCTGGGGCGCGGTCACCGGTCTCGGCGTCGCAGTCGGCCCGGTCACCGGCGGACTGCTACTGGCCCACTTCTGGTGGGGCAGCGTGTTCCTCGCCCTCCTGCCCGTCGCGGTGATCGCCGCCGTGCTCACCTACCTGCTCGTACCGGAGTCACGCGATCCCGCCCAGGCACGCATCGACCTGCCCGGACTGGTCAGCTCCTCGGCCGCCATTGGCCTGCTGGTCTACACGATCATCGAAGCGCCGAACCGCGGCTGGACCGCACCCTGGTCACTGGCCGGCTTCACCGCGACCGCGGTCATAACCGTTGCGTTCGTCGCGATCGAGCGCCGCCAGGCTCACCCGATGCTCGACGTCCGCCTGTTCCGCACCCCGGCCTTCTCCGCCGCCAGCGGCGCGGTGACCCTGGCGTTCTTCGCGTTGTTCGGGTTCATCTTCCTGATCACTCAGTACTTCCAGTTCGTGCGCGGCTACGGCACGCTGTCCACCGGAGTGCGCATCCTGCCCGTCGCGCTGACCATCGCGCTGGGATCGGTGCTCGGCGCGCGCCTAGCGGCCCGCGTCGGCACCCGCGCCCTGGTCGTCACCGGGCTACTACTGCTCGGCACCGCCTTCGTCTGGATCGCCGAATCGAGCACCTACCGGCCCTACCCCGTCATCGCCGTCCAAATGGTGATCATCGGCACCGGGCTCGGCCTGAGCACCACCCCCGCCACCGAATCCATCCTGTCCGTACTGCCCGCCGCCAAGGCCGGCGTCGGATCCGCCGTGAACGACGCCACCCGCGAAACCGGCGGCACCCTCGGCGTGGCC
>DATFRC010000286.1:0-26441 GCA_035263725.1 Jatrophihabitantaceae bacterium | reverse complement strand
GGCGATGACCTCAGCGTATGAGTCATGCACCCGCTCGACCCCGTGCTGCTCGGCGAAGGCCTCCGCTCGGCTGCGATCACGCGCGGCGACGGTCACCAGCCGAGCGCCCGTGTCGTGGGCCGGTGGGACGATGGCGCGCTCAGAGATGCGGGCCGCACCGAGGACTCCCAAGCGAAGGGGCTCACTCATGCGGGCACCCTAGCCCGATTGCTCAAAGGATTCCTTGCCTGGGGCGAACCATGCGCTCGGTGGTGCGCCTTCGGCATTTCGAACCCGGGCAGCAGCACGATCGGGATCGGATCCGGGATGCCAGGGCGACCGCGCCTACCACGATATTGGCGTCAACGGAATGAAGGGGGGACGCTGCCGGTACCGGGCGGTGATGATTTGCACAGGGGTCGATATAGGGCTCGGGATGGGGCGGACCATAGCACGCGGTGTGCCAGAGGTCACTCTTAGAGACTGTTTACTGATCTGATAGAGACGCGATAGACTCCCGTACGGCATCTACACCGGCGGCCCTGGCACCACGTCCTTCGGGAACTGGACCCAGTACAACGGGCCATCGCAGGTGGACGGCAACTTCGCCTTCATCCACAACAGCGGAGGCCTGTACTCCGGCTACCCGATGCACGTGAACGGCAACTTCACCTACACCGGCAACACCGGCCCGATGCTCGACCAGGGCGGGCTGAGCATCGACGGCCTGTCGACCGTCGGCGCGTGACACAGACGTGGCTTCCGGCGGGATGACATCGGGGCTCGCCGGGAGCCACCCCTCAGACGTGGATCCCGGCGGGATGCGAGGGACCCGCCGGGAGCCACTCCAGAAGCACGCCCGGCACGCGGGACAACTCGACGTGGCACGCGAGCTCATCGACGGTGTGACCGGCGAGGGAGGCGACCGGTCAGTCGCGGCCGCCCAGCACGTACTGGTCCCAGTCGATCACCGAGCCGGTCACGACCCCGCTGCGGTCGGAGAGCAGGAACACCACGAAATCGGCGATCTCGTCAACTTGGCCGAGCTTGCCCATCGGCAACCGCCGGGCGGCCTGCTCCCGCCAGTCGTCGCGGGCGTCGTGGAATACCCGCTGCGTGACGTCCTCGCCGTCCGTGTCCGTCCAGCCGATGTCCAGCCCGTTTATGCGGATCCGGTCGAAGCGGTATGCATGCGCGGCGTTGCGGGTGAGCCCGGCCAGGCCCGCCTTGGCGGCTACATACGGCGCAAGGTAGGGCTGCCCGCCGAGCTCGGACGTGGAGATGATGTTGACAATCGTGCCGGGCGCGCCGCGGCGCAGCATGTCGGCCACCACCGCCTGCATCGCGAAGAACGGCGCCCTCAGGTTGACCGCGATATGTGCGTCGAAGAGTTCGGGTGTGGTGTCGAGCAAGGTGCCCCGCGACGTCAGCCCCGCGGAGTTGACGAGGCAGTCGACGCGTCCGTGCACGTCGATCACCGCGGCCACCGCAGCACGCACTGCTGCGACATCGGCCATGTCAGCCTGGACGTACATCCCACCGAGCACAGCGGCCAGGGCTTCGCCGAGCTCCCTGCGACGCCCGGTGATCGCCACGGTCGCGCCTTCCCGCACCGCGGCCCGCGCGATGCCCGCGCCCAGTCCCTGGGTCGCGCCGTTGACCAGGACGACGCGCCCCTCCAGCAGGCTCATCATGCCGCCCGCCGTTCCGCGTGTGCCGCGAGCTCGGAACGCAGCCGAGCCGGCTCCCAGCGTTCGACCAGCGCCTGCCAGACGATGTCCGCCTGGCTGGGCGGCGCCAGACCGTCAAGCGGCGGATCGCGGTCGAGATTCGTCGGGAACGCATAGCCTTCCGCCGCCGCGGCCACTACGTTGCGCCGGCCGCGTTCGTCAGCGATCCGCAGCATGGCTGGATAGAGGGCGTCGCAGATCGCGAGTCGGTCGACGCTCTCCATGGCCCGCCCGAACGGCGACGAGACCTGTAGCAGGTTCGCCATGCGCCGGATGCTGCTCGACCGGTTCGTCCCGGCGGCATGGAAGACCGCTGGGTTGAAGAACACCGCGTCGCCCTTTGCCAGCGGCAGCTGGATCCGATGCGCATCGAAGTAGTCGCGGAACTCTGAGCGCGAGGTCGCGACGTAGCCGGGCAGGTAGGTCTGCGAATACGGCAGGTAGAGCGTCGGTCCGCTCTCGAGCGGCATGTCGCAGTGCGCCACCGCACCCTGGAGCGTCAGCGCCGGTGACAGCGCGTGCACATGCTCGGGATACGCCTCGATCGCGGCGGCGGACTGGAAGCCGAGGTGGTAGTCGCGGTGCGCGACCTGTGCGGCGCCGCCCGGATTCACCACGTTCACCTGCGACGTGACCTGGTAGCCCGGGCCCAGCCACGCCGCGGACACGAACGCGATCACGTCGCTGGCGTAGTAGTCGCAGAACACTTCGGGCGCCCGAAACGCCAGCTTCTGCAGCGCGTTCCAGACCCGGTCGTTTGCGCCCGGCTTCGCGAAGTGGTCGCCGACCGACGGCTGCGACGCGATCATCTCCTCGAACACGGCAGTCGCTGCGTCAACCGGGCCCGGTCCGAGCGCCCGGCGGAAGACCACTACACCTGGCCCGGCGGACAGTGCCCGCACCAAGTCGGCGCGCAGCGCGTCGTCAAGGCGCGGGCCGTCGTAGATCAGGATGTTCTGCTCGACGCTCGCCGCGCGCGGATACTCGCCCGGGTCCGTGGTGCGCTCGACGACCTCCCGGAAGTCGTCGAGCCGGCAGGTAGTGGCGGTCATGGCACCACCCTAGGAACCGCGCTAGTCCGGCAGCAGTGGGACGGTCAGCCCGGGGTCACGACCCAGCAGCACGCCCCGGGTGACCGCCGCCGTGCCGAACCGCTCGCGCACCTCGTCGAGCGCGGCGTCGAGTGCGCCTGCGGTGTCGAAGGGCAGCGGCAGCTGCAGGGCACCGTCGTTGTCGAGGTTGGCGACGGTAATTCCGACGAGCGTGATGCCGCGCGTGGCGATCAGCGCGGCGGCGTCGGCCAGCAAGGCTCGTGCTGCGGTGAGGATCGTCTCGGTTTGCGCGGTCGGGCGCAGCAGCGTGTGCGAGCGCGTCGCCCGGCCCGCATCGTCGAAGCGCAGCCGGAGCACGACGGTGCGCCCGATCCGCCCGGCTGCGCGCATCCGCCGGGTGACGCGGTCGACGAGACCGACCAGCGTCGCCTCGACCTCGCCGGGTGACTTGGGACGCCACCCGAGCGCGCGCTGCGAGCCGATCGAGCCGCGCCGGCGCCCCACCTGCACGGGTCGGGGGTCGCGGTTGTGCGCCAGCGCAGCGAGGTGGCGCCCGGACGCGAGTCCGAGCATCGACACGAGGGTCGGCTCGGGCAGCTCGGCCACCTCGCGCACCGTGAAGATGCCCCGCTCATGGAGCTTCGCCGCGGTGATCCGCCCGACGCCCCACAATCGCTCCACCGGCAAGGCGTGCAGGAACTTCAGCTCGCGCTCGGGCGGCACCACGAGCAGGCCGTCGGGCTTAGCCACGCCGCTCGCGACCTTGGCGAGGAACTTCGTCCTGGCGACGCCCACTGTGATCGGCAGTCCGACGTCGGCGCGTACCCGCTGGCGCAGCTGCACCGCGATTTCCGTGGGCGTGCCCGACACGGCGCCCAGACCGCCCACGTCCAGAAACGCCTCGTCGATCGAGAGCCCCTCGACCAGCGGGGTCGTGCCCCGAAACACCTCGAACACCGCTTTGCTCGCGTCGGAGTACGCGGACATCCGGGGCGACACCACGATGGCGTGCGGGCACAATGCCCGTGCCTGGCGCCCGCCCATGGCCGTGCGCACACCGAACGCCTTCGCCTCGTAGCTGGCCGCGAGCACGACGCCTGTCCCCACGATTACAGGACGGCCGAGCAGTCGCGGATCATCGCGCTGCTCGACCGACGCATAAAACGAGTCGAGGTCAGCGTGCAGGATCGACGCCGCATCCCGAGGCACGAACATATGTTCGCATGCCGGTGCGACAACACAGCAGACTTTCCGGCAGGGTTTCCGGGCCAAGCTTTGACAGAGAGTTCGATCTTGAGCAGGAACAGCAACGACCCGGTGCCGGTGGAGACGCGGCTGCAGCTGGTGCTCGCGCGTTCTCGCGCACGAGCTGACCGGCACCGAGGCCGTACGTCGGCACGGCAGCTGGTCTGTACACCGAATGCCGACTCACGGGAGGCTGACGCCATGCGGAAGCTGACCTTTGGCATGAACCTGAGCGTGGACGGCTACATCGCCGCGCCCGGCGACGACCTCGGCTGGAGCGTGCCGAGCGACGAGCTGTTCCAGTGGTGGTCCGACCGGGTGGGGGCGACGGGCCTGGCGCTGTACGGGCGCAGACTGTGGGAGACGATGAGCTCCCACTGGCCGACTGCCGACCAGCAGCCCGGCGCCACACCGGCGCAGATCGCGTTCGCCCGCCGCTGGCGGGACATGCCGAAGGTGGTGTTCTCCTCGACGACCAGCGCGGTCGACTGGAACACCCGCCTGGTCACCGGCGACGCGGTCACCGAGATCACCCGGCTCAAGGTCGAGGATGGCGGCCCGATGGACATCGGCGGCGCCACACTCGCCGCAGCGGCCATGCGGGCCGGGCTGATCGACGAGTACGTGCTCGCCACCGCACCGGTCTTGGTGGGCGGCGGCACGCCGTTCTTTACGGCCCTCGACAACTGGGTGAAGCTGAACCTGGTGGAGACCCGGACGTTTCCCGACGGCGTGCTCCTGACCAGGTACGAGACCAGGCGCTGAGTACCCCGACCTCGGATCGGCTCGGGCTTCGGGCCGCCCAAGGATCTCGTGGCGCTGTGTTCCGAGGGATCGCCACAGTAGAGCGGAGTCAGAGTGGCGCCGGCTTCTCCGGCGTGACTGCCGCGCCGGCGTGGCGGTTTGTCCATTCGAGTGCGTAGTCGGCGACTGCCTCCCAGCCCGGCGCGGTCGGGAAGTGTGGCCGTCCGGCGTACTCCTTGTACTCGACCACCGCCCGCGACTTGCCAAGGAGCTTTGCGGCTGCCTTGCTCACCGACGATGGGACCGTGTGGTCCTCGGTGTTGCCGATCACGAGCAGTGGCGGGCGGTCGTCCTTGTGGAAGTCGACCGCGGTGACGGCGCGGGGATTGACGTTGGCGAGCCCGGCCTGGAAGAGCACCCGGCCGGGGCCAGGCACCTGGTAGCGCTCGTAGGCCGCCGCGGCGTCCTCGTCGCTCATCGTGTTCGTAAACGCCCAGCGGAACTGCTTCGGCGTGAGCTCCATGCTCTTGTTCTTGTTGGCTGGATTGCGGAGCGTCGGGAAGACGGTGCGCAGCTGTGCCGGCGGCAGACGCAGCACGCCTTTCACCTGTGCCGGCGAGAGGCCCACTCCGGCCGCGCCGAGGCCTCGGTCGAGCAGCAGCTCGGTCACCAGGCCGCCGAAGGAATGCCCCATGATCACTGGCGGCTCTTGCAGGCCGCTGATGATCCCGTCGTAGTGGTCCACGATCTCGGTGATGCCGAGCCCGTTCAGGACCGACGGGTCGCGGCGGATGTCCTCGACCTCCCCGTCCATGCGCGGCCAGGCCGGCGCGAGCACCTTGTGCCCGCGCTCCTCGAAGCGCGCCTTCCAGCCTTCCCAGCTGCGCGGGGTGAGCCAGAGACCGTGGATCAGGACGATGGTGTGCATGACGAGCCCTTTCGGTCGGGTGCTGCCACATGCCGGATAGGCCCGGACGCCCACGGGTGTGCGCCCGGCCGCGCGCCCGTAGCCGTCTGGTTGGTAACAAGGACCGGGCAGCGCGGCGATACGTGACAGTGCAGGCCAGCGCGAGGTCAGGGTGCGGGAAGGACGGTGGTCGACCGCTACTCGACTGGGAGGTCCCGACGTGAGCAGTAAGTTCACTGAGCTTGCGATCGACTGCGCCGATCCCGACCGTCTCGCCGAGTTCTGGTGCTCGGTCCTTGGCTACGAGGTGCAGAACGACGACAACGGAGTTATCACCATCGGCTCCCCCGCGGTTCCTGAGGGAAAGAACCGCCGTGGCCCGGTGCCACCGACCTTGACGTTTGCGCACGTGCCAGAGGGCAAGATCGTCAAGAACAGAGTCCATCTCGACGTCAACCCGACCGATCGCGAGCAAGACGAGGAGGTCAGCCGCCTTCTCGACCTCGGCGCTCGACACGCCGACGTCGGCCAAACCGGCGATGAGAGCTGGGTCTGCCTTGCCGATCCGGAAGGGAACGAGTTCTGCGTCCTTGCGGGCCGCCATCCCTGATGGCGGCCCGCACGCCGCTCCTGGGTCAACATGCGCCAGCGCAGGGCGCCGGCGCTTAGCGCTGCTTTCGGAGCAATGCGTCGAGGAGGTCGTAGCTGCGCTCGATGCCGCTCATCATGCCGGTACCCAGCGCCGCGTCGCGGGCCGCTTTCGATGGGTAGTGGACGATCTGGGTGACCGTCGTCTCCCCCTCTTGTTCGCTGAACAAGGTCGTGTTGACGGTCTCGGGCCATTCCGGACCCCACCGCTCGGTGTTGACGATCCGCTCCGGGGGCACGACCTCGCGATAGACGCCGCTCATTTCCAGCTTGCGCCCGTCGGCCTGCTGCCATGCGAAGTGCCACGAGCCGCCCGGGCGCAGATCGATTTCGCAAACCGGCATCGTCCAGCCCTCCGGCCCGAGTAGCCACTGCGTCAGGTGCTCGGGTTTCGTGTGCGCCTCGAACACCAGTTGCCGCGGCGCGTCGAAGACGCGGCGAATCACGATCTCCTCGTCCGACGCCATCGTCAGCGTCGTCGTGCTAGCGCTCATTGCCCTGCTCCTTCATTCGATCCAGGTACTTGTCCAGCCGGCGGTAGCTCTCGTCCCAGAAGTGCCGATATCCCTCGGCCCATTCGGCGACGTCCCTGAGCGGCATCGCGTCCAGCTCGCACGGCCGCCACTGCGCCTCACGGCCTCGCCTGATCAGCCCGGCGCGTTCGAGCACCCGCAGATGCTTCGAAATCGCCGGCCCGCTCATCGCGAACGGCGCCGAGAGTTCCTTCACCGTCGCCGACCCGTCGAGCAGCCGGCTCAGGATGGCGCGTCGCGTCGGATCGGCGAGCGCCGCGAACGTCTTGCTCAGCTGGTCGGTTGCCATCGTACCTAACCAATCGGTTATCTAACCGAGTAGTTTTCTACGTGAGCGGACGGGCAGTTGTCAAGCAACGCGTGGGGACGGCGAGGTCAGGGCTTGCGGGCGAGCGCGATGCCGCGCTGCAACGTCAGCACGGTCAGGCTCGCCTGCACCTGGGCCCGCGTCGCTGTGCGGCGCACGTCCAGGGGCAGCCGCCCCCATACGGCGTCGACGATCTCATCGACGGTCACGTTGACCACGGACTCGTCGCGCTCACGGGCGTCGCGGTCGTGTCGGGCCAGCGCGTCCTCGATCCATCCGCGCAGTTCGGCCCGGTCCATTGCGCCAGCGTGGCGCGCTACAGGCGAGGTTGTCCAGCCGGCGGCACCTCTGTGCACCTGGCATCAAATGCCGTGTCACTCAGATGACACTGTGACATCTGGTGCTTGGCATGTGACGCGTTGTAAGTTCTGCGTCGCACCCCGGCCATCAGGCATCACGCCCAATGGCCGGGGTTGTCCATTCTCTGCCTCAGCTGCCGTCGGCCAGCGTGTGCGCCTGGTTGAGCAGCGCGTTCGCCCTGGCGATACCCGATGTCACCTGCCCGGGCGGTGGTAGCTGACCCTCCGCCGCCTGCGAGAGCAGCACCTTGAGCTCGCCGGCGAGGGCATCGCGGGCGTCGGCGAGGTGCCGCAGGTGTACCTGCTCGACGTGGTACGCGTTGTCGCCGGCCGCTGAGCCACTGGCCAGCGCGGCGCTGTCCGCGAGGAGCGTGTCGGTCGCGAATGCGCCGACGCTGGAATTGACTTGCTGGTATGCCGCGGCGAGCTCCTCGGTCGCGGTCAGCGCAGCCGACGGATTCGTCAGCACCTGGCTGATCACCCGGCCGTCGCTCTGGTAGTCGTCATGCAGGCCGACGAGGTGCAGCAGGGTCGGGCGCAGGTCGGTCTCCTCGACCCAGGTGCCGACCTTGCTCGCGTCCGGGACGGTGTTCAGCGAGTTGGGATCGTGCGACTCGTTGCCATCGGGCGGCTGGGGGCCGTCCACGCCGCGGACCGCGGCGCCAGGCCCGACGACGCTCGACCAGGTGATGTCGATGTTGGGGCTGTAGTAGCCGTGGTCGTAGGCGAAGGCCGGGTTGACGGCGACGTTCGCGCCGGTCGTCCCGAAGAAGTAGTCCGGCATCGGGAACAGCGTGTACGTCGGCGTACGCAGTGGATCAGCTGTCTGCATGTGCAGGACGCGCTGCTCCAAGGCGCCGGCCTGGTACTTGGTGATGTTCTCGCCGTTGACCCCGCTGAACGGGTTGTTGCCCGTCATCGCGGCCGTGTCGCGCTCGAGCTCGCGCACTGCCGGATCGTCGGCCGCAGGCTGGCCGTGCACGTAGATCGCGGCACCCTGCGGCTCGATGTCGAACGGGGTGGTGCTGCTCGCCGTGGTCGACAGCAGGCCCTTGATGTTCGCAGCCAGCTCGCCGATCTGACCGTTCGCGTAGTGGCACACCACCGTGACGCCGTCGCAGCCGGCCGGCGTCGGCTCGGTGGCCCGCCCGACGTTCGCCCCGACGAACTGGTCGTTCTCCTCGGCGCCGATCATGAACTCGGTGTTGGCCGGCGTGATGCCGTCGGCGGCGAGCCGGGTGAGGAACGTGTCGAACGCGCGGTCGTAGTTGGCGGCGTTGGTCAGGTAGCAGCTGTCGCCAGGCCCGATCGGGTTGCCCGACCTGGTCGCGGTCGCCGTGGTGCAGCCGCTGGTGCCGGCCTTGCGCTCGTGCAGGTCGGCGATGTAGCCATAGGTGACCGGTATGCCGCTCTCCTGCATGTCGGCGAGGTAGGCGAGGGTCTGCGAGGCGGTCGGGCTGAAGCCGGTGAATCCGGGCCGACCGCTGAACGGCTCGACGATCGTCTTGCCGTCCAGGTCGACGAGGTGGCCGTTCGAGTCGGTGATCCGATAACCGTTGCGGAACAGGTCCGCCGTGCCCCCGCCGAGCTGCGGCGCGATGTACCTCGCGCCGAACAGCGCCTGGAACCCGTTATAGCCGCCAGGCTCGGTCGGCAGGCTGTCGCCGGCCGCAGTCGGCGACGGCATGGTCTGGCCAAATTTCACCGCCTGGGCGTTCGCGCAGGTCACGTCCCCGGCCGCACAGTGCACCGCCGCACCCAGATAGTCGGCGACCTCGGCGTCCTTGAACGGGTCGGGGTCGGCGTTCGCCTGCGCGACCTCGGGCGAGTTCGGGCCGAACACAGCGGGCAGGTCGCGCGGCACGTTCTCGAGCACCATGTTCGCTGTGGAGAAGTCGCCGACCGAGCAGCCGGCCCGGGTGAACGGCACCCAGGGCGCCGGCGTCTGCCGGTCGGTGGCGCCCGGCGTGGCCGGCACGGTGTCGGAGTAGACCATGCTCGGCGTGGTGTCATGGCCGGCGGTGGGCGGGTTCACGGTGTCCGATACCGGAGCGTTCCAGTACGCGAACGACGTTGCCGCGTCGGTCGTCCCGTTGGGGTTGTACGTCTTGTACGAGTTGGTGAGCGGCTGGCCGTGCCGGTCCCCGTACAGCCCGGTGTAGATCGTCAGGCTGTCGTCCGCGGTGTGCGCGATCATCGGCGTGTGCACGTTCGACATCACCGTGCCGTTCTGCTTCAGGAAGTTCAGCAGGTGCGGCATCTGCTCCAGGTCGGACGGGACGTTCGGGTTGTCCCGGAAGAAGTGCACGTTGTCGAAGACGATGTTGACCACGTGCTGCACCCCGTTGCCGAGCTGGCAGGAACTCCCTGCCGACGGCTCGGCCGCTGTTGGTGGCGCCCCGACCACGGCCGCCGCACCCGCCGCCACCGTGACTGCGACGGCTGCAACCGCCGCACTTCTGCGAACCCGCATCCTTGACCCCCAAGCCGTCGGAACACGAACCCGCAAGACGCTAGACCCTCTGAGGGGTTTCCCATAAGACGTCAGGGTGTCTCATTGGCAACGGCGAGATGACGCGCGAGCCACGCCGGCGCGCTGCGTGAGCGTGCGTGCGATTCCGGCCACCGGGTCAGGCCGCGTCGCGCTGACGGGCGGCGGCGCGGGCCTCCGCGGGCTTCTGCGGCCGGGCGAGCAGCACGGCGCCGATGATCACGGCGGCAAAGGCGAGCACTCGCAGGCCGCCGAGGGCCCCGCCCGGGACCGGTTCGTCCAGGATGACGGCGCCGGCCGCGATGGGGAGCGCGTTGGTCAGCAGCGTGGCTATGCCGGCGACGGTGAGTGCACCACCCGCCTGGTAGCCGACCTGGAGCAGCGCGGTGCCGAGCGTGTACCCGAGGACCAGGGTCAGCAGGAAGCCGACACGGGCGCCGCCCTGAGTGACCAGCTTCGTCGAGATGTCACCGAGGGAGAAGAACAGTCCGCCGGCCACGCCGTTGGAGACGGCCACGCCGAGCGTTCTCCGCCCGAGCACCAAGACCAGTGCAGCGGCGCCGGCCGTGGCGCCGAGCCAGATCAGGATCGGACCCGTGGCGCCGCCGCTGCCTTGGCCGCTTCCGCCGGCGAGTGACACCGCGAGCGCCACCAGACCGACGACGGACAGCACCACACCGGAAAGCTCCCGCCTGCTGAGCTGCCGGTGCGCGAGCCGCGCCGCCGCGAAGGCGAGGATGCCGATTCCGCCCGCGGCGACGCTCTGCACCAGGGCCAGGGACGCCAAGGAGAGCGCCGCCGCGTAGAGCAGGAAGCCTGCCGACTCCATCGCGAAGCCGAGCAGCCAGCTCCGGTCCTCGAGCAGCAGCCGCGCCGAGTGCACCGGCCGCCGCATGGACAGCACGGGAAGCTCGGCCGCCGCGTCGTGTTCACGCAGGTACGCGAGATTTGTCAGCGTCGTCGAGGCAAGTGCCAGTACCAGGCCGACGGCCGTGCCGACGCTCACGACTCGATGGTGTACGCGACCGGGTTGTCGAGGTAAGCGGAGCGGCACCCGGAACCGCAGAAGTAAACGACGCCGTCCGGCGTCTCGGCATGCGGCGACGCTGTTGACGCCACCACGGTCATTCCGCAAACGGGGTCGACCGCGGTCGCGACGACGTCGGGCTCGGGCCGCTCCGCATCGGGCGCGGGACGGTCCCGGGTGGCGACGATCTCCGCGAGGATGGACAGGGCGACCTCCGGAGGGCTGTGCGCTCCGATGTCCAGCCCGGCCGGGGTGCGCACCCGGTCGCGCTGCGCATTGTCCACCGGCAGGGCCGCGAGCACGGCGGGGCCGCGGCGCCGGCTCGCGACGAGACCCACGTACGGCACGCCGGCTCGCAGCGCGGCGCTCAGCACCGGGACCTCGTCGTTGCCGTGCGACGCGACGACCACTGCAGAAACCCCTTCCGGCAAAGGGGCTTGCGCCGTTGTCAGCGCGCGCACCTGCTGGCCGAACATGCGGTCGGCCCGCAGCAGCGCCGTTGCGATCGGCGCCTGGCCGTACACGAGTACGAGCGGAAGCGGGACCGAAGGTTCCAGGAAGATGTCAAGCGTGCCGCCGGACAGGCACGGGTTGTGAACCCGGACCACCCCGTCCTCGCCGGGGCCGTCTTCCGGAGCGATGCGCAGTAGCCGTGTCTCCCCGGCGGCGAGCACCTCCAGCGCTTGGACCCGCACCGTCGACTCAGCGCAGTCGCCGCCGACGAAGCCGTCGAGTTGCCCATCACCCAGCACGATCGCCGAGTCGCCCGGCTTGGCGCTGGTCGGCCGCGCGGCGCGCACGACCGTGGCCCACACGAACGGAGTACCCGCCGCGGTAAGGGCCGCCGCGCGCGCCGCTAGGTCATGCCGCGCCGGCATCGCCAGTCAGTCCGTGATCGCGAGGTCGGTGCGCAGCGGCCGCCCGTGCATGGTCCGCCACACCTGTGCCGGAGTGAGTGGCATGTCGGCGTGGCGCACCCCGTACGGCTTGAGCGCATCGATCACCGCGTTCACCACCGCCGCGGGTGAGCCCACCGTCGCGGACTCGCCGACCCCTTTCGCGCCTATGGGGTGGTGCGGCGACGGCGTCACGGTCTCGCCGAGCTCCCAGGACGGGCATTCCAGCGCGGTGGGGAGCTGGTAGTCCATAAACGACCCGCCGAGGTGGTTGCCGTCCTCGTCGAACGCGATCACCTCCATCAGCGCCATGCCGACGCCGTCGGCCAACCCGCCGTGGATCTGCCCTTCGACGATCATCGGGTTGATCCGCACGCCGCAGTCGTCGACCGCGATGAACCTGCGCACCTTCACTTCGCCCGTTCCCGGGTCGACGTCCACCACGCAGATGTACGCCCCGAACGGGTAGGTGAGGTTGGGCGGGTTGTAGACGCACTCCGCGTCCAGGTGCCCCTCGACGCCTTCGGGCAGCTCAAGGGACCCGTGCGCGGCCAGCGCCACGTCCTGGATCGTCTTGGATACCGAAGGGTTGCCCTTGACCGAGAACGTTCCGCGGTCGAACTCCAGATCGTCAGGAGCGATCTCCAACATCGTCGCGGCGATGACCCGCGCCTTGTCGACGACACGCCTGGCGGCGACGGCCACCGCGGCACCGGACACAGGCGTGGAGCGGCTGCCGTACGTACCCAGCCCGAATGGGGTGTTGTCGGTGTCGCCGTGCAGCACCTCGATGTCGTCGGACGGGATGCCGGTCAGCTCGGAGACGATCTGCGCGAACGTCGTCTCGTGCCCTTGCCCCTGGGTCTGCACCGACAGCCGCACCACTCCCTTGCCGGTCGGGTGGATTCGCACTTCGGCGCCGTCGGCCATGCCGAGCCCGAGAATGTCCATGTTCCTTCGAGGCCCGGCGCCGACGCCCTCGGTGAAGAACGCGAGTCCGATGCCCATGAGTTCACCGCGTTCGCGCTTCTCCTCCTGTTCACGGCGCAGCTCCTCATAGCCCGCGATGTCCATCGCCGCGCGCAGCGCGCGGGGATAGTCACCCGAGTCGTACTCCCAGCCGGTAGGCGTGGTGTACGGGAACTGATCGGGGCGCAGCAGGTTTCGCATGCGCAGCTCGGCTGCATCCATGTGCAATTCGTCGGCCAAGCAGTCGACGATGCGCTCGATCGCGTACACCGCCTCGGTGATCCGGAACGAGCAGGCGTAAGCCACCCCGCCCGGGCACTTGTTGGTGTACACGCCGGTGACCGTGCAGTGGGCGGCCGGATAGTCGTAGCTGCCGGTAAAGATGTGGAAGAAGCCGGCCGGGAACTGCGAGGGCTGCGCGGTGTTGTTGAACGCGCCGTGATCGGCCACCACGTGCACCCGCACTGCCTGAATCCGTCCTTCGCGCGTCGCGGCGATCTCGGTGTGCATGTGGTAGTCGCGGGCGAACGACGTGGACATCAAGTTCTCGGCGCGGTCCTCGACCCACTTCACCGGACGCCCCGTCACGATCGAACCGACCACGGCGAGCACGTAGCCCGGGTAGATGCCGACCTTGTTGCCGAACCCACCGCCGATGTCGGGGCTGACTATGCGGATCTTCTGCTCCGGCAGGCCTGCCACCAGCGCGTAGATGGTGCGATGCGCATGCGGCGCCTGGCTGGTGCAGTAGACCGTCAGCTTGCCGGTGACCTTGTCCATGTCGGCGACGGCGCCGCAGGTCTCCAGCGGGGCTGGATGTGTTCGCGGATACAGGATGTCCTGTGCCACGACAACGTCGGCGGCGGCGAACGCCGCATCGGTCGCGGCCTTGTCGCCCGCCTCCCAGTCGAAGATGTGGTTGTCGGTCTTGCCTTCCAGGTCGTCGCGGATCACCGGAGCTTCAGCGTCCAGCGCGCGCTTAGCGTCGATCACGACAGGCAGCGGCTCGTAGTCGACGTCGATCAGCTCGAGCGCGTCCCGCGCGGAGTACCGGTCCTCGGCGACGACGAACGCCACCTCCTGGCCCTGGAAGCGCACCTTGTCGGTGGCGAGCACCGCCACCACGTCATGCGACAGTGACGGAATCCAGGCGAGCTTCAAAGTCTCGAGCAGCTGACCGGTGATAACCGCCTTGACCTTGGGATGTGCTTCGGCTGCCGACGTCTCGATCGACCGGATCCGGGCGTGCGCGTACGGGCTGCGCAGCACCGCACCGTGGAGCATGCCCGGAAGCGCTATGTCGTCGACATAGGTGCCCTTGCCGCGCACGAAACGCGGATCTTCCTTGCGCAGCCGGCGCCCGAACCCGACTTCTGCTACAGCCGTCATGCCGGTTGCGCCTCCTTGGGTTCCTGGACGGGTGCCTCGGCGGCGGCGCGCGGGTGCTCGGCCGCCCATCGAATGGCGCGCACTATGTTCTCGTAGCCGGTGCAGCGGCAGAAGGTGCCGGAGATGGCCTCGCGAATCTCAGCCTGAGACGGGTCCGCGTTGTGGTCCAGCAGCCAGCGAGCCGTCATCATCATTGCCGGGGTGCAGAACCCGCACTGGAGCCCGTGCTCGTTGACGAAGCCCTGCTGCACCGGGTCGAGTCCCTCGCCGGACTCCAGCCCTTCGACGGTACGAACCTCGCGGCCGCTTGCCATCGCTGCCAGCATCGTGCAGCTCTTCACCGGGACGTCGTCGACGTGCACGACGCATGTCCCGCAGTTTGACGTGTCGCAACCCCAGTGTGTGCCGGTAAGCCCGAGCTCGTCGCGCAGGAAGTGCACGAGCAGCATGCGCGGCTCGATATCGCGCGTGTACGGCTGGCCGTTGACGGTCATCGTCACCTGCATCCTCAGACCTCCTGTCCCCGGGCCCGGGCGATGGCGGTGCGCAACGCCCGTTTGGTGAGTTCGCCTGCGAGGGCGCGCTTGTAGTCGGACGGCCCGCGCTGATCTGCGACGGGGGCGCACTCCTCAGCCGCCGCCGTGGCGGCGAGATCGAGCGTCGCCTCGTCAGCCGGCCGCCCCAGAATTGCCTGCTCCGTCTCCGCGGCGACGGAGTGCGGCGCACCCACGGCGGCAAGGCCGATGCCGACATCGGCGATCGCGTCGCCCTCGAGGCGCACGAGCGCACCGGCCGCGGCAACGGCGTAGTCGCCGGCACGGCGCTCGACCTTCACGTACGCGCTCCCGGTCCCGGGCCGTAGCGGCGCCCGGATTTCGGTAACGACCTCTGCCGGTGCAAGAACGGTCTCGAACGGGCCGGCGGCCAGCTCGCGCACCGGCACTACCCGCTCGCCGCCCGGCCCGCGCGCCACCACTTCGGCCCGGATCGCACCGAACGCGGCAGACAAATCCTCGGCCGGATCGGCATGGCACAGCGAGCCGCCGACCGTGCCCCAGTTGCGCACGACTGGATCGGCGACGACCCGCTCCGCGTCGTGCAGGATGCGGTACTGCTCGCCGACGATCGCCGAGGCGAGTAGGTCGGCGTGCCGCGCCAGCGCACCGATGCGCAAGACGTCGCCGTCGACCCGGATCCGCCGTAGCTCAGCGAGATCGTTGATGTCGATCAGTACCTCGGGCACAGCGAGGCGCAGCTTCATCATCGGCAACAGGCTGTGCCCACCCGCGATGAGCCGTGCGCTGTCCCCGTGCCGTTCCAGCCGTCCGATCGCATCGTCGAGACTGGTCGCCCGCTCGTAATCCACAGACGCCGGGACCTGCATCACGCTTCCCCTCTGCGGGCAAGCCCCTCACCGCCGGCTGGCCGCGCGCGCTCGGTTGTTGATTCCTTGACTGTGCTCCTGCGCAACGCGGCGTGCAACGGGCATGCATCGGGCCCGCCCCACTGAAGCAGGGCGGGCCCGACCTTCGATCTACAACCGGCTAACAGGTCACCGGCCGCAGGGTGAAGTTGACGATCGTCGTCTTGCCGTTCCTGATGTTCGTCTTCTGGTTTTGAGCGATCCACCCGCTGGCGCTCGCGGTCAACGTGATGGGGTTGGCCGCGGACGGTGCCCAGAACGCGTAGTTGCCGTTGGCATCGGTCCTCAGGGTGAACGAGTAGCTCTTACCGTCTGCGAACACCACGCCCTTCAGCGGGGCGTTCTTGCCGCTGCAGTCCGTTCCGGACAGGGCGCCCGCGAGCTTGCCCCAGCCGTTCGGCGGCGTCACGTTCACCGTGACGGGAACCGGATCGAACGTCTGCGGCGTGTTCGTGGTGAGGGCGATCCCTGCCGTTAGTGTTCCCGGCTGGGTGACGCCTGCGTCGGTCGTCGCGCTCAGCGTGACGGTGACGTTGACGGTGCCCCCGACGGGGACGTCGAACTCGGCCGGGCTCTCGTCCAGCCACTTGACATCGCCCGACCCACAGCCTTCGCCCGACGCCCGGTAGAAGGCGTCGTTGTGCCAGGTGAAGGACGTGTCGACGCCGCCGACGCTCCAGGTTTCCCCACCGGTCAGGGCCGTCGTGCAGAACCCTGCCTGGTTGGCCGTGCGCGCACCCGGCAGTGGATCGCCGAGATCCTCCCAGGTCCCGCCCGGCCAGCTGGAGAGATCCAGACGGTGCACCGACGAGGTGGCGTCGAAGAATCCGCCGCCGTTCCCGTCACCGGCGATGGAGTACAGCGCCGCCCCAGACGCCGCCAAGGCGAAGTCCGACTTGGCCGGGGTGAATGCCGGGCCGGTGTCCCACGCGTCCGAGCTCATGTCGTAGCGCTCGGTCTCGGTCAGGTTGCTGCCTGGCGAGGAATTTCCCCAACCGCCGGCCACGTACAGGAAGTTGCCGACCTGCACACCACCTGCGTTCGAGGATCCGGTCGGCATCGGCGACCCGGTGCTCCAAGTGTTCGAGGCAACGTCGTAGACACTCACGGTGTTGTACACGCCGTTGCCCGGGGTGAAGTCGCTGTCACCGCCGACCAGGTAGACCTTCCCGTCCAGCGCACCGGCGACCGCTGCCTCGATCGGCTGCGGTGTCGCTGCTCCGGAACCCCAGGTGTTGCTCGCGATGTCGTAGATGAACATCTGGTTGGTGCCGCCATCGCCCATGACGTAGATCCGGCCGTCCAGGCAGGCCGCGGTAACCGCTTCCTGGCCCGTCGGGATCGGGGCCAGCGTCGTCCAGCTGTTCGTCGTCGCGTCGTAGCGGTAGTTGGTGTTGACGATCGCACCGTTGGACACGCCGGAGATCACGTAGTAGCTGTCCGGCTGGTCCGCACACTGGGCGTAGCCGTACCGGACGAGTCCGGCGGGTACCGGCGCACCGGACGCCCAGTCCGGCGAATTCGGAGCGGCGACGGTCTTGCCGTCAGGCTCCCCACTGTCGTTGATGAGCGACGTCGGACCCGGCGGGTCCATCGCCTGCGAGAAGTGCCCCGCGTCGGGCGGTGCCAGCGGCGGGTTCCCGCCTTGCGAGCCGAGAATCTGGAACTTCCCGCCCCGCTCGCTCAGCTTGACGTGGGCCGGACCTGTCCCGTCGTTGTGGAACGACAGCGTCTTGGTCGCGGTCGAGCCGAGCACCTGCGTGGAGGTGATCGAGGTCGGCGTGATCGTCAGATGGCCGGCCCCGAGCTTGTAGTCCTGCCGCACGACGGTGTCCGCGGCAACGTTGACCGTCTCCGTGTCGTTCGAGTGCTTGGACGCACTGGCCGTGAACGCGTGCGATCCGGTCAGCGACGAGAACAACCAGTAGAACCCGTCCGGGTTGTTCGGGTCGTCGGGGGTCGCGAACGTCTTCGCGTTCTCGGTCGGCTTGTCGTTGCTGGTGACCGTCGCACCGTTGATCGCGTCGCCAGTGTTCAGGTCGAACACGTTGCCGGAAACGAGTCCACCGGGGACGACGAGGCATGGCGTGCCCGCTGAGTAGCCGGGTGCCGTGCAGTCCGAGGTTACCGGTATGGACACGTCATGTGTCATGTCACCGCCGCCGACGTCGACGCTCTGCGAAAGCGTCTGGTAGCCGGTCAGCTGCGACAGGAACGTCACGTTGTAGGTGGCGTTCGCCGGCAACTTAATGCTGTATTGGCCGGTGATCGGGTCGGTGAAGAACGGCCCGTCGGGATCACCTGCGACGGCGAACCGCGTGTAGAGCGGCCAGCCATGACCCGAGCCGTCGGTGATCGTCCCGCTGACTGTCACCGACGGCGACGGTTGCAATGCCACGTTCACCGTCGTCGTGTTGCCGTCGGTGATTGCGACGTTGTTCTCGGTGTCGGTGGCGTACCCGAACCGCGAGTAATTGATGGTGTACGAGCCGACCGGCAGCGTGATCGAGTAGTGCCCGGTGCTGTCGGTTGAGGTGCTGCCGAACTGGGTGTCGACGGCAGCGCCCGCAATCGGGTTGTGGGTGCTCGCGTCGGTGACCGTGCCGGCGAGCGTGCCGCTCGGACCCGAGGTGCAGTTCGGGAACTTGAAGTTGCCGATGCGGGTCCGCCAGTTGAACGAACTGGTGGTCTGGTAGTACTCGTTCGTGTACCAGAACGTGCAGTCGTCACTGGGGTCGACCGTCAGATCCGAGTAGTCACCCCACCTGCCGCGGGTGACGAATTCCTGACTTCCGGTCCCGTCGAACAGGTGCGCCTCGCCCTGGGCCAGCGTGTTAGCCGGATCCCCCGCCAGCCGCCCCGCGTAACGGATCTGCGGGTTGATGGTGGACGACGACGCGCTGAACCCGAGCGCCAGGTCACCCTGTGCGTCCTGGGCCGCGCTTCCCATCCAGCGCCAAGTGTCGTCGGGCTGGTAGGTGCTTTGCTGGACGAAGCTCGGCGTACCGGAGGTGGCGTTGTTGATCTCCCACCAACGGATGCCCGCCACCCCGTTCGACTGAACGGTCATGTTGCCGACCAGCGCCTCATGCCCGTCCGCGAAATGGCGATAGGAGTTGCGGAACATGCTGCGATCCCCGAGCGTGTCCAGCAGGTCGGGGACGCCGGCCTGCGGCACGCAAGCATTGGCTTGGCCGTTGCAGATCACCGTGAACGGATCCGGCGTCAGTGTGCCGGCCATGGTGAACGTCGAGTTTTGCGGATTGGCGAAGTCGGCGTGGAAGCGCCAGACCTTCCAGGTGGGGCTTGTCCCGATCTCGGTGAACGGGTTCGGTGCTCCCGCCGGCGGCAGGTTCGAGCCGTCCAGGTCGGCCGGCATCAGCTGATCGTCGCTAGGAGTGAGCTTGCCGGTGCTGACGACCGTTGCCGGCTGGCCGGCGAGCATCGCCGTCCGGTCGAGCGCGAACGGCTGCGGGCCGAGGAAGTTCTGGCCGGCGGCGTCGAAGACGTTGAAGCTCATGTAGTACGCGTCCGGCCACACCGACAGCTTCGGGTAGTCGTAGAAGTTGACCCCGAACTGGCCGCCGATGTCGAAGGCGTACCGGTTGTACGACCCCGTGGCATCGCTCGTGGTCGATACCGCGACGCACTCGATGGTCGGTGGGAACTGCGCGAACTGAGTGACGACCCAGCGCTTCGCGATCTGGTCGTAGAGCACGACCGGGTCGCCCTCACCGAACGTCTCGCACGGTCCGCCGAAGCCGCTCCACAGGCTCGTGATGGCGACCGGGCCGAGCTGCGAGTTGCCGTTGGTCTTGTCGAATACCTGCAGACCCTCGTTCACGATCTGCACGTACTGCGTGTCACCGACCTCGCCGTTCGTGTCGGGCGGGGCGCAGAAACAGCTCACGCCCGGATACGGGACGCCGTTGAAGTTGAGCTGTGTCGCCGGCATGTTCGGTGCGGCGGGCTGGCTCTGCACCGCAGGGTCAGCCCGGGTCGGGCCGGCCTGCTGATGCGTCGGGAGCGCCAGCACCGGCTGCGACTTCGCCGCGGCCTGCGCCACGGGGCGCTTCGCGATGCTGCGCAGCGGCGCAGACACGTCGTTCTTGGTCGAGTGCCCGACCGTGACGTGACCGACGGCACCTGTCTGGCTGCCGGTGGCCGCCGCCGCAGCGGACTTCTGTTGTGCCTGGCTCCCCGGCGACGCTGCCGCAGGGCCGACTCCGACGGACAGGGAGAAGACGACCGCGCCCACGACGAGGGCGACGAGCGCGATCTGCCTCCTCCCGGTACGCGTTGTCCAACGTGGCTTTCTCACGCTGACTCTCCTTTGCTGGGAGGGGAGGGACGGCGG
The DNA here is from genome assembly GCA_035263725.1 of Jatrophihabitantaceae bacterium. Lineage (GTDB taxonomy): Bacteria > Actinomycetota > Actinomycetes > Mycobacteriales > Jatrophihabitantaceae > DASXRA01. Next base: position 6,385 of record DATFRC010000286.1, on the reverse strand, counting down.
GCTTTCTGGCTCCGGGTCGGGAGCGAGCAGAGCGGCTCGCGCCGCGAAATCCCTAGGCAATTCATGGCCTCGCTCCACACACATCCGGACACTCGTGGTGACGAGTGCTGGCCGAAGCGTCGGCTGTGCCGGGGTAGCGCGCAAGGCGGCATCTGTGTCGATGGCGCAGGTAGGTCGGTTACATGTGCGCCGTTGGCACAGGTGGGTCTCAGCCCACCCAAAGAGGGCGCCCTTTAGACGCTCAGCGGGCGACGACCGTCAGCGGCGGGACCTCGCTACCCGCGATGGGCGGCGTCATGCGCCGCCGCGGGGACGCATCCGCCCGGGCGGTGCGCGACGGCAGCACCTGCCTGCCCGGCAGGTCCGCCGGCTGCTCGGCCAGGGCGGCGGAACTGGTCACGTCGACCCAGCCCAGCTGCGCGGCTCGAAGGATCAGCTGGAGGCGGTTCGCAGCCTTGGCGCGGGCCATGAGCTGATGGACTCGGCGCACCACTGTTCGGCGCGCCAGTCCGAGCTGACGCCCGATCGCGTCATCGGTCATGCCGGCGAGCAGCAGCGTGATGAGCTGCGACTCCTGGGGCGCGATCGTCTGGTTCCGCGCCGGCCGCGCCGGACCCTGCGAGGCAGCGCCGGAGAGCATCGGATCCAGCGGCATCGCCGAGACCCAAAGCCGCTCGAACAGCTCGATGAGCGCGTCCAGGAGCGAGCATGCGTGCACGATCAGGGAGTCGGACGCGCCATGCGAGCCGTGGCTGACCGGGACGATGGCCACCTTACGGTCGAATACTGCCAGCTTCATCGACAGGCCGGGCAGCATCCGCGCCTGTTCACCCGCGTCTACGTAGTGCCGAATGGTCTCGACGGCTCCCGGCTCCTCCAGTGCCTCCCTGGTGTAGAGCCCGAGATAGGCGACACCGCACGCGAGGCGTTCGACTTCCACCGAGTTCTTGTCCGATGGCACCGCGTACGGCGGTGTCGTGATCATCCAGACCTCGGACTGGGCCTGACGCTGCAACTGCTCGAACAGCGTAGGAACCGCCTCAGCTGGTGCGATTTCGATCAGCTCGTCCACGGAGTTGGAGCCGGCGACCGAGCGGTACTCATCAGCGAGCCTGACGAACTCGAGCCGAGCGGTCTGCAGCTCCTCGAGCCTGCGCAACAGGAGCGCTTCGCCGGCGACGTCCACCGGAGCGACGATCAGCCGCTTCGACGGCCCCGCCGTCGAGGTGATGAGGCCCTTGGCCGCGAGGCTGCCGAAGACCGCATCCGCCTGCTCGCCCGAGAGGTCGAGTCGCTGCCGGATTTCGGCAGGACTCATCGAGCGCGCCTTGACCAGGGTTCGGTAGACCTGCTCCTCGATGGGGGTCAGCCCTACTGCTTCCAGCATCGGTGCAGCCCCCTTATGTCGGGCGCCGTAGTCTCAGGTCCGACTAAAGTACCAGAAACCGGGCACCCACGTTTAGTACACGAGTCGCGACATTGTGAATATGGTTGTGCGACTAACTTCCCGCAAGCTGCCAACCTGGCCTCTTCATGCACTCGGCACAAACGTGCCACTCCGTGCACGCGCTATGGCGGCGGTCGTCGCGGTTTCATCAACACAGCGGTACCCCGCGCACGGTCCAGGGAGGCTGTCAGTGATCGACCCGCATTCGGTTGGCGAGGCTGATTGGGCCCGCCTCTACCTGCTGCTGACTGCGCTGGAAGGGGCGGTTGAGGATGCCGCATGGATGCCGAGCACCGCGCTCGCAGATCTGTGCCTCGAGCATGCGGCCGTGCTCGGGTGGGACGGATCGGCACCCGATCTCACAGAGGGTCAGCTACTGCGGCGGGAGCTTCGCTACGGCCGCCGGCTGCTGGACGGGCTCTATGCGGGCCGCCCCCTGGACGCTCACCTGCTGCGGCGCGGCGAACGGATGTGCGCGACGCTCGGCTGCGGTAACGATGCGCTGATCCGCTACTGCCTCAGCTGCGGGGCACGACGGGCGCGGCTGGCCGCGAGCGAAGGCTGAATCAGTGAGGCTCAGTTCAGCGGTGCGTTTGTAGCGACCAGGATGAACCAGGCACCACCTGGCGCCAGCGAGAGGGGCTTGCCGTGCGCATCCGTCAGGTGGGTGCCGTCATCGCGCGTCGACCGTTTCCAGGTGCCGTCGATGCGGCGCCCGTCGCGGAAGACGACCACCTTTCCTCGCCCGATCGTGTGGGTGTATTTCGCAGGGTTCCCGGCGGTATCGACGTCCTGCGGATAGTCGGTGACGCTGCAGAACTGGACGACGACGTTCGGTGTCGTGACCCTGGCGCCGTCGGCCGCGTGGTCGACGGTGCCGCCGATCACCCGGGCGTAGCGGTGCACGTCGTTGCGCCAGACGAACGCCACCGGCGTGCCGCCGACCATGGTGTTGATGTCGTACGCCGGCCGCGATCCGCTGTTGGCGATCTTGGCCGACCAGGTCAGCCCGATGTCTTTCGCCTTGGGGCCGTGCAATTTCGCCGCGGCATAGGCCAGGTCGGCGGTGAGGTTGAACGGGATCGGCCGGGTGGGATCGCGGTCGAAGCCCGGACCGCCGCGGTCGTTGATGTCCGAACGCAATGTCGACCTGTCCAGGGGTGCCAGCTCACCGCCGGAGCCACCCGAAGCGACATAGTCGATCGGCCCGAACTGCATTGCGAGTGCCTCGTCCCCGGCACGCGTGCTGCGCACAGGTTCCACCGACGGCAGGGTGGTGTTGTAGACGGCGAGCAGCCGGGTCAGGCCGCCCTCGGCCTGCTCGACATAGACGATGTCGGCCTTGTCGATTCCGCGCTGGGGCCGGCCGTTCCCGGTGTCGTCGATCTTGACCGCAACCACCGAATGAGACGACGGCGCCTCCCCGGTCAGCGGGTTGATCGGCTTCGGCTTGGGCTTCGGGGGCGGGGCCTTGGGGCGCGCCGGCGCCGCCTTGGTGTGAGTAGGCGTCGGGGTCGGCGTCGTGGCTGTCGCCCCGGCCAGCTTCTTGCGGTGCCCGCCCGAGGTCGCGACGACGACGAGCACTGTGACCAACGCGACGACAACCGCTGCGCTCGCAGCGGCGAGGATGCCGTTGCGGCGGCTGAGTCGCACACCGCGCAGTCGCGCCCACCATTGCTTGGGGCGCCACCACTGCCCCGGTGTCGTCATGGCGTACGAGACTAGCCGCGCTGCGATGCGCCGAACGTCTTCTCGCGGCGGCAGAAAGTAATTCAGACCACTCTCACAGCCGGGCGCTGCGATGCACGTGAACCGGCGGCACTGCACGGTCGTGATGAGAGTGAACCCGCGATGAGGCGGGACGGGTAAGCGAGGGAGATGAGCACCGTGAACGCGGTTTACGAGCGCATGAAGGCGGGTGCGCGGCTCACGGGTGTGCTTGTGACGGCAGCGGTGCTCGCGGCGGCGTGCAGCAGTTCGAGCAAGTCCGGAAGTGGCGGGTCCAACACGACGGGTGCGGCGGGCACGGCCAGCGCGGCGGGCGCGTCCAGTTCGGCGAGCGCCGGCAGCGCCAGCGCCGTCAGCATTGAGACACACAGCGGCCCGATGGGCACCTACTTGACCGACGGCTCCGGGCGCAGCCTGTACCTGTTTGCGGCGGACACCGCCGGCAAGTCCAACTGCTCCGGCGAGTGCGCCAGCTTCTGGCCGCCACTGACCGGGTCCGCCACTGCGATGAGTGGGGCACAGGCCGGCATGCTGGCCACCATCACCCGCTCCGACGGGTCGAAGCAGGTCACCTACGACGGGCACCCGCTCTACTACTTCAAGCAGGACACCAAGGCCGGCCAGACTTCTGGCCAGGGATTCGACAACTTCGGCGGCAAGTGGTGGCTGGTAGCGCCGTCCGGACAACCGATAAGCGGCTCCGGTGGGGCATCCTCGCCGGCGTCCGGCGGCTCCTCCAGCTCGTCCGGCGGCGGTGGCGGCGGCTGGGCATAGAGTCCCGAATCCCATGGCGCAGCGGGCGACTCTGCGGCCGTCAGCGCAGCCCGACACCGGTGCAGCGCGACCTATCGGGACGCTGTCCTTCCTCGGCGTGGCGGTCGCCTCGTTCGGCGGCCCCTTGGCGCTGGCCGCGTTGTATGCGCCCGGCATCCTGACCGATGCCAGCGCGTCGGCCGGCTTCGTCATGGTGGCTGCCGCCGTGGTCTTCGCCTTCCCGCTACTGGTCTGGCTGCGCTATGCCCGCCACGTCGCGACGCCCGGCGGCCTCTACGGGTTCGTCGTAGATGCTGCGGGGCCGCGGATCGGGCTCCTGCAGGCCGGACTCTGGATCGCGAGCTATGTGCTCTACCTGGCCTACACGACCGCCTCGATCGTCTACGAGACGCTGCCCGTGGTGCTACCCGGCATCGGGCCGTACAAGTCGGCGCTGGAGATCGCCATCCCCGTAGCCCTGGCCGCGATCATGCTCGCCGGGCGGGCGATCACGCTCGCGGTGATCGGTGCGCTGGCCGCCGGGCAGCTGGTACTCGTCGCCGTGCTCGCCGGGGTCACGGTCGGACACGACGCCCCACGCTCGGCGTTCGCAGTTCATCCCCCTGTCGGAGACGTCGCGTCGGCTACCGCGCTGACAGCCTTGCTGTACGTATGCGGCAGCCTTCCGCTGTTCCTGGGCGGCGAAGTGGCGCGCCCCTTCCGTACCGTGCCGCGCGGGCTGACCGCAGCCTTCCTGCTCACCGCGGTCGGTGTAGTCGCCGCGGTGTTTCCGATCGCTGCCAATCCCGCGTTCGCCCACGCACCGATCCCGGGTATGTCGATGGCCGAGGTGTTCTCCGGGCATACGCTCGCTGTGACGATCGGCATCGGGGTTGCGGTAAGCACGGCGGCGCTGATGTTGGTGGAGTACGTAGCGCTGAGCCGCGTGCTCCACGCGGTCACCGATCGTCCGTTGCGGCCGATCATCGGTGTTCTCGCCGTGGTGCTCGTCGGCAGCGCACCCCTCAGCCTGATCAACCCGCAACGCTTCTACGACGACCTGCTCAAGCCGTCGCTGATCGCGCTGTGGCTCAGCCAGCTCCTGGTGTTCGCCGTCTATCCGCGCTTCGCCGCGTCCCACAGGCAGCGCGCGCTTCCGGCCTGGACGCTGGCCATCGCCGCCTCGGCCTTCGCGGTCTACGGCCTCTACGCAACCGTGGCCCACTCCAGCACCTGACGCACGCGCTGCCCGCACGGTCACCGATGCGGCGATTGATGCATGCTGTACACGCATGACCCGCTACTTGTTGGTTGACGCTGGATTGTGACGGATGCTACGACGGCCCTCGTGGGCGTGCAGGGCCTGCAGCGCTCGTAGCCAGCAGGGGCGCACGGCGCCTCACTCCAGGCGATAGTCGCTGGCCCCTGTCAACTGCATCGGCCGTCCAAGGAGGCGGGACATGCGTGGCAACGTGGGCAATCACCTGGGGCACTGGCGACAATGGGCGGTGGCAATGGGCGCTCTCGCCGCGGTGGCAGTAACAAGTGCCGCGGCCACCCGGGGCGCGAGTCCGGTACAGGCGAGTGGAGCGCCGTCGGTGGAGCTGGAGACCGCTACGGTCGCGACACTGGATCAACTGCTCGACTCACACAAGATCAGCAGCGTGGCGTTGACCCGGGCGTACCTGGACCGCATCTCCAGCGTGAACTCGCGTGCGCCGTCGCTGAACGCCGTACGCGTGATCAACCCGGACGCTCTTCGTGAAGTTGCCGCGGCCGACGGGATACTCGCCTCGGGCAAGCCACACGGGCCGCTGGAGGGCATCCCGGTGATCGTCAAGGACAACATCGACGTCGCGGGCCTGCCGACCACGGCGGGCTCGGTAGCACTCGCCGACTCTTTCCCGGCAGGCGACGCCCCGCTGATGACCGGCCTGCGCCGAGCCGGCGCAATCATCCTGGCCAAGGCGAATCTCAGCGAGTTCGCGAACTTCCTGACCAACAACATGCCGTCGAGTTCGGGTTCCGCGGTGTCCGCGGCGGTGGGGTTCGCGCCGCTGACGGTCGGCACCGAGACGTCAGGGTTGATCCTCAGCCCGGCGGCGGCCAACTCGGACGTCGGCATCAAGCCGACGGTCGGCCTCATCCCCCGCACGGGGATCGTGCCCATCGCAGCCAGGACACCGCCGGGCCGATCACCAAGACGGTGGCTGACGCCGCGGCGGAACTCACTGCGCTCGAGGCACCGACCTGCTCGCTCCGGCAACCAACGACAACCCGCTCGTCGGCCACGACTTCACGACGGACCTCGACCCCGGCGCGCTTTCCGGCGCTCGGATAGGAGTCGTCGCCAACCAGGTGCCCTCGGCCAACAGCGCGAACCGGCCGTTGTGGGACGCCGCCACCGCCGCCCTCACGGCGCAGGGAGCCACCCTCGTCCCGGTCACGCTGGACCTT
>DATFRC010000285.1:0-12393 GCA_035263725.1 Jatrophihabitantaceae bacterium | reverse complement strand
AGCGGCGGCCTCCACATCTCGATCTGGCCGCTGCTGCTGATCGCCGGGGCGATCACGGCGTTGTTCGGGATCCTGATCGGCCTGCCGACGCTGCGGCTGCGCGGCGACTACCTGGCGATCGTGACGCTCGGCTTCGGTGAGATCATCCCGCAGGTGTTCCAGAACGGCGACCAGGAACACATGGGCTTCAACCTCACCAGCGGTACCAAGGGCATCGGGCCCATCGACCCGATCGGCACCGGCTGGCTTTCGAACCTCAACGGGGTCGACCCAGCCCTCGGCCTCAGCAGCTATGAGCTGCCCTACAAGTTCCTGGTGTACTCGCTGATCGCGGCGTTCTGCGTCTTCGTCTCGCTCCGAATCAGGCGGGGTCGCCTCGGACGAGCTTGGCTCGCCATCCGCGAGGACGAGCTGGCGGCGAGCATGATGGGCGTCTCACTGGTGAAGACGAAACTCTCCGCATACGCAGTCGGTGCCGTGTTCGGCGGGCTGGGCGGCGTCTGCTACGCGACGCTGGTCGGCAGCGTGTTCCCGAACTTCAGCTTCAACTTCTCGATCACGATTCTGCTCATGGTGGTACTCGGCGGCATGGGCAACGTGTGGGGCGTGATCATCGGCGCTTTGCTGATCGCCTGGATCAACTACACCGGGCTGGCCCAGTTCGGTAACTGGTTCAACGGGCAGTTCAATACGAATGTGAACTTCACATCATGGAACTTCCTGATCTTCGGAGTCATCCTCGTGCTGATGATGCTGTTCCGCCGCGAGGGCCTGCTGCCCGAGTCGCGCACCCGGCTCATCATGCGGGAACCGGCACGCACCGAACTCGAGGCGGTCGGCTCCGACATCGAAGCGGCCGAAGCAGAAGAGTTCGCAGTCAGCGGGGTGAGCGAAGAGGAACTGGTCGCCGCCGAACCCGCACCGCGCGATGGAGACTCATCATGACCGCCGCGCCGGTCCAGCAGGAGGCGCCGACCGGGGTCGACGCACTGCGTGCCGAGCAGATCGTCATCGCGTTCGGGGGTCTTGTCGCGGTCAACGATGTCTCGTTCAACGTGCCTGAGGGCGGCATCGTCAGCCTGATCGGCCCGAACGGCGCGGGCAAGACGACGTTCTTCAACGTGCTGACCGGCCTGTACCGGCCCACCGCCGGGCGGGTGTTCCTCACTGAGCGTGACGTGACCGGCAAGGCACCGCACAAGATTGCAGCGCTGGGCCTGGCCCGCACATTCCAGAACATCCGGCTGTTCAACCTCATGACGGCCGAAGAGAACGTCATGGTCGCGATGCACTCGCATCTGCGCTCGGGCATCACGAGCACGGTTTTCAGGATGCCCTGGCAGCGGCGCGAGGAGCGGCGCGCACACGACGCCTCGCGCGACCTGCTTGAGTTCGTCGGCATCGCCAAGGTGCGCAACGAATATGCTCGCAACCTGTCCTACGGCGACCAGCGCCGGCTCGAGGTCGCGCGCGCCCTCGCGGTACAACCGAAGGTGCTGCTCCTGGACGAGCCGACCGCGGGCATGAACCCGCAGGAGTCGGCGCGGTTCGTCGACTTCGTGCACCGGGTTCGGGACGAGAAGCGCGTTTCGGTACTGCTGATCGAGCACGACATGAGCGTCGTGATGCGGGTCAGTGAACGGATCACCGTACTCGACCGGGGCGAACGCATCGCCGAGGGCGGCCCTGACGAAATCCGCGCCAACGAGCGCGTCGTCGAGGCGTACCTCGGCACGAGCGGCACGCGTGATGAAGGGCGGCGCTCGTGACTGCCGCCGATACCGCGCCACTGGCGACAGGGCGGGGCGACGGCGCCGAGCCGATGCTCGAATTGCGCAACCTCCACGTCAGCTACGGCAACATCGCCGCGGTGAAGGGCCTGAACCTCGACGTCTACCCGGGCGAGATCGTCACGCTGATCGGCGCGAACGGCGCGGGCAAGTCGACGACGTTGCGCACTATCTCCGGATTGCTGCGCCCGCGCACCGGCGAAGTGGTATTCAACGGACGCAAGATCAACGGCATGCACGGCCACCTGGTCGTCAAGCGCGGCATCTGCCACTCGCCCGAGGGCCGTCGCATTTTCCCGCGGATGACCGTGTCCGAGAATCTCGACCTGGGCGCGTTCCTCCGTAACGACACGGACGGCATCGCGGAGGACCGAAAGCGGGTGATCGAGCTTTTCCCGGTACTCGGCGAACGGTTGTCGCAGAAGGCCGGCACGCTATCCGGAGGCGAGCAGCAGATGCTCGCGGTGGGGCGCGCCCTGCTCGGCAAGCCGAAGCTGCTACTGCTCGACGAACCGTCGATGGGGCTCGCCCCCGTGCTCGTCGACCTGATCTTCCACACGATCCAGCAGATCCGCGACCAGGGCGTCACCGTGCTGCTCGTCGAGCAGAACGCCCTCGCTGCCCTCGAGATCGCCGACTACGCGTACGTGCTCGAGTCGGGCAACCTGACCTTGCAGGGCCCGGCGGATCACCTGCTCCAGGACGACAGCGTCACCCGCGCATACTTGGGCGGGTAATTAACGGGTTTGCGACTGCCAGGAGCGACCACCAACGCGATGAGCGCTTCCGCGAAGAGCCCGCCGGCCGCAGCGCGGCCCGCGCCGAAGGCGCGGAGTGGCACGAGGGTGCGCCGCTTGGCGGCGCGGCCGAGAGACACATCCGGCGGATGAGCTAGTGCCCGAGACTGTTGAGATCGGCTTGGGGCGGAGCGCCCGGCGGGGCTATCACCTGGAAGAAGTCGCCTTGGTCGCGACGCGGCGCACCCGGGGCTCGGCCATGGTGTCCACGTCCTGGCAGATCGACGCGCACACCTTCGAGCTGCCGCTGGTGGCTGCGCCGTCCGACGCGATCGTGTCGCCGGCCATGGCTTTCGAGGTGGAACGGCTCGGCGGGCTGGCAGTGCTCGACGGCGAGGGGTTGTGGACGCGCTACACCGACGCCGAGGCGCAACTTGCGGCGTTGAACGCCGACCAGGCGAGCCTGCAAGCCGTGTACGCCAAGCCCGTGTCACCGGACCTGCTGCGGCTGCGCGTCGCCGAACTGCGCGACGCCGGCGTGCGCGTGGCGGTGCGCCTCTCGCCGCAGCACACCGTCGAACTCGCCCCGCACGTCCTCGCGGCGGGCGTCGACCTGCTGGTGATCCAGGGAACGGTCATCTCCGCCGAGCACGTGGCGTCGCGGGGCGTACCGGGCCTGAACCTCAAAACGTTCACAGCCGAGCTGGATATCCCGGTCATAGTCGGCGGCTGCGGCAACTATCAGACCGCGATGCATCTCATGCGCACCGGGGCCGCCGGCGTGATCGTCGGCTACGGCGCACACCTCGGTTCCACGACGCACACCGCACTGGGCATCGACGTCCCGATGGCCACGGCGATCGTCGATGCCGCAGCGGCGCGCCGGGACTACCTGGACGAGACGGGAGGACGTTACGTCCACCTGATCGCGTATGGCGATCTCGACACCGGCGGCGACATCGCGAAGGCGCTGGCCTGCGGAGCCGACGCGGTGATGCTCGGCTCGGCCCTGGCCGCGGCCGCCGAGGCGCCCGGAGCGGGCCGCTACTGGGATGCGACCGCGGCGCATCCGCGGGTACCGCGCTCGGCGGTCGTGGACCTAGACGACGGCGAGCGGCCTTCGCTCGATGAGTTGCTGCTCGGCCCGACCAGCGACCCGAGTGGCGAGCGCAATCTGTTCGGCGCGGTCCGGCGGGTAATCGGCAAGTGCGGGTACTCGTCCGTCAAGGAATTCCAGAAGGCGGAGCTGATCGTCAGCGCTCCGCGCTGAGGACCGTGTGCAGAGCCTCAGCGCTCTGCGCTGAGATCAGATCCAGTCCTTCCGGCGGAACAGCATGTACAGCGAGATTGCGATCGTCACCATGATCCCGGCGCTGAGCCAGAATCCCCAGTGCATACCGAAGCCCGGATACGGCACGTTCTGCCCGAAGTAGCCGGTGACTGCCGTCGGCACCGCGATAATCGCTGCCCAGGCAGTCAGCTTTTTCATGATCGTGTTCAGCCGTGAGTCGGCGAGCGACAGGTTGGTCTCGAAGATCGAACTGATCATGTCCCGCAGCGACTCCGTCCACTCTGCGGCGCGCAGCACGTGGTCGTACAGGTCGTCGTAGTACGGCTCGAGCTCCGGATGCGTGTCATCGGCGCGGCGCATCACCGCGTTGACGACGTCGCGCATCGGGAGGATGACGCGGCGCGCTTCGACCAGCGCCTTGCGCAGTGCGAAGGAGCGCACCTGCACCTCCCGCACGCTCTGCTTCGTCTCGTCGAACAGGATGTCCTCGATCCCCTCCATCTCGTCGTCGAGGGCCTCGATCGCGGCAAAGTGCCCGTCAACCAGTACGTCGAGCAGCCCGTATACCAGTGCCTTCGGCCCGAATTTGATCAGATCCGCGTTCTCGTCCCACGCGGTGACAACGCGGTCCATGTCAACGTCGTCGCTCTGCCGCACCGTCACGAGCGCGTTCCTAAGAATGAACGCGGACACCTGGCGCGCTTGCAGCTGCGCGGTCGGCCGATCGAAAGAAACATCATACGCCGCAAGGAACATATGCGTCGCATAGCGACTCGCCTTGGGGCGCTCGCGCTTGTCCACGGCGTCCTCGACAGCGTGCGGATCGAGGCTGAGCTCGTCGGCCAACGCGTTCAGCCGAGACCGGTCCGGCGCGCAGACATCCACCCACACGAGGCAGTCCGGCTCTTCGAGGTAGTCGGAAATCTTCTCGAACGGGAAATCGTCGGTCTCGACGACGCCGCCCCGCCACACTCGCATGCGCACGCCGTGCTCCATTGGGCCATCTTGCCCGCATCTAGCCATGTCGCGCCTGTGCAAGGCGACACGCATCTCACACTGCGCCGCGTAACTTCGGCCTATGAGCGGGTGGGACGCGGGGCAGCTGCCTGTCCTTGCGGGGCGAACGGCGATAGTTACTGGTGCGAACTCGGGGATCGGCTTGCAGGTCGCAAAGCAACTCGCCCGCCGTGGCGCCCGGGTCGTGCTGGCCTGCCGCGACGTCGGCCGAGCCAAGCAGGCCGCGACGCGCATCCAGGGCAGCGGGCCGCCGGTCGATGTCGAGGTCGCCGAACTCGACCTTGCGCACATGGCGTCGGTGCGCGCTTTCGGCGAAGGCTGGCAGGAGCCGGTACACCTGCTGGTAAACAACGCCGGCGTTATGGCGCCGCCGCGCCGAGCATCCACCCGTGACGGGTTCGAGCTCCAGTTCGGCACCAACCACCTCGGACATTTCGTGCTGACCGGCCTGTTGCTGCCGTGGCTGCTGCGCAACGCCGACGCCCGTGTGGTCACTGTGTCGTCGGTAGCCCACTTCGGTGCGAGCACCGACGTCCTACGCGCCAACGATGTCGGCTCGTACCGTCCGCAGCGCACGTACGCGAATTCCAAGCTGGCCAACCTGCTGTTCGCCGTGGAGTTGCAGCACCGTGCGGCGGCGTATGGCACGTCCTTGACGTCCACCGCGGCGCATCCCGGAATGTGCGCGACTGGGCTGTTCACCGACCCGGAGGGTATGGGCGCGATCGGCGCCGTGCGCGTGTTCGCGCCGGCGGTCGTGAGAGTGTTCTTGCAGTCCGCGGCGGCGGGCGCACTGCCGGTACTGTATGCCGCCTCGGTGGCGCCGCCCGGCTCGTACACCGGGCCGCAGCATTTCCGCGAAACTCGCGGGTCGATCGGCCCGGCGCGGCTGTCTCGGCTCGCGGCCGACGAGGCGCTGGCCCGGCGGCTGTGGAGCGTCAGCGAAGACCTGACGGGCTTCCGCTACCCATGGCCGTCCCGGAAAGACTGAGTGCTCCGTAGGATCCCGGCATGCAGCCGGATCTCGTCCTCGTCGTCGACTACGGCGCGCAGTACGCCCAGCTGATCGCCCGACGGGTGCGCGAGGCGCATGTCTACTCCGAGATCGTCCCGCACACCACGCCCGTCCCCGAGTTGCTCGCCCGCAGGCCCGCCGCGATCGTGTTGTCCGGCGGACCGTCCAGCGTCTACGAGCCGGGCGCGCCACAAGCGGATCCGGCGCTGTTCCGGGCCGGCGTGCCGGTGTTCGGCATCTGCTACGGGTTCCAGGCCATGGCGCAGGCGCTCGGTGGCGAGGTGGCCAATACCGGGGGGAGCGAATTCGGCCGCACGGCGCTCTCCGTCACCGACCCCGGGACACTGCTGCGCGGGCTGCCGCCGACCCAACAGGTCTGGATGAGTCACGGCAACGAGGTCACCCGGGCGCCGCGCGGATTCACCGTCACGGCGTCATCTGCGGGCGCCCCCGTCGCCGCGTTCGAGGATGTGGCCAGCCGCCTCGCCGGGGTGCAGTTCCACCCCGAGGTAGTGCATACCGAGCACGGGCAGGCTGTCTTACGGCACTTCCTATATGACATCGCCAAGGTCCGTCCACAGTGGACAGAAGCGAATATCATCGACGAGCAGGTGGCCGCCATCCGGGCTCAGGTCGGCGGGAAGCGGGCGATCTGCGGGCTGTCCGGTGGCGTCGACTCGGCCGTCGCCGCCGCACTCGTGCAGCGCGCCATCGGAGATCAACTCACCTGTGTGTTCGTCGACCACGGCCTGCTGCGTGCCGGCGAGGCAGAGCAGGTCGAGCGGGCCTTCGTCGCCGCGACCGGGGTACGGCTCAAAGTCGTCGACGCCGCCGGGCAATTCCTCGACGCACTGGCCGGTGTCGTCGACCCCGAAGAGAAGCGCAAGATCATCGGGCGGGAGTTCATCCGGGCTTTCGAGCAGGCGGCCCGCGAGGTGGTCGTCGCCGCCGGGGGATCCGTCGAGTTCCTGGTGCAGGGGACGCTCTACCCGGACGTGGTCGAGTCCGGCGGCGGCAGTGGTGCAGCGAACATCAAGAGCCATCACAACGTGGGCGGGCTGCCACCCGACCTGCAATTCGGGCTGATCGAGCCGCTGCGGGCGCTCTTCAAGGACGAGGTGCGCCGGGTCGGGGAGCAACTCGGCTTGCCCGCCGAGATCGTCTGGCGCCAGCCGTTCCCCGGGCCGGGCCTCGGCATCCGCATCGTCGGCGAGGTCACGGCGCACCGCCTCGATCTGCTGCGCCGCGCAGACGCCATCGCCCGCGCCGAGCTCACGGCCGCGGGGCTCGACCGCGACATCTGGCAGTGTCCGGTGGTGCTGCTCGCGGACGTCCGCTCGGTGGGCGTTCAGGGCGACGGGCGCACCTACGGCCACCCGGTGGTGCTGCGGCCGGTGTCGTCCGAGGACGCCATGACGGCCGACTGGACGCGGGTGCCCTATGACGTGCTGGAACGGATCTCGACGCGGATCACCAACGAGGTGCGCGAAGTCAACCGCGTCGTGCTCGACGTGACGTCCAAACCGCCCGCCACGATCGAGTGGGAGTAGGACGGCTCGCGGCGCTAGCGTTGGGGCATGACCTCGTGGATTACCGCGGCCAATCCCCGCGGCACGGCGACTGACGTCGATTGTTCACACCTGTCCACCATCGCGGACGTGCAGCCGTCCACGACCGAGGGATGTGAGGACTGCCTGCGCGAAGGCACCGGCTGGGTGCACCTGCGCGAGTGCCTCGAGTGCGGGCATGTCGGCTGCTGCGACAACTCACCGCGCCGGCACGCCACCGCGCACTGGCACGCGAGCACGCATCCGATCATGCGCTCGTTCGAACCCGGCGAAGAGTGGGGTTGGTGTTACGCCGACGAGGTGTTCCTGGTCCAGAGCTGACGTTCGCTCCCCTGCGAGTGGCCATCCAAGCGATATCGAGGTCCACTGGTAGTAGGGGAGGTGAATGCGGTGCGTGGTCGGCAGCTCATCGGAGTGCTTTGCCTGGTACTGCTCGCCGCAGGGTGCGCCTCCTCGTCGCAGCGCAGTGGATCGTCGGCGACGACGAGCTCGCCGAAAGCCACGCCGCGTGCCGTCGCGATGCCGGCAGCGTGTCAGTCCTGGCACTGCCAGGCCCGCCAGACGCGGCAATTGGGCAACGACGCCGCGGTGACGCTGTGGGTTTCCGCTAACCAGCAGAATTTCCACAGCCGGCCGGTGCTGTCACTCACAACTCTGGGCGTGCCTGTGCAGTGGTGGGTGCTGCCCAAAGGCGATGGCTGGAACGGCTCGCTGACCTGCCTCGCCGCCTCGCCGGAGCCCAATTGCGTCGTCGTCGACAGCCTCGGCATGCACGCGAGCGTCGGCGAGATGGTCCTGCTGCGCGACGGACGCCTCGTACCTACCGCGGAGGCGGTGGCGGACGCACCCGGCATGAATGCCGTCGATCTAGACCGTGACGGCTACCTCGATGTGATCGCCACCGTCAACGACTACACGCCGAACTTCGCGCAAGGCCACAACTATTGGCAGACGCGGCGGTATTCGGCAGGGCGGTTCCTGGTCACCGGATGCGCGCTGCAGCAGCAGGGCTTGGCGGCACCAACGCAGCTGCTCGACGGCGCGTGCCCGCCCTCGCCGTGACAGCCGGGACGTCACGGCGAGCGGTCGATCTCCAGCTGTCCGGCGGTGATCTGGACGTCGACCGTCAGAGCGTCGGCGGACGAGGTGGTGATCGGGTCGCTGCTGATGTTCATGCCGTTCGAGTCGTCACGACCATCGATCTGGACGGTGCCCATGTGGATGTTCGCGTGCACGTTGGCCGGCAAGGACGAGGGAAGCAGCAGCCGCACCTCGCCACCGGCCAGCCTCACGTGCACCGTTCGGGAGGTGTCAAGCGCAGGCAGGGCGGTTAGATCGAGCGTCGTCCGGCCGAAGGCGTGGTGATACGTGTCATCCAGCTGCGCGGCGGTCCGCGGCGTGTAGTAGTTGTCGCCGGAGCCGTCGTGGAGGCTAGCCCGGCTGCCGGCGAACACGAACAGCCCGATGGCCGCAGGAACGAGCAGCAGCGACATCCACCAGATCGGTCTGCGCAGCAATGCGCCCACCACGAGGCCGGCCACGACGACGAGCAGCACCGCCCAGAAGTACAGCGGGATCGGGATGCCCGTCGTGGCGTCGATGATTCCCAGAATCGTCAAGACGACGACAATCGCGCCGAGCGTCGCCCACCGCACCGGCGCCGCCCGGCGGCGTCGCTCGCGCGCGGCCACGCGGCCCTCGGCGACCCACGCTGCCGTCGCGTCGGGATCTGCCGTCGCCGCCGGCAGCGGGGGCGCCGCTTGTGTCGGCCGGCGCGACAGAGCACCGGCGAGGACCAGCGCAGCGAGCAGCAGCGGGAGGAACATCCACGGCAGGAATCGCCAGGGCGCCCACCAGCTGAACAGCAAGGCCCAGACGACTGTCGCCGCAATGACAATCAGCACCCACGTCGGGGCGCTGCTCCGGCGCCCGCCGCCGATCAGCCGGTCGACCGGCGCGTGGGCGGCACCCTGCTCCGGAATCGCGGCCCAGGCGATGACGTAGGCCAGGATGCCGGCGCCACCGAAGAACGCCGTGGTCGCGAACAGGACGCGGAACAGCACCGGGTCAACGCCGAAGTACTCGCCCAGCCCGCCCGAGACGCCGGCCGCCACCCGGTTGGTGACGCTGCGACGCAGCAGCCGCGGCGCGGCCGGCGGCGGTGCCGCAGGCGGCATCGGTGGCGGGGCATCCGGCGGAGGCGGAGGGGGCGTCTCGAATGTTGACGTCATGCATCGAGGATGAGCCAGCGGTGGGCCGGCCGCATCGGGCACGCCCCTGACCCGACCCTGAGATTCAGGTTCCGGGCGGGGCCTGATGCGCGGTCCCCCGGACCTGCCGGACCATGGTGTCGTGGCCGAGAACGCGCTGGCAGTCCCACGCCTGTACCGGCGCGCCAATCGCAAGGTTTTGGGTGGCGTCGCCAGCGGAATTGCCGACCACCTGCGCATATCGCCCGCGCGCGTGCGCGTGGTGTTCATCCTGCTCACCTTCGCCAACGGCCTGGGAATCATCCTGTACGGCGCGTACTGGATCGTGGTGCCGACGCCGCCTGGCAGCGAACGGCCGACGCGGTTCGCCGACTGGCTGCGCTACGGCGTCGGGGTCGTCATGGTTGTCGGCACGGTATTCACCGTCGCGCGGACGCTGCCGCCGTTGGGCCAGTTGCTCATCCCGGCCACGCTGGCGCTCTTCGGCGGTGCTCTCATCTGGCGCCAGGCCAGCGAGACACAGCGGCTGGAGTGGCGCCGGACAACGCTAGGCGGGAAAGGGCGGATTCGGCTCGCACTGGGAGCGGCACTCGTCGTCGCGGGCGGTGTGGTGGTGGTCGCCCGGGCCAACGCGTCCGGCGTGACGGTAGCTGTGCTCGCGGTCGTTATGACAGTGATCGGGCTGGCCCTGCTCACCGGCCCGTGGTGGATACGGATGGTCAGCGACCTGGGCGAGGAGCGCAGCGAGCGGATCCGTTCGCAAGAACGTGCCGAACTAGCCGCGCACCTGCACGACTCGGTGCTCCAGACGCTCGCGCTCATCCAGCGCAACGCGTCCTCTCCACGCGAGGTGACCCGGCTGGCCCGCGGCCAGGAACGCGAGCTCCGTACCCTGCTGTACGGAGCGCGCACCGCGTCCGGGCAGCTGAGCGAGGCGCTGCGCGGCGCCGCGGGCGAGGTCGAGGACGCCTACGCGATCAAGGTGGACGTTGTGGTGGTTGGGGACGCGCCGCTTTCCGAGCGATTCGGTGCCCTCGTCGCGGCGTGCCGCGAGGCGCTCGTCAACGCCGCGAAGCACGCGGGTGTCGAGACGGTGTCGCTGTACGCCGAGGTCGAGGACAGCGCCTGCCTGTGCTTCGTCCGCGACCGGGGCTCCGGCTTCGACCCCGCCGCCGTCGACGCCGACCGGCAGGGGCTGCGTGGCTCGATCATCGGCCGCGTCGAGCGGCACGGCGGCCAAGTCAGTGTGCGGTCGAGTCCAGGCGCCGGCACCGAGGTGGAGATCAGGATGCCCAAATGACGACTGTCTTTCTCGTCGACGACCACGCCATGTTCCGCGCCGGAGTGCGCGCCGAGCTGGGGCAGTTCGTGCAGTTGGTAGGTGAGGCGGGCACCGTCGCCGATGCGATCGCCGGTATACGCGAAAGGCATCCCGACGTGGTGTTGCTCGACGTGCACATGCCCGACGGTGGCGGGCTGGCGGTTCTCGCCGGCGTGGCCGCCGAGGTGCCCGATACGCGGTTCCTGGCGCTTTCGGTGTCGGACGCCGCGGAGGACGTGATCGCCGTGATCCGCGCGGGTGCCCGGGGCTACGTTACGAAGACGATCTCCGCGGCTGAGCTGGCCGACGCGGTGCGCCGGGTCGCGGACGGCGACGTGGTGTTCAGCCCACGGCTGGCCGGGTTCGTGCTGGACGCTTTCCGCGACGCCCCGGTGGCGCCGTCCGTCGACCCGGAACTCGACCAGCTGACCCCCCGCGAACGCGAGGTGCTGCGGCTACTCGCCCGTGGCTACGCCTACAAGGAGATTGCAGCCGAGCTGTACATCTCGATCAAGACCGTCGAGACACATGCGTCGAACGTGCTGCGCAAGCTGCAGCTCTCGAACCGGCACCAGCTCACCCGGTGGGCCGCCGACCGCCGGATGTTGTGAGGGCGGCCCCGCGCCCTGTCGCCGCGATCCCCTTTCGGCATGATCTTGGACTTGTGGCTGAATAGCGACCACAAGTCCAAGATCATGCCGCTTGGGGGACGGGTTGGTCAGCGGGCGCCACGGCACACCCGGAGCACCGCATCGCCGAGCATGGCCCCCTCGGGGCCGAGTGCGCTCCGGTACCCATCCAGGACGTCGCGCTCGCGCCCGAGCTCGATGCGCGTGCCACCGGCGTTCATCCGGGCGGTCTGGATTCGCCGCGACAGCCGGGTGCGTTCGGCAACCAGTCGGGTGATCGCGCCGTCAAGGGCGTCGATCTGGCTACGCAGGGCGGCTATGGCTGCGGCGTTGTCGGAAAGCTCCTGCTCCGCGGCGGTTGCCATGGTCATCGGTGTTCCTCTCAAAGGTTCCCGCGTCGCGGCCCGGAGACAACTAACGCCCCGGGCGTTGGGCCCGGGGCGTCTGCGGTCTGCGTGATCAGCCGGAAACGACGGGCACCGTGGGGTACCCGTAGAAAAACTCGTGGCGGCTCAGCACGAAGCGATGGTGCCATGCCTGCCGGGCGACGGCAACACCAATGGGACGAGCGTCTCACTAAGTGGGAGCCCGATTGCGCAAACCTGCGGCGGCATGGCGCCGCGACAGCGCGCGATCCTGGGGCGCCGCGTCGGTGCGCGCCCGTAGGCTGACAGGCAACATGAGCGCTGACGTCGACACCCTGCTGAAGGGGCTGAACCCGCAGCAACGCAAGGCCGTAGTCCACCAGGGCAGCCCGCTGCTCATCGTGGCCGGCGCCGGGTCCGGCAAGACCCGGGTGCTCACGCATCGGGTTG
>DATFRC010000284.1:0-8405 GCA_035263725.1 Jatrophihabitantaceae bacterium | reverse complement strand
CCGGCAGCCGCGCCGATAGTTCCAAGAAAGTCGAACTGTGATGACCGCCACAACCCGGCAGCTCCCACACCCGGATCTGGCCGACGTCGAACTCCCTGCCGTGCTGTTCGCGCTCAGCGACCCGGCCCGCCTCGACCTGGTTAGACAGCTCGCCACGCACGGCCCGCTGTCCGTAGCGCAATGCCAGGCGACCGGGCCCGACGTGCCGAAGTCCACCTTCTCCCACCACCTGAAGACGCTGCGCGAATCCGGGCTGATCCGCAACGAGCCCAGCGGGCGACAGCGCACCGTCACCCTCCGCCGCGCCGATATCGACGCGCGCTTTCCGGGACTACTAGACGCTGTCGTGTCCTAAGTGCCGGCGATATTGCGGACCGCGACGATCCGGTCGCCCGGCTCTACGACACCTGCGCCAGCGTCGCCGAAACGACGCAGCCGACCGCCGCGCACCACGCCGAGCAGGATGTCGGTGCCTGCGGTGACCGGCCGGCCGATGTCCGCCTCGACTGCTCCCCGCTCGACCAGTTCTAGCCCCGAGCCGGCTTCGAGGAGGTCGCTGACGAGCTCACCGGTTGCCGGCGACAGTGCCGAGACGCCCAACAGCCGTCCGGCTGCCTCTGCGGAGACGACGACAGTATCGACCCCGCCGTGCGCAGTAGCGGTGCGTTCTCGGCGTGCCGTACCACTGCGACGATTGTCGCGGTCGGGTTGAGCTGCCGCACCGTGAGTGTTGCGAGCACCGCGGTGTCGTCGCGATTCGTGCCGATCACCACCCGGGCCGCGCGGCTCACTTCGACTTCTTCCAGAACGGCCACGCGCGTGGCGTCGCCGCAGATCCCCGTGGCACCGTCATCGGTGGCCACTGCTACCTCGCGTGGATCGACGTCCACCGCAGCGATGTCCCGTGCCGGCACTCCGCTGTCGACGAGGGCGCGCGGCGGCGCGCCCCTTCGTACCTCGTCGGATGTCCCCGACTGATTCGTCGCTCCGGGCGCGAATCTCGCGAGCGGCGATGCGCGTGACCGCTGCGCCATCACTCACCTACCCGCAACCGGGCCTCCGCCGGCGTGAGGAGATCGTCCCACGAGGCAGGCCCGGTTCGAGTCGGGCGCGGCGACGCAGCGCTCCCGAACCGAACTCGACTGGTCTCCGTCTCATCCGAACCTGGCCGACGAGTTCCGTCACGGCAGCTACCGCACTTGATCGGTGTCCGGACCAGCGAGCGGACCGGCTGACACCAGGCCGGTCTCGTAGGCGAGCACCACGGCTTGGACGCGATCGCGCAGGCCGAGCTTGGTCAAGACCCTGGCGACGTGGGTCTTGACGGTTGCCTCGCTCAGCGTCAGGGATGTCGCGATCTCGGCATTGCTCATGGCGTGCGCAACCAAGTCCAGCACTTCCCGTTCTCGCGGGG
The DNA here is from genome assembly GCA_035263725.1 of Jatrophihabitantaceae bacterium. Lineage (GTDB taxonomy): Bacteria > Actinomycetota > Actinomycetes > Mycobacteriales > Jatrophihabitantaceae > DASXRA01. The sequence continues at coordinate 6,991 of DATFRC010000284.1, read as the reverse complement.
TCAGCGCGGCCAGGTCGCAACCAGGTGCGGTCAGTGCCGGAGCCGTTTCGGCTTGTGGTGCGCAGCGTTCGACGAGGCGACGCGTGATGGTCGGGGCCAGCAGCGCATCCCCGGACCGCACGAGTTGGACGGCGGCAACCAGGTGCTCGGGCGTGACGTCCTTCAGCAGGAATCCGCTGGCGCCGGCGGCCAGCGCCTCGTAGACGTATCGATCGAGGTCGAACGTAGTGAGGATGATGATCCGTACGTCGGCGCAGGCCGGATCGGCGAGGATGCGCCGGGTGGCTTCGATGCCGTCCAGCTCGGGCATCCGGATGTCCATGAGCACGACGTCGGGCCGGTGTTTGCGCACCTCCGCGACCGCCCGCGCGCCGTCGGCCGCCTCGGCGACGACCTCGATCCCGGCAGCGTTGAGGATCAGCCGGAATCCGCCGCGCACCAGCGCCTGATCGTCGGCGACGACCACGTTCATGAGACCAGCCCCGTCGGCATGACTGCGCGTACCTGCCATCCACCACCGGGCTGCGGCCCGGCGTCGAGCTGGCCGCCGTAGAGCGACACCCGTTCCTGCAGCCCGAGCAGCCCGCGCCCCGGCGCAACACCGCCCGTGCCACACCCGTTCCCGTTGTCGCTGACCGCGATTATCAGCTTGTCACCCCAGTCGAGGCTGACCGATGTCGTCGCCTGGCCGGCGTGCCGCATCACATTAGTGAGGGCTTCCTGGATGACGCGGTAGGCGGCCAGGTTGGCGCCGGGCGCCAGGGGCCGCGGCGTCCCGCTGATGTGCAGTTGCACGGGTAGTCCCGCGGCGGAGACCCGGCCGATCAGCGTGTCGAGCTCGCCGAGCCCGGGCTGCGGGCGCAAGGCGACTCCGTCATCCGAGGGGCTGAGCAGGCCGAGCAGGTTGCGCAGGTCGGCCATCGCGGTCCGGCCGCTGGCCTCCACGGCCAGCAGTGCCTGCTCGGCTTCTGCCGGCGAACTGGCGAGCACCGTGCGCGCCGCGCCCGCCTGAACGACCATCACGCTGACGTTGTGCGTCACCACGTCGTGCAACTCGCTTGCGATGCGCGCGCGCTCGGCCTCGATGGCGCGCCGTGTCGCGGCCTCGTGTTCCTCCGTGGCGCGGCGCAGCCGCGTCGCGGAGTCACGCAGGCGCAGGCGTAATTCCCGGATGCCGAGCCCGGCGATCATCGCCGGCACGATGGCGAACAGCGCGGTGAACCGGCCGGGAAACGACGGCAGCGTGTCGGCGAACGTCGCCGTGACGGCCAGCGTGACGACTAGCACGACGCCGACGGCCAGGTTCCGGTATCGGCTATGCACCATCGCGCTGTAGGCGGCGAATACGGCGGTGGCGAAGGCGATCGGGGGTGTGTAGTGGCCGTTCGTGGCGACGATCGCGGCGACGATCACGAGGAACACGGTGATCGGGTAAAGCCGCCGCGCTGCCAGCGGCAACGCGGTGAGTGCCGCGGTGGCTATGACGCCGGTGTTGTCCGGCGCGCCGTGCCGCGCAACCTCGGAAACCGCGACCGCGGCCAAGGCCACCGCGACGGCAGAGTCCAATGCGAGCGCCCAGCCGGACGGCATGCTGCGCGGACCCCTCTGTCCGAGGAACGCGAGCAGCTGGTCGGCCCGTGCGGCCATGCGGCCATTGTCGTCGTCCCCGGGCCGAATGGCGTCGTCCGTCATGCGTACCTGGCTACATCCGGAGGATGACGACGGCCGCCGAGTCAGCGAATTACGGTAGCCGGTTTCGCTATCGCGGGCGACGCGGCAGCAGGTCACGCGGATTTACGGTCCCGGCATGAACGCACTGGTACAGCTCGAGAATGTGACGAAACGCTACGACAGCGGCGTGGCGCCTGCGGTCGCAGACGTCAGCCTGGCGGTTGGACCCGGCGAGGCGGTCGCGATCATGGGGCCATCCGGCAGCGGCAAATCGACCCTCCTCAACCTCATCGCGGGAATGGACCGCCCGACCAGCGGCACCGTCCGCGTCGGCGACCAGAGGGTGGAGAAGCTCAGCGAGACCGGCGTGGCCCGGTTCCGGCGGCGGCAAGTCGGGATGATCTTCCAGTTCTTCAACCTGCTCGACGACATGACGGTCCTGGACAACGTGCTGCTGCCCGCTCAGCTCGCGGGCCTGCGATCGGGCGCGGCGCGCAAGCGCGCCGAGGAACTGCTGGTGACGCTGCGGATCGCGCATCGGCGAGACGCCTACCCGGCGCGGCTGTCCGGTGGGGAGCGGCAGCGGGTGGCGATCGCCCGGGCGCTGGTGAACCGGCCCGCCGTGCTCCTGGCCGACGAGCCCACCGGAGCCGTGGACAGCGCCACCGGTGAGGAAATCGGCGCGCTGCTGCTAGAGCTGAACTCGTCCGGGCAGACGCTGATCATGGTCACCCACAACGCGGAGTTGGCGGACCGGTACACGCATCGCGTCATCGAACTCGCCGACGGGCGGGTCGCGTCGGACCTGGCGGCGCGACCATGAGCGCGGTCATCCACGCGGCGCGGGGCGGCCTGGGCGGCCGCCGGCTGCAGGCCGTGATCATCGGCCTGGTGGCGCTCGCGGCCACCGCCGCGTCGACGTTGGCCCTCGGCATGCTGGTCGACTCACACAGCCCCTTCGACCACGCGTTCGCGGCGCAGCACGGCGCCCACGTCACCGCGGCCGTCGACACCTCGGTCGCCACATCGGCGCAACTCGCGGCCACGACGCGGCTGCCCGGGGTGACCGCGTCCGCCGGTCCGTTCGCGACGGTGTCGGTCACCGCGAAGGTCAGCCAGCCGGGCATCCCCGGGACCCGGCCGTACCCATTGCAGATCGTCGGACGACCCTCTGCCGGCGGTCCGGTCGACCAGCTCACGCTGGACAGCGGTCACTGGGCACGCGGCAACGGGCAGATCGTGTTGTCCCGAGACGTCGCCGGCGACCTCGGCTCGGCGACCATCACGGTCGGCTCGCAGAAACTGACTGTCGTCGGCATTGCGAACTCGGTCACCAACACCGCGCAGGCGTGGGTGGCGCCCTCCGAGGCTGCTCTGCTTGGCGGCTCGGGTCGCGGGCAGGCGCAGATGCTGTACCGGTTCGCTAACGCCGGGACGTCCTCCGCGATCGCCGCCGACATCGCGGCCGTCCGGGCAGCGCTGCCGCACGGTGCGCTTCAGGACACCGCGTCTTACCTCAGCGTCCGGCAGTCGGAGCAGAGTGACATTGCGCCGTGGGTGCCGTTCATCATCGCGTTCGGCGTAATCGCGCTGGTGATCTCGGTGTTCATTGTGGTCAACGTGGTCAGCGGCGCGGTGATCGCCGGCACCACCCGGATCGGTGTGCTGAAGTCGATCGGCTTCACCCCGGCACAGGTGGTGGCCTCCTACGTGCTGCTGGTGGCCGTTCCTGCGCTGGTCGGCTGCGTGGCCGGTGCGGTGTGCGGCAATCTGCTGGCGATCCCGCTGCTGAAGCAGAACGCGCAGGTCTACGAGGTGGGCGTGCTCGGCATCCCGTACTGGGTCGACGTGGCCGTGCCGCTCGCAGTGCTTGCACTCACCGCCGCCGGTGCAGTGCCGCCGGCCCTGCGTGCCGGGCGGATGAGCGCCGTGCAGGCGATCGCGACCGGCAGGGCGCCTCGGCCCAGGCATGGGTACCTCGCGCACCGCATGCTCGCCCGACTGACCTCGGCCCCGCGCGCGGTCACGCTCGGGCTCGCGGCGCCGGCGGCCCGGCCGGCGCGCACGCTGGTCACCGCGGCGGCCATCGTGTTCGGTGCGGCAGCAGTGACGTTCGGGGTCGGACTGGCGCACTCGCTGGACAAGGCCTTCGCCGAGACGTCGACGGCTTCGTCCCTGCCGGTGCAGGTATCGGCCCCCCCGCCCGCGCCTCCGGCGGGCGCGCCTTCGTCCAAGGGCGGCGGCAAGGTCGGCCCAATGGGGATGACCGCGGCCCAGCAGCGAACCGTGATCTCCGCGCTGGCCGCCCAGCCCGGCACGCGGCGCTATCTGCCGGAAACCGACGAGGATCTCAGCCTGCCCGGGCTGGGTGATCACGTGTCAGTGACCGCGTACGGCGCCGACCCGAGTTGGAGCGGCCTCGCGCTGATCACCGGCCGCTGGTACTCCACCTCATCCAACGCGCCCGAGGTGGTCGTGAACACGTTGTTCCTCACCGATACCGGCACCTCGGTCGGCTCGACCTACACAGTGAACTCCGGGGGGCATCGCACGACGGTGCGGATTGTGGGCGAGGTGTTCCAGCCCGGCAACGATGTCGACATCTATATGAGCCCGGCCACTCTGGCCGCCGTGGACCCCGGCGCCGGGATTCAGAGCTACGCCGTCGCGCTCCAGCCAGGTACCAATGCGCAGGCCTACGCCAACGCACTGTCCGCCGCGCTCGGCAACTCGTACTCGGTGGAGACGCACAGTCGCGGGGGCACGGAGCTTGTCGCGGTGGTAACCCTCATCGCAATGCTGACCATTCTGATCATGATCGTCGCCGGGCTCGGCGTGTTGAACACGGTCGCCCTGCAGATCCGGGAACGCGCCCACGACATCGGGGTGTTCAAGGCGATCGGCATGACTCCGCGGCAGACGCTCACGATGATCGTGTGCTCGGTCGGCCTGGTCGGTCTGGTCGCCGGGATCGTGGCCGTCCCCGCGGGGGTGTACCTCCATCACGGCGTGATTCCGACTATGGCGCACGCGGCGAACTCCGGTATCCCGCCGTCGCTGCTGTCGGTCTATACCCCGTGGACGATCATCTTGCTCGCACTGTCCGGTCTGGTCATCGCAGTCGTCGGCGCGCTGGGGCCGGCCGCCTGGGCCGCCCGAACCCGCACCGCATTCGCGCTCCGCGCCGAGTAGGGGTGCGTGATCGCAGCTGCCACGGCGGACTAGCGTCAGCGTTAGACCGCTGAAGAAAGGGAAGCAACCATGCCCACCCGCACCGCACGCACGGCTTGGACAGGCACGCTGGAGACCGGGTCCGGACAAGTGGAGCTCGCCAGCTCCGGTGTCGGCACATACGAGGTGTCCTTCCCCAAGCGGGCCGCGGAGAATGCCGACGGGACGACCAGCCCGGAGGAGCTGATCGCCGCCGCGCACTCGGCCTGCTACGCGATGCAGCTCTCCGCGCTGATTGCGCGGGCGGGCGGAACTCCGCAGTCTCTGGACGTCCGGGCCGACGTATCGCTGGGTCCCGACCCGGCAGGCGGATTTCGGCTGACCGGCATCCTTCTCACCATTCGTGGCAAGGCCGACAGACTCGACGCGGACGGCTTCGCAAAAGCCGCGCATCAGGCCAAGGAAGGGTGCCCGGTCAGCAAGGCACTGACCGGCGTCGAGATCAAGCTCGACGCGGCGCTGGAAAGCTGACCGTTCGACTCGGGAACTGGGACTTCGCTACCGTCGTTGACTTGGCCGCTGAACGATACGAACGGACGGAGGGTGTGGACCGGTGGTGTACACGCCGGGCGAGAACCAGTTTCCCGACCCGACCCTGATCGACACATCACTCGGCCGGCCGCCTGCTGAGCCGGGATTTCCACCCCCTGGTACCGGCCTTCCCGAAGAACCGCCGAAGCCGCGCCGCCGGCGCCGCAAAGGCCGGATCATCGCGCTCGTGGCCGGCTCGCTGGTCGTGATGATCGTGCTGTTGCTGCTCAGTTTGTGGTTGTATGCGGACAACTCGCTGCACCATGTCGACGCAATCGACGACTACGCGGGCCGGCCCGCCGGGGGCGCCGGTACGAACTGGCTGATCGTCGGCTCCGACTCCCGGCAAGGGCTCAGCAGCGCCCAGGCGAACCAGCTGCACACCGGCAGTGCGCAGGACGTCAGCGGCAGCCGCACCGACACGATCATGCTGTTGCACCTCCCCGGGCACGGCAAGCCGACCATGGTCAGCCTGCTGCGTGATTCGTACGTGTCGATACCCGGCCATGGCAAGGACAAGATCAACGCTGCGTTTGCGCTGGGTGGCCCCAAGCTCCTGGTCCGCACGGTCGAGGAGAACACCGGGCTGCGCATAGACCACTATGCGGAGATCGGGCTCGGCGGGTTCGCGAGCGTGGTCGGTGATGTCGGTGGCGTGCGGATGTGCCTGGACCAGGCCGTTCACGACCAGTACGCGGGCGTCAACCTACACGCCGGCTGCCAAACGCTGAACGGGCCGAACGCGCTCGGGTACGTGCGGAGCCGGCACGCGTTTGCGTCCAGCGACTACGCCCGCACCGAGCACCAGCGCCAGTTCGTCGCCGCCCTGGCCGGGAAGCTCACGAGCCCAGGTGTGATGTTGAACCCGTTCCGATCGGTTCCGGCGATCCTCGACCTGCCGGGGGCGCTCACCGTCGATCACGGCGCCGGCCTATGGGACCTCGTCACCCTGGCCCGGCACGTTCGGCACTTCTCCAGCGTCGTCAGCACGGCAGTGCCCATCGGCGGGTCCGACGGCAGCAACCTCCTGTGGGATCCGGCGAAGTCGCAGCAGCTGTTCCACGACCTCAATCACGACCAGGCGATCCCGGCTGATCTGATCACCACGCAATGACCCGTGCTGCGGCACCCGGACGTAGGGATGTAACGCTTTGGCGCTGCCGGTCGGTTCTCATTACGACATGGCGACGAAACGCGAGCGGCCACGCCGCCCCGGCAGCAGCGCGCACAGCTGCGAGCTTGCCGGCTCTTGCCTGACTCAGGCGGCGGCCCGGGTCGCGGCGACGTCTCGACCTGAGCGACCACCCAGCTAGGTCGCTCCACAGGCGGCGCGTCAGTGGGAACCCCTCCCCCCGCACCCACTGAAGTGCCTGGAGGTGCCGGCCTTCCCGCGCGGGAAGGCCGGCACCACTGACCGGGGAAGGCCGTGATGACCGCTATCGGGCACGACGTGAAGTTCGCTGTCTCTGATCGGGGCATCCAGCTGAGCAAAATGCGGGTGCCCTGGACGCGCGGAGCAACGAGCGGAGCACTGCTGGTCATCCTCGGCGCATGGGCA
>DATFRC010000283.1:0-19620 GCA_035263725.1 Jatrophihabitantaceae bacterium | reverse complement strand
CTGCTCCTCGGCAGCCGAGTGCCGTCGGCGCAACGCAGCGCGGATCGTCGACACCCCCAGGTACGCCAGGTAGGCCGCGCCTGCCCAGCGGATGATCGTGAACGCCAGCTCGGATTTCGCTATCAAGGCGCCCAGTCCGAGGGCGGCGGCAGTGCCCTGGACGGTGTTGCTGGTCGCGATTCCGAGGCTGGTCCGCAAGCCGCCGGCTCGCCCTGCGCGCAGCGTATTCGCCACGGTGAGCGCGAAGTCAGGGCCGGGTGCGACGATCACGACGAGCGCGAACGCGAGGTAGGACAGGTAACTTGCGAGGCTCACTGCCTCGACGCTAGTACCGCCCAGGGCTGTTCGGCCTCAAGCGCGTACGCCAGCTCGAGCAGTGTGCGCTCGTCGCCGTGCGCCGCCGACAGCATTACGCCGATCGGCACGCCCTCGTTCGCCATGCCCATCGGCAGCGAGATCGCGGGCGCACCGGCGACGTTGTGCAGCGGCGTGTACGCCACGTAGGCGAGCAAGCGTTGCAGCAGCTCGTCGAACGGCAGCGTCGGGCTGAGGTGTCCCAGCGGCGGGGCGATGTGGGCGACGACCGGTGAGAGCACGAGCTCGTGTCTGCGGAACATCCAGGCGTATGCGCGTGGCACGTGACGAAGCCGGTACAGCGCGCCCGAGCTGTGGTGCGCGTTGTGAAGGTAGAGCCGGCGCAGGCCTTGCGTCAGCCCGTCGAGGCGCGACGCGTCGAAGTCACGCGAGAAGGCCAGACGCCCGAATCGCGCGACGAGCGTGGCCAGGAAGCCCCAATACAGCAGGAAATCGTCGACAAACTGCTTACCGACCGGCATCGGCACGGGCGAGACATCGTGACCCAGGCGTTCTAACAGCTTGGCTGTGCTTTCCACCGCGGCACGGGTCTGCGCGTCGACCACCGCTCCGGTCACCGTGTCGAGCATCAAGCCGACCCGCAGCCGGCGCCGGGACGGGCCCTCGACGAGCCCGATGGGCGGCAGTCCCGGGTTGCGCCAGTAGTCCTCGCAGGCGGCGACGAACGCCGCGGTATCGCGAACCGTCCGGGTCAGCACTCCCTCCGAGCCGATGTGCACCGGAAGGTGCCGATCCTGGTCGCCGCGCACGTGCCGGTCCGCGGTGGGTTTGAGCCCGACGAGCCCGCAGCACGCCGCCGGGATGCGGATCGAGCCGCCGCCGTCGTTGGCGTGTGCGATCGGCACCGCCCCCGAGGCGACCAGGGCGGCGGCGCCCGACGACGACGCGCCCGGCGACCGGCCGAGATTCCACGGATTACGCACCGGCGGAGCCGACTCGTACTCCGAGCCTGCGTTGAACCCGAATTCAGGCAGCCGGCTCTTGCCCAGGACGGTCATGCCGGTGCTGAGGTACTGCCGGGTGTAGCGACCGTGCCGCGTCGCTGCACGCGCCGTGAACGCCGCCGTGCCGTGGTTCGTCGGCATCCCGGCCACGTCGGTGTTGTCCTTGACGAACGTCGGCACGCCGTACAGGGCGCCGCTCGGCGGCCCGATGAGGGGCTTGTCGTAGGCGGCGTATTCCACGGCCTCCAGTTCCGGATCGACTCGTGCGATCGCTGCCCGGGCCAACTCGTCCGGGCTCACCTCACCACGGCGCACGAGCGCAGCGAGTGCCACCGCATCGAGGTCGTCAGGCATTCAGCGTTCGCTCATTGGCCGAACGAGCCGAGCACCGCGGCCCGCAGCACGTCCAGGCCCACACTGCCGATGTCGAGCGCTTGCCGATGGAACGTCTTCAGGTCGAACGCGTCGCCGTCGCGCCGGCGTACCTCGTCGCGCAGCGACAGCCACAACCGCTCGCCGATCTTGTAGGCGGGTGCCTGCCCCGGCCAGCCGAGGTAGCGGTCCAACTCGTAGCGCAGTTGCGGCTCGGACTTGGACGAGTGCGCGGTGAGGAACCGCCAGGCCTTGTCGTAGTCCCAGGCGCCGCCGCCCACCTCGGCCGGTGCGTCGAATCCGCAGTGGATGCCGATGTCGAGCACGACGCGCGCGGCGCGCAGCGACTGGCTGTCCAGCATGCCGAGGAAGTCGGCCGGATCGTCGAGGAAGCCGAGGTCGGCCATCAACCACTCTGCGTACAGCGCCCAGCCCTCGCCGTGCCCGGAGATCCACGCCGCCATCCGTCGCCAGCGGTTGAGCAGCTCGCGCCGGTACGTCGTCTGTGCGATCTGGAGGTGATGGCCGGGCACGCCCTCGTGGTAGACGACCGACAGCTCCTTCCATGTTGTGAATTCCGTGACGCCCTTGGGCACCGACCACCACATCCGTCCCGGGCGAGAGAAGTCCTCGCTTGGCCCCGTGTAGTAGATCCCCCCGGTGTGGGTGGGCGCGATGCGGCACTCCAGCGTGTGTATCGGCTCGGGAATGTCGAAGTGTGTGTCGGCGAGCGCAGCGATCGCGGCATCGGACTTCTGCTGCATCCAGGCTTGTAGTGCGTCGGTGCCGGCAAGTTTGCGGGACGGGTCGGTCGCCAGGTAGGCGATCGCCTCGGGGACCGACGCGCCGGGCAGGATGCGCGACGCCGTCTGCTGCATCAGGTCGGCGATCCGGGCGAGTTCCTTCTGCCCCCAGATGTAGGTCTCCTCGAGGTCGATCGCCGAGCCGAGGAAGGAACGTGAGAAGACCGCGTAGCGCTCGCTGCCCACCGCATCGCCAGTCGGCGCCACCGGCAGCAATTCCGCGGCGAGGAACGCCCGCAGGCGCGCGTAGGCATCGGCCGCCGCAGCCGCGCCGCGGTCCAGGTCGGCGCGCAAGGATGCCGGGACGTCGCCCGCTCCGGCCACCAGCGTCGCGAAGAACCCGTCCGAACCGATGTTGTCGTCGCACTGCCCGATGCATGCCTCGACCTGCCGGCGCGGGCTGACGTCGCCGCGCGACGCGGCGGCGCGCAGGGACACGATGTATCCGTCGATCGCGGCCGGTATCCGGCCCAGTCGCGTCGCTATCGTGGACCAGTCGTCGGCAGTCGCGGTAGCCATCAGGTCGAACACCGCCCGCACGCTCTGCACAGGGCTGGCGATGATGTTCAGGTCGGACTCATCGGCGCCGAGCTGATAGACCTCCTCGGCGACGCTGAGCCGTTCCGTTGCCGCGGCGACCGTGATGCGGTCGGTGGCGTCGGCAGGCGTCGCCTCGGCCAACGCGGCGAGTGTTCGCAGGCGCAGCGCCGACCGGGCAGCGTGTCCGTCCGGCGAGAGGTCCGGCAGCTCGGCGTCGTGGCCGGAGATGCCGACGAACGTCGCAAAGCTGGGGTCCAGAGCGACGTACTCGTCCAGGTAGTCCTCGACGAGCTGGTCCACCGCGGTGTGGTTACGCGTCATAAATGGACCCTACCCGGGTGGCGACTACCCTCCGAAGCGAGGATATCTTGAAGCCAAGAAATCGTGCGGCGCGAAGCGCCGTGGTGCGGAGGTACTGATGCCCAAGGTCAAGGTGCAGGGAACGGTTGTCGAACTCGACGGCGACGAGATGACGCGAGTCATCTGGCAATTCATCAAGGACGAACTGATCCTGCCTTACCTAGACGTGAACCTGGAGTACTACGACCTCGGCATCGAGCACCGCGACGCGACCGACGACCAGGTCACCGTCGACGCCGCCCACGCTATCCAGAAGCATGGCGTCGGCGTCAAGTGCGCCACGATCACCCCGGACGAAGCGCGCGTCAAGGAGTTCAGCCTGAAGCGCATGTACCGTTCGCCGAACGGGACGATCCGCAACATCCTCGGCGGCGTGATCTTCCGCGAGCCGATCGTGATGAGTAACGTGCCGCGGCTCGTTCCGAGCTGGGTCAAGCCGATAGTGATCGGCCGCCACGCGTACGGCGACCAATACCGGGCCACCGACTTCGTCGTGCCGGGCCCAGGCACCTTGACGATGACGTTCACGCCCAAGGACGGCGGCGAACCGATGGAGTTCGACGTGTTCGAGTTCCCCGGTGGCGGCGTGGCGATGGCGATGTACAACCTGGACGAGTCGATCCGAGACTTCGCCCGCGCCTCGTTCCGATACGGCCTGGAGCGGGGCTACCCGGTGTACCTCTCCACCAAGAACACGATTCTCAAGGCGTACGACGGGCGGTTCAAGGACCTGTTCGCCGAGGTGTTCGAGACGGAATTCAAGGAGGTGTTCGACAAGGCCGGCCTCACCTACGAGCACCGGCTGATCGATGACATGGTCGCCGCCGCGCTGAAATGGGAGGGCGGCTACGTCTGGGCGGCCAAGAACTACGACGGCGACGTGCAGTCCGACACCGTGGCCCAGGGCTACGGCTCCCTCGGCCTGATGACCAGCGTGCTGATGACGCCGGACGGGCGCACCGTCGAGGCGGAGGCGGCGCACGGCACCGTCACCCGGCACTTTCGGGCGCATCAGCGCGGCGAAAAGACGTCAACCAACCCAATCGCCTCGATATTCGCGTGGACACGTGGCCTCGAGCACCGCGGGAAGCTCGACGACACCCCCGAGGTGGTGCGCTTCGCCGAGACGCTGGAGAAGGTCTGCATCGACACCGTCGAGGGCGGCCAGATGACCAAGGACCTGGCCGTTCTCATCGGGGCCGACACCCCGTGGCTGACCACCGAAGAGTTCCTCGCCGCAATCGACGGCAACCTGCGGGCAGCCTTAGCCGACTAACCGGCCGCGTCGAGCAAGAAGTCCTCGGCGTGATCTTGGACTTATGGCTGAATAGGGGCCACAAGTCCAAGATCACGGCTGCGAACGGGGCGCGCGTTGCCGTGCTCGGACCGTAGACTGCGCCGCTAGACCGAGCGTCGCAGGTCGCTAAGGCCCCAGAGGCGCAGGTCATCGCAGCGATGAGCGCTCGCGCGAAGAGCAGGAGTATCAGTGGGCACCACTTTGCTCAACATCGCGATCGTGCTCGCGCTGATCCTGATCGAAGCCTTGTTCGTCGCGTCCGAGATCGCGCTCGTGTCGCTGCGCGAGGGGCAGGTGCGGGCGCTCGCCGAGGAGGGCCGCCGCGGTGCCGCCGTCGCCCGTCTGGTGCGCGACCCCAACCGCTACCTGAGCACCGTGCAGATCATGATCACGCTTACGTCGCTGCTGTCCAGTGCGTTCGGTGCGGTAACGCTGTCCACACGGGCCAAGGACGTCATGGTCGACCACGGCGTTCGCCCAGGGCTGGCCGCTCCGATCGGCTTCATCGGCGTGACCCTGGTGATCTCGTTTGTGACGCTCGTGATCGGCGAACTGGTCCCGAAACGGCTGGCGTTGCAACGCTCGGAGCAGACGGCGAAGCTCGTCAGCCCCACGCTCAACCGCCTCGCCGCCTTTACCCGGCCGGTGATCTGGCTGCTGTCCAAGTGCACGAACGTGCTGGTGCGGATGCTGGGCGGCAACCCGGAGGCGGGTCATGAGGAGATCACCGAGGAGGAGCTGCGCGGCCTCGTGGCGGCGCACGAGTCGCTCACCCCGGACGAGCGGAGCCTCATCGACGAAGTGTTCGCAGCCGGTAACCGGACGATCGCCGAGGTCATGGTGCCCCGGACGGAGGTGACGTTCCTGGAGGCGTCGCTGACGGTCAGCCGGGCGCTGAAGGTGGTGAGCGACGCGCCGCATTCGCGCTACCCGGTCGTGGGACAGGGGCAGGACGACGTGCTCGGGTTCGTGCACATCCGCGACCTGCTGCTCGACGGCCGCCGTCACCGCGGCCGGACGGTCGGTGACGCCGCTCGGGAGATCAAGCGGCTGCCCGGCTCGAAGAACGTCCTGGCGGCGCTCTCGGAGATGCGCCGCGAGGGTTACCACCTCGCGATCGTGGCCGACGAGTACGGCGGCACCGACGGCATCGTCACACTCGAGGACCTGATCGAGGAGGTGATCGGCGAGATCCGCGACGAGTACGACGTGGCGAGCGCCGGTCCGTCGCGGCTGCGGGGTGGCGTCGTCGAGGTCGACGGCCGGCTCAACCTGGACGAGTTCGCCGAGATCACCGACCTCCAGCTGCCGGAGGGGCCATATGAGACGGCGGCGGGTTATGTGATGGCGGCGCTCGGCCGGCTGCCTGCCGTGGGGGACAGCGTGCAGTACGACGGCTACGAGATCACGGTGACCGAGGTGGACGGGCGCCGCGCGGCACGCGTGCGCGTCACGCCGCCCAAGGCGTGACGGCACCGGGGTGCCAGAATCGAGAACTATGCCGAGCCAGCGACCCCGGGTGCTCTCAGGCATCCAGCCCACCGCGTCGTCATTCCACCTCGGTAACTACCTGGGTGCGGTGCGGCATTGGGTCGCGCTCCAGGACACGTACGACGCGTTCTACTGCGTGGTCGACCTGCACGCGATCACGCTCGACCCGCCGCCGCCCGAGCAGCTGCGCCAGCGCACCCGCGTCTCGGCGGCCCAGCTGCTGGCGGCTGGGCTGGACCCCGCACGGTGCACGCTGTTCGTCCAGAGCCACGTGCCGCAGCACACCCAGCTGTCCTGGGTGCTGGAGTGCCTCACCGGCTTCGGTGAAGCGAGCCGCATGACGCAGTTCAAGGACAAGGCGGCGCGCGGCGGGACCTACTCGGTGGGGCTGTTCACCTATCCGGTGCTCCAGGCGGCCGACATCCTCGTGTATCAGGCCGACGCGGTTCCGGTCGGCGAGGACCAGCGGCAGCACCTCGAGCTGACGCGCAATGTCGCGCAGCGCTTCAACAATCGCTACGGGGAGACGTTCACGATCCCCGACGCGTTCATTCCGGCGGAGACCGCGAAGATCCTCGATCTGCAGGATCCGTCCGCCAAGATGAGCAAGTCGCTGGGCGATGCCGGCACCGTGAACCTCCTCGACGATCCCGCACTGCTGGCCCGCAAGTTCCGGCGGGCGGTCACCGACCCGGGCACCGAGGTGCGCTACGACCCGGACGCCAAGCCAGGCGTGTCGAATCTGCTGAGCATCCTTGCCGCGGTCACCGACCGTCCGGTCGCCGATGTCGAGAGGGACTTCGCCGGGCAGGGCTACGGCGCGCTGAAGTCAGCGGTCGCCGACGCCGTCATCGCGTTCGCCGAACCGTTCGCGAAACGTACAGCCATGCTGCTCGACGACCCGGCCGAGCTTGACCGAGTGCTCGCGGCCGGTGCCACCCGGGCGCGCGAGGTCGCCGAAGTGACGGTACGCGCCGCCTTCGATCGCGTCGGCTTCCTTCAAGAAACGCGATGACCGAACCGATCACTGTTGGGGTGGCCATCGCCATCCCGGAGCCGCACGCGAGCGTGCTCAGCGGGTGGCGGCGCCGAGTCGGCGATCCGCAGGCCGACCTGATCTGGCCACATGTGACGCTCTTGCCGCCGACGCCGGTCGAGCCGATCCGCATGCGGCTGATCGAGGAGCATCTCGCGCAGGCGGCTGCCTCGCGTCCGCCGTTCGTCATGCACCTTTCCGGCAGCGGGACGTTCCGGCCGGTGTCGCCAGTTGTGTTCATCCAGGTGGCTCGGGGGCTGTCCGATTGCGAGATGCTCGAGAAGGTCATTCGCAGGGGGCCGTTGCAGCGGCACCTGGACTTCCCGTACCACCCCCACGTCACGGTCGCGCAGGATGTACCCGACGAGGCCCTCGACCTCGCCTACGACGGACTGTCCGGTTTCCTGGCGCGGTTCGCTGTCGAGGGATTCACTCTGTTCGAGCGGCATCCGGGCGGGAAGTGGCTGCCGCGTTCGGACTTCGCTCTCGGATCGTGAACCGGCAGAGGCGGAGCGGCCATGGACGAGCACAACGCCGATGGGCGCCGCGCGGGCGCCCGGGTAGCCGGGGGTTCCGAAGCCGCGGCTTTCCTGAAACGGGTCCGTACGCAGGCCGGCCGCCGGTGGCAGGCCGCGAAGGAGCGCTACCACTGGCTGGCCCATGGCGTTGCCGCCTGGCACCGGTTCCTGGATAACAACGGCAACCAGTACGCAGGAGCCCTCACCTACTTCAGCTTCCTGGCGCTGTTCCCGTTGGTGCTGCTCGCCGCGTCGGTGCTCGGCTTCGTGTTGCGGAGCAATCCCGGCCTGCAGAACGAGTTTTACGAAAGGGTCACCTCCGGGCTGCCCGGCGGGTTCGGCCAGATCGTCAAGGATTCGATCAAAGCCGCGGAACGGCAGCGCACCGGCGTCGGCGTCGTCGGGCTGGCCGGCGTGCTACTCGCCGGGCTGGGCTGGGTGGGCAACCTGCGCGCAGCGGTCAACGCCGTGTGGGGCGTCGAGCCGCGCAAGCGCAACTTCGTCGTCGGGAAGCTGGCCGACCTCGGCGTGCTGGTCGGGCTGGGTATCGGCATAGTGATCTCGGTCGGCCTCACCGCGATCGGGACGGCGTTCACCGACGCGATCCTGCGCACCGCCGACCTCGACGGGGTGCGGGGCATGCACACCCTGATCTCACTGTCCGGCTACCTGGTGGCGATTATCGGCGATGTGGTGATCTTCGGCTGGGTGTTGGGGCGGCTGCCCCAGGCACGCCCGCCGGCCCGCGTCGTGTTCAAGGGTGCGCTGCTGGCGGCAGTGGGCATCGAGGTGCTCAAGGTCCTCGGGACGACCTACATCGCCCGCGTCGCGCACAGCCCGGCGGTCGGCGTGTTCGGCAGCATCATCGGGGTCCTGGTCTGGATCGACCTGGTGTCCCGGTACCTGCTCTACTGCGCGGCCTGGACGGCGACGGCTGTACCGCCGCCTGCGGCTGCGCCGCCTCCAACTGAGCCCGCGCCGATCGAGTCGCTCCCCGAGCCCGGGCCGGGCCCGCCGGCGCGGCCGGCCGCATCTCTGGTCCGGGTGGCGACGTCGCTGTTCGCCGCCGGCGTGGCCGTCGGCGGGGGAGCGGTGGCCACCCTCACCGCACGCCGGCGCCACCGCCGCGCGGCCGGCTGAGCCGGCGCCCCGCCAGCCACAGAGCGCCGGCGCCCACCAGGACGACGGCGACACCGATGAGCGGCCACGGCGGGTCGCTCTTGTGGTGTGCGCCGGCCGTCGTCTGCGTGACCGCACGGCTACCTAGTGCGGCCGTCGGCGTCGCTGAACGCACCGGCGGATCGAGGTGGCCGACGGCTGTGCCGCGGGGCAGCGTGTAGCCCCAGTCGAGCAGCCTGGTCGCCTGCTGCCACTGGTCGATCGGGTAGCGCTGCGCGCGCAGGAAGATCACCCCCAGCCGCCGGCCGTTCCGAGACGCCGCGCCCAGGAAGGTGTGCGACGCCGCGTCGGTGAACCCGGTCTTCGCGACGAGCGCGCCGGGCACGGTGGTCAGGAACTGCTGGTTCTGATTGCCCAGCCACACCGACCCGTACTTGTGGCCGTGAACGTTTTCCGGTGGCAGCGAGCTCGCCAGCAGCCGGTCGTACGCCACGAAGCGCGGCATGGCCACCGCGGCGCGTAGGAAAATTGCCATGTCGTACGCACTGGTCAGCTGCTGCCATCCGTCCAGTCCGGATGGCGTCTGCACGAACGTGTCGTATGCGCCGAGCCGGAGCGCCGTCTGGTTCATCAGCGCCACGGTGTGCCGGATGCCACCGGCCGCCTCGGCGAGGGCCGTGGCCGTGTCGTTGCCCGACATCAGCAGCAATCCGGTGAACAGCTGATCGACGGTGTAACGCCCACCGGCCACGATGCCGACCGCGGAGCCCTCGGCGTTTGCGGCGAGCGGGCTCACCGTCACGACGCGTTTGCCGGGCAGCAGCGGCAGCAGCGTGATCGACGTGAGGATCTTGAGGATGCTGGCCGGCTGATAGCGCCCGTGCGGGTCACGGGCGGCGAGGACGTCGCCGGTGTCGAGGTCGGCCAAGATCCAGGCACCGGCGCTCAGCTGTGCGGGCAGCGGCTTGGCGTCTGCCGGGAGTACGAGCCCGCGGCTGTGCAACCGTGGACCGCCCACCAGCTCGCCGTACGGGCCGATGCCGCCGACTGGTGGGTGCGGGTCAGGCGCATCGGGCGACACGGCCGTTGACGTGGGCCGCGGTGCCGCGGGCGGGACGCTGTGCGGGGTGGGTTCCGAATACGCGGGAGCGGCAACGGCCAAGACCGCCGCGGCCGCGACGAGAGACTGCCAGCGCACGCGCCCGATGCTAGAGCGCCGCCGGGCCGATCTTGAGGTGCGCAACGCGGCCATCGTGACGATCCCGATGCATATGCGACGGCCTGGCCGATATCAAGATCGGCGATCCGTAACTTCTCGGGGCAACGCAGGCCCTCGCAATATCAGGAGTTGACAGACTTGACGCGCCGCCGAAGCATCCGACACGCGAGGTGCAACGATCCGGTGACGACGCCCGCCCCCGGCGCTATGGTTCCGCGCAGTGCGACTACCGTGTTCACGCAATTTCAGCGATCTCCGGCTGTGCACGATCCGGCCAGCGGGGTCCGGACAACGGGAGAGGTGAGTGCGTTGCGTCGTAGGTATGGCGTGGCGGTGACCGCCGTCTTGGCAGTCACGGCACTGTTGCTTGCGGCATGTAGCAGCAGTAAGAAAACGAGCACCAACACGACTACGCCGGGGGGCACGTCACCGGCGGCGGGAACGACGTCGGCACCCGCGAAGCAGACCCTCAAGGTCGGCCTCGCCTACGACGTCGGCGGACGCGGTGACAAGTCGTTCAACGACCTGGCCGCGGCCGGCCTGGAGAAGGCCAAGACCGACCTGAACATCGAGACCAAGGAGCTCTCGGCGGTCCAGGGCGAGAACGACCAGGCTAAGGCGGACCGGCTCACACTTCTCGCTTCGGCCGGGTACAACCCGATCGTCGCGGTCGGATTCGCCTACGCAACGGCATTGGGCAAGGTCGCACCGAAGTATCCGAATATCCACTTCGCGATCGTTGACGACAACAGTCTCAAGCTCCCCAACGTCGAAGGCCTGGTGTTCACCGAGAACGAGAGTTCGTACCTGGTTGGTGTCGCTGCGGCCCTGGCCACGAAGACCAAGAACGTCGGCTTCATCGGTGGTGTGCAAACGCCGTTGATCCAGAAGTTCCAGGCGGGCTACGTGGCCGGCGTCAAGGCGATCAATCCGGCAATCAAGGTGCAGATCGCATACATCTCGCAGGCTCCTGACTTCAGCGGCTTCAACGACCCCGCCAAGGGCAAGGTCATCGCCGAGGGCCAGTACGACAACGGCGCGGACGTGGTCTATCACGCAGCAGGCGGCTCGGGCAGTGGCCTGTTCCAGGCGGCCAAGGAGAAGAACAAGCTCGCGATCGGCGTCGACTCCGACCAGTACCAGACGGCACCCCCGGACGAGAGGCCCTTGATCCTGACTTCGGCGTTGAAGGGCGTGGACACAGCCGTGTTCAACTTCATAGAGCAGGACTCGAAGGGTCAGTTCAAGGCCGGGTACACCCGATTCAGCCTGAAGGACAACGGTGTCGGCTACGCGACGTCGAACCCGAAGCTCGACCCCTTCAAGGCAACGATCGAGCAGTACAAGGCAAAGATCATCGCGGGGACGATCACGGTTCCCACGACGCCGTAGCGGAGGAGTGACCGGCCACCCGGCGTGGCCGAAGGACCGGTGCCCGGGGAGTGCGGTATACCGTGCTCTCCGGGCCACGTCTATTAGAGCGTTTCCCGTCGTCCGCTGTACCAGGAGCGTGTGCCATCGCTGCTGCAGAACAGCCCGCCGCGTCCGGGCCCGCAGACGCCGTGCCTGCGGTCGAGTTGCACGGCATCACGAAGCGCTTCCCCGGCGTGGTGGCAAACCATGACATCGACATCGTCGTCCAACGCGGGCACGTACACGCCATCGTCGGAGAGAACGGTGCCGGCAAGTCGACACTGATGAAGACCTTGTACGGCATGCACAAGCCGGACGAGGGGACCATCGTCGTCAACGGCAAGCAGGTGAGCTTCTCATCGCCGGCCGACGCGATCGCCGCCGGAATCGGCATGGTTCACCAACACTTCATGCTCGCCGACAATCTCACCGTCCTCGAGAACATCGTGCTGGGCAGCGAGCCGACGCACGCCGGCGTGCTCGACGTCCGTACCGCACGCGCGAAGATCAACGAGATCTCCGCGGCCTACGGCCTCGACATCGACCCGAACGAGCTCGTCGAGACCCTCGGCGTGGGGGCCCGGCAACGCGTCGAGATCTGCAAGGTTCTCTACCGTGGCGCCCGCATCCTGATCCTGGACGAGCCCACCGCGGTGCTCGTGCCGCAGGAAGTGGACGAGCTGTTCGCGAACCTCCGTGAGCTCAAGTCGGAGGGTCTCACGGTGTTGTTCATCTCGCACAAGCTGGACGAGGTCCTGGCCGTCGCCGACGAGATCACGGTGATCCGCCGTGGCACGACGGTTCGTACCGTGCTTCCCAAAGAGGTCACCGCGCACCAGCTCGCCGAGTTGATGGTCGGCAGTGAGCTGCCGGTCCCGGAACTGCGCGAATCGACCGTCACCGATATCGCAGAGCTCACCGTCGAGGACCTGACGGTCCGGTCACAGGACGGTCGCGCCGTGGTCGACGACGTCAGCTTTGTGATCCACAAGGGTGAGATCGTCGGGCTCGCCGGGGTCGAAGGCAACGGGCAGGCCGAGCTGGTCGAGGCGATCATGGGCCTGCGCGCGGCTGAGTCTGGCCGGGTGCTGCTCGGCGACCGCGACATCTCGCGCTGGCAGACCCGTCAGCGCCGCGAGCGCGGCATGGCCTACATACCTGAGGATCGGCAGCGCAACGGCCTGCTGCTCGAGGCCCCGCTCTGGGAGAACAGGATTCTCGGCCACCAGACGCAGCGGCCGAACGTCCGGGGATTCTGGATCGACGGAGCCGGCGCCAAAAAGGACACCCGCCGGCTCGTCGCCGAGTTCGACGTGCGCACGCCGGGAGTCGACGTCGAGGCCGCGTCGCTCTCCGGGGGCAATCAACAGAAGTTCATCGTCGGCCGCGAGATGAGCGGTGCCCCGAGCCTGCTGATTGCCTCGCACCCGACGCGCGGCGTCGACGTGGGCGCACAGGCAGCGATCTGGGACCACCTGCGCAATGCCCGTGCCGCGGGCCTCGCCGTACTGCTGATCTCCGCGGATCTCGACGAGCTGATCGGTATGTCCGACACGCTCCGCGTGATCCTGCGCGGACGGCTCGTCGGGGAGGTCGACCCGCGCACCGTCACGCCGGAGCAGCTCGGCGCGGCGATGACCGGCGCAGCCGCAGCAGAGGAGAAGGCGTCATGAGCGACGCTTGCGGAGCGAATCGGGTCCGATCATGAGGGATCGCCTCAACCGGCTGGCGCTGAACATCGTCGCGGCGCTGCTTGCGGCCCTATTCGCCGGCGCCGTCACGTCGCTCATCCTGTGGCTGCGCGGCGACAGCCCGTCCTTCGTGATCTCGCAGATGTGGCACTACGGCACGCAGCCGTCCAGCGAGGTCACGATCCTCAACTCGGCGACGGTGTATTACCTCTCCGCTCTCGCGGTGGCCATCGGCTTTCGGATGAACCTGTTCAACATCGGCGTCGACGGCCAGTACCGGCTTGCGGCGATGCTCGCCGGCGCCTTCGGAGGGGCCGTGGCCCTTCCGAACGGCCTGCATCAGATCGCCATCATCGTCGTCGCGATGCTGGTCGGCGCATCGTGGGCCGGACTCGTGGCGGTACTGAAGGTGACCCGCGGCGTCAGCGAGGTCATCTCTTCGATCATGCTCAACTTCATCGCCACCGGGCTGATCGCGTACCTGATGCGTCCCACGATCCTCGGTCACCGCTCCGGCGCGAACGACATCACGACCGAGCCGATCCCGAAGTCCGGCCAGGTGCCTGGGGTCAACCTCATCTCGTCGGCCGGCACCAAGGTGTACGGCCTGATCTTCCTCGCGATTGGTATGGGCGTGCTGTTCCACATCGTCGTCAACCACACGCGGTTCGGGTTCGACCTGCGCGCAACCGGCCGGTCGAGCTCGGCGGCACAGACGAGCGGTGTGAGCGTCAAGAAGATGATCGTGATCACGCTGCTGCTGTCGGGTGCGATGGCCGGCCTGGTCGGCATGCCGGCCCTGCTGGGCGACTCGCACTCGTACTCCTCGATCACGTTCCAGACCGGGCTGGGCTTTACAGGTATCGCGATCGCGCTGCTCGGCCGGAACAATCCGGTCGGCATCGCGTTCGCCGCGGTGCTATGGGCGTTCCTCGACCAGTCGGCGCAGATCCTTGACATCAACAACATCCCCAAGGAGATCGTGCAGATCACCCAGGGTGTGGTGGTGCTCTCCGTCGTCATCGCCTACGAGCTGGTACGGCGTGCCGCGCTTGCGCGCCAGCAACGCCGTGTCGGACGGGCACTGGCCGCGCCGGCGCCCGGGATGGAAGGAGCCCCGGCGTGACCGTCCAGGACACGAGCGCGCCGACCGAGACAGTCCGCCTCGACCGGGTGAAGCCGGCTCGGCGGCTGCGCGGCCGACAGCTGTGGCTTGCCGCCCTCGCCGGCCTGGTGCTGCTCTCGCTCGTTCGCGTCATCACCAACGCGAACGACATCACCTCGACCGGCACGCTCGGGGCGACGATCGCATTGGGCATGCCGATCGCGCTCGCCGGTCTCGGCGGCCTGTGGTCGGAGCGGTCCGGAGTGGTCAACATCGGCCTCGAGGGCATGATGATCCTCGGCACGTTCTTCGGCGCCGACTTCGCGTACTTCACACACAGCCCGTGGATGGGCGTGGTCGGCGGCATCGTGGGCGGATTCATCGGCGGGATCGTCCATGCGGTGGCCACGGTGACTTTCGGCGTCGACCAGATCGTCTCCGGCGTGGCGATCACCATCCTCGCGACGGGGCTCGCGCGCTACCTGGCCGGCGTCTTCTTCACCGGGCAGCCGGGTGGTGGGCCGACGCAGTCACCGTCCATCCCGCAGTTCACCCAGCTGCGCGTACCCGCACTCGACTCGTTCTTCGGCAGGATCGAGAACCATCACTGGTTCCTGATCTCGGACATCGCGGGCCTGCTGCGCGGCCTCGTGACGACGCTGACGCCGTTCACGATTGTGATGGCGCTGCTGTTCCCGCTGACCTGGTTCCTGCTGTGGCGTACAGCCTTCGGGCTACAGTTGCGCTCCTGCGGTGAGAACCCGACCGCGGCCGAGACGCTCGGCGTCGGCGTGTACTCGAGAAAGTACGTGGCTGTGATCGTGTCCGGCATCCTCGCCGGACTGGGGGGCGCGTTCCTCGCCGACTTTGCCGGGATCTACCGGGAGGGGCAGACCGGCGGGCGCGGCTTCATCGGACTGGCGGCGATGATCTTCGGCAACTGGCGCCCCGGTGGGCTCGTCGCGGGCGCCGGGCTGTTCGGCTACACCGACGCCGTGCAGTCGCGGGGTGGGGCCAAGTCCGTGCACGCGTTGCTGCTGCTTGTCGCGATCATCGTGCTTCTCGTGGGCCTGTACGCCCTCTGGCGCCGCCGGCTGGCCACCGGGTCGCTGGCCGTGGTGATCGCGATACTCGTGTTCATCTGGTACCTGCTGACCAAGGACGTCCCGATCGAGCTGGTCACCTACACCCCGCAGATCATCACCCTGCTGGTCCTTGCGCTCGCGACTCAGCGACTACGCCCGCCCGCCGCGGACGGTATCCCGTGGCGCAAGGGCCAGGGCGCATGACGGCGGTGACGTCGCTCCAAGTCACGTCACCGCAAGTGGTGGCCGACCCCTATCCGCACTTCGCGGCTGCTCGAGCGCAAGCTCCGGTGCAGTGGCACGACGGCCTGGGGATGTGGCTCACCTTCACGCATGCGACCGCCAGCACAGTGCTGCGCACCCGCACGCTCGGGCGGGTCTGGGTGCCGCGTTGGCCGGACGTGCCGATGCCGGCGTTCCGACTGATCCACGTGAACTCGCTGCTCGAGAACGAACCCCCGGTGCACACGAGGCTGCGCCGGCTCATCGCGGGCGCGTTCGCACGCGGCCACGTGGAACGGCTGCGGCCGCGGGTGGCCGAGCTGGCCGATCGGCTGGCCGATCGGGTGGCCGACGCGGGCTCGGACGGCGGTGTGGTCGACCTCATCGCCGAGTACGCCGAGCCGCTCCCCGTCGAGGTGATCGCCGAGCTGCTCGGCATCCCGCCGCCTGACCGCCGACTGCTGCGTCCGTGGTCGAACGCCATCGTGAAGATGTACGAGTACGAGGTATCAGACGCGCAGCGCAGCGCCGCCGAGCGGGCCTCGGCGGAGTTCGTCGAATATTTGCGCGCCCTCGTTACAGAGCGCCGGCGCGCCCCGGGCGACGATCTGATCTCGTCGCTGATCGCCGAGGTCGACAGTGACGGCGCGCGGCTGACCGAGGACGAGCTGATCACGACAGGCACGTTGCTGCTCAACGCCGGCCACGAAGCGAGCGTGAACGTCGTCGGCAACGGCGTATCGGCGCTGCTCACGCATCCGGACCAGCTTGCTGACCTGCGCTCCGACGAGGCGCTGGTCCCGTCCGCCGTCGAAGAGCTCATCCGCTACGACTCGCCGTTGCAACTCTTCGAGCGCACCGCCCTGGCCGACACGGCGGTCGGCGACGTCGTCGTCGAGAAAGGCCAGAAGATCGCGGCGCTCCTCGGCGCGGCGAATCGCGACCCTGCCGTGTTCGCCGAGCCGGACCGCTTCGATGTCCGCAGGGACCCGAACCCACACATCGGATTCGGCGCCGGGATACATTTCTGCGTGGGTGCTCCGCTGGCGCGCGTGGAGTTGCAGGCATCGCTTCGAACACTGCTCGCGCGGTTCCCGCGGCTCGCCCTCTACGCAGCACCACCGCGTCGCCCGGAGTTCGTCATCCGCGGTGTGCGCTCGTTGCCGGTGACGATCTAGGACGATAGGTAGGCACGCATGGCGTTGGACATCGACTGGGCCAAGCTGCGCCGCGCCGCACTTGAGGCGATGGGCAACGCATACGCGCCGTACTCGCAGTTTCCGGTCGGGGCGGCGGCCGAGGTCGACGACGGACGCGTCGTTGTCGGGTGCAACGTGGAGAACGCCTCGTACGGGCTCGGGCTCTGCGCCGAGTGCGGGCTGGTCTCGGCGCTGCACGCCAGCGGTGGCGGCCGGCTCGTTGCGTTGGCCTGCGTCGACTTTCGCGGTGAGGTGCTGATGCCGTGCGGGCGGTGCCGGCAGCTGCTGTGGGAGCACGGTGGACCCGACCTGCTCGTCGACACCGCCGATGGGCCGGTGCCGATGATCGACATCCTGCCCCGGGCGTTCAGCCGCGAAGACCTGCCGTGACGTCGTTTGCAGCGGTTGACGTCATCCGGACCAAGCGCGACCGGGGCCGCATTCCGGACGAGCAGATCGACTGGGTGATCGACGCCTACACACGCGGCACGGTCGCGGAGGAGCAGATGGCCGCGCTGGCGATGGCCATCCTGCTCAACGGGATGCAGCCGGGCGAGCTGGCCCGCTGGACGGCCGCCATGATCGCGTCCGGCACGACGCTCGACCTGTCGAGCGTCACGCGGCCCACCGCCGATAAGCACTCGACCGGCGGGGTCGGCGACAAGATCACCTTGCCGCTCGCGCCGCTCGTGGCAGCGTGCGGGGCGGCGGTGCCGCAGCTGTCCGGCCGCGGCCTCGGCCACACCGGCGGGACGCTCGACAAGCTGGAAGCCATTCCTGGCTGGCGTTCGCGTATCACGAACGACGAGTTCCTGCGCCAGCTGCGCGACGTCGGCGCCGTGGTGTGCGCCGCCGGCGACGAGCTCGCGCCCGCCGACCGCAAGCTCTACGCGCTGCGCGACGTCACCGCCACTGTCGAGTCGATCCCGCTGATCGCCAGCTCGATCATGAGCAAGAAGATCGCCGAGGGCGCGTCGTCACTTGTGCTGGACGTCAAGGTCGGCTCGGGTGCGTTCATGAAGGACGTGCCCGCGGCGCGGGCGCTCGCGCAGACAATGGTCGCGCTGGGCACTGCCCACGGCGTGCGTACCTTTGCTCTGCTTACCGATATGCACACCCCGCTCGGGCGCACTGCCGGCAACGCGCTCGAGGTGGCCGAGGCGGTGGAGGTACTTGCCGGCGGCGGCCCGCCCGACGTCGTGAATCTGACGCTGGCGCTGGCCCGCGAGATGCTCGCGGGCGCCGGCATCACCGACGTCGATCCGGCCGACGCACTACGGGACGGGCCCGCGATGGACGTGTGGCGGCGCATGATCAGCGCCCAGGGTGGTGACCCGGATGCGTCGCTGCCGGTAGCGCGGGAGAAGCACGTTGTCGCGGCGCCGGCGTCAGGCACCCTGGCGCGGCTCGATGCGTACGGCGTCGGGGTCGCGGCGTGGCGGCTCGGAGCGGGCCGGGCGCGCAAGGAGGATCCGGTCAGCGCCGCGGCGGGTGTCGTCATGTTGGCGAAGCCGGGCGATCCGGTGCGCGCCGGGCAGCCGTTGCTCGAGTTACACAGCGACGACCCGGCGCGGTTCGGGTGGGCGCTCGAGGCCCTCGAGGGTGGCTACGACATCGGCGACCCGCCGGCGCCACGCCCACTCGTCATCGAACGAGTCGCCTGAGGCTCACGGCAGGACGAGCGCCCACCGGCCGTCGACGCTGGTTTGTACCTCGATCAGCACCGGGCTGAAATCCATCGTCTCGAATCCCTCGACGTGCCCGGCACTGCGAGCAGCGAAGGGCACCGGGCCGCGTTCCATTGCCGGATCGGCGAGCTCGATCAGGGGACCGAGCGTGCCGCCGAGTGCGGCCGCGTAGCGCTGGGCCCGGGCGCGCGCCTCACGTACCGCCTCGGCCTGCAGCTCCGCATTGACCGGGTGGTCCGAGTCGAGCTGCCAGATCGGGCCGGTCAGCTCCAGGCCGTCGACGGCGCCGCTCAGGTCGGCGAACGGCGCGATCACGTCACCGGCGCGCTCGACGTCGCGTCCGGTCAGCCTGACGTTGCGGCTGGCAAGCCAGGCCGGGTCCTGCTCCCACGGGATCCAGCGTTGGGAGACCCCGCCGCGGCGTGCTACCACGTCCAGCGCCGGCAGCGCGTCGATCGTCTCCTCGACGCGCGCGAACCCGGTCGTGAGCGCCGCCATTGCGGCGTCGGCGTCGGCGCTCCGGCAGGCCACCCGAACGACGACCTCGAACGAGTCGGGCACCACCTCGCGGCGCGCGCTGGCGTGGACCGCGACCTGCGGCAGCTGAGTCATGGCGCCATCCTTCCCTGCGTGCGCATGCCAAGCCGGTAATCTGCCAGCGACGAGCGCTCAGTACGCCTCTCGAGGAGATATCTTGCTGCGGCTGGGGTTCTGGTGGCGCCGGCGGCCCGCATCCGAGGAGGTACGCGAGGCGGTCCGGATGCATTGCGCGCGTGCCTGGCGCGAATACGCAGCCGTGCTGTATCTCGGTCCCCAGATAGTCAGCTATGACGTGCCGGGCCGTCGCCCTGACGGCACGCCGCGCCGCCGTCAGGTACTGCGCTGGATGGGCAGGCTCGGGCTCCGCGCCGCCGCGGTGGTTCTCGGGATGGTGCTGCTGCCCGTGGCACTCGTCGCGGAGCTGTTCGACAACGGTGACGGCGACTCCTGGGTGCTCGGCGCGCCCGAGCTGAGCATCACCGGGCTCCCCGGCACCCGCGCGGTCGACCTGGGTGATCGCGTTCGCGGCCGTCGCGGTGAGCTGTGGCTGGCCTGGTCGAGCACCTGGATCGGCGTGCTGAGTAGCGAGCCGCGCATGCTGTG
>DATFRC010000282.1:0-9398 GCA_035263725.1 Jatrophihabitantaceae bacterium | reverse complement strand
TCGGGTAAAATTGCAGCCACGGAACCAATTGCAAATGCAGCCACGGAACCGATTGCAAATCATGCAAACCGCGACAGGAGGAAAGTGATGGATGACGTGACCAAATGCCCATTCACGGGCGAGACGCGCAGACACACGAACCGAGACTGGTGGCCGAACCAGCTGGACCTCCAGGGTCTCCATCGAAACTCCACTTAGTCCGATCCAATGGGCGAGGCGTTCGACTACGCCAAGGAGTTCAAGAGCCTCGACCTGAATGCGGTGATTAAGGACCTGCATGCCCTGATGACGGACTCGCAGGACTGGTGGCCCGCCGACTTCGGTCACTACGGGCCGCTGTTCATCCGCATGGCGTGGCACAGCGCCGGCACCTACCGAATCGCCGACGGCCGCGGCGGCGCCGGCGCCGGCCAACAGCGCTTCGCACCGCTGAACAGCTGGCCGGACAACGCGAACCTCGACAAGGCGCGCCGGCTGCTGTGGCCGGTCAAGAAGAAGTACGGCCGCAAGCTCTCGTGGGGTGACCTCATGGTGCTTGCCGGCAACGTCGCACTGGAGTCGATGGGCTTCCAGACATTCGGCTTCGGCGGCGGCCGCGAGGACGTCTGGGAGGCGGAGGAGGACGTCTACTGGGGCCCCGAGACCACATGGCTCGGCGACGAGCGATACACCGGCGACCGCGTACTGGAGAAGCCGCTTGCCGCTGTGCAGATGGGCCTCATCTACGTCAACCCGGAGGGCCCGAACGGCAACCCCGACCCGATCGCCGCGGCCCGGGACATTCGCGAGTCGTTCCGGCGCATGGCCATGAACGACGAGGAGACGGCCGCGCTGATCATCGGTGGGCACACGTTCGGCAAGACGCACGGCGCCGGTGATCCCGCGCTCGTCGGCCCGGAGCCCGAGGCGGCGCCGTTGGAGGAGCAGGGCCTCGGCTGGAAGAGCTCGTTCCGCACCGGCAAGGGCGACGACGCGATCACGGGCGGGCCAGAGGTCGTCTGGACGCCGACCCCGACGACCTGGGACAACACCTTCCTGGAGACCCTGTTCGGCTACGAGTGGGAGCTCACGCAGAGCCCGGCCGGCGCGCACCAGTGGGTCGCGAAGGACACCGGCGAGATCTTCCCCGATCCGTTCGATACGGCGAAGGGGCGGCGGCCGACGATGCTGACGACGGACCTGTCGCTTCGGATGGACCCGATCTACGAGCCGATCTCGCGGCGTTTCCTCGAGCACCCGGACGAGCTGGCTGATGCCTTCGCGCGGGCGTGGTTCAAGCTGACGCACCGCGACATGGGGCCGATCGTCCGTTACCTCGGCCCCGAGGTTCCGAGCGAGTCGCTGATCTGGCAGGACCCCGTTCCCGCAGTGGACCACGAGCTGATCGATGCGAACGACGTCGCCGCCCTCAAGCGCGAAGTCCTCGCCTCTGGCCTCTCGGTCGCCCAGCTGATCTCGACCGCCTGGGCGTCCGCGGCGACGTTCCGCGGTAGCGACAAGCGCGGCGGCGCGAACGGCGCGCGCATCCGCCTCGAGCCGCAGCGCGGCTGGGAGGTCAACAACCCGGACGAGCTGGCGACAGTACTGCACACCCTCGAAGGCGTCCAGCAAGCCTTCAACGGCGCCCAGACCGGCGGCAAGGAAGTGTCGCTCGCCGACTTGATCGTGCTCGGCGGGTGTGCCGCCGTCGAGCTTGCCGCCAAGAACGCCGGGCACGACGTCCAGGTGCCCTTCACCCCGGGTCGCACGGATGCGGTGCAGGAACAGACCGACGTCGAGTCCTTCGCTGTCCTCGAGCCGACTGCGGATGGGTTCCGCAACTACCTCGGAAAGGGCAACCGCCAGCCGGCCGAGTACCTGCTCATCGACAAGGCGAACCTGCTCACCCTGAGCGCCCCGGAAATGACCGTGCTGGTGGGGGGCCTGCGCGTCCTAGGCGCGAACCACGCGGGCTCGCCGCTAGGCGTCCTCACCGCGACGCCTGGCTCGCTGACCAACGACTTCTTCGTCAATCTCCTCGATATGGGCACGACCTGGCGGCCGGCCTCCGAGGACGCGGAGACGTTCGAGGGCCGCGACACCGGCATGAGTGCGCTCAAGTGGACCGGCAGCCGCGTCGACCTCGTGTTCGGCTCGAACTCCGAGCTGCGCGCGCTCGCGGAGGTGTACGCAAGCGACGACGCGCAGGAGAAGTTCGTGCACGACTTCGTGGCCGCGTGGGAGAAGGTCATGAACCTTGGCCGGTTCGACCTGCGCTGAGAATTCGCCGTCCGGGTCGGCCCATGGCCGGCCGGCCCGGACTCGACCCGGTCGTATTGACAATGATCGATGTATCGGTAGTCTTCGATGCATCGATCGTTGTCGATGGGAGTGAGAGTCGTGGCAGATGTGGAGCTGCGTGAGCAGGTTCGGGAGCGCTATGCGGCAGCCGCATTGGCGGTAACCGTGACCGGGACGAACAGCGCGGTCGCGGCGGATGGTTGTTGCGGGCCGGCAGCGGCGCCGGCGAGTGCATGTTGCTCGCCGGCCTCGTGCGCACCGGAATCGGTCCAGGTGGACGAGTCGTTCGGTGCCGGCCTCTACAGCGCCGACGAGCAGAGCGAGCTGCCGGCTGAGGCGTTGGCGGCCAGCCTGGGCTGCGGGAATCCACTCGCAGTCGCTGAACTGCGCTCCGGCGAGACGGTGCTCGACCTCGGCTCCGGCGGAGGCATCGATGTGCTGCTGTCTGCCCGCCGTGTGGGCGAAACCGGCTTCGCCTACGGGGTGGACATGACCGACGAGATGCTCGCGCTGGCCCGCGCCAACGCGGCGAAGGCGGGCGTGAGCAACGTCGAGTTCGTCAAGGGCACGATCGAAGACGTGCCGTTGCCGGATGGGGCGGTCGACGTAGTGATCTCGAACTGCGTGATCAACCTGTCCGTCGACAAACCGGCAGTGCTGGCTGAGATGTTCCGCGTTCTTCGCCCGGGCGGGCGGATCGGCGTGTCCGACGTCGTGGCCGAAGATCACCTCAGCGCTGCCGATCGGGCCGAGCGCGGCTCCTACGTCGGCTGCATTGCCGGCGCACTCTCGAAGCAGGAGTATCTGGACGGACTGGCCGCGGCTGGGTTCGTCGACGCCGAGGTGATCTTCAGCCACGAGGCGGCACCGGGCATGAACTCGGCGATCGTGCGCGCGGTCAGACCAAGCTGATCAACCTGATCAGACGGTGACTCGGCGTACCGTGCCGAGCCCGCCCGCGAACAGCACAGCTGTCAGCGCAGCGAGCAGACCGGTGCGCAACCGATAATCGCCCACAGTGCTCGGTCAGCCGCTGCGGCCCACGAGGACCCGTGCGCGAGGAAGCCGTACGGTGACGGTCGTCCGGCCCGGCCGGCTGTGCATGGTCGCAGTTCCGCCGTGTGCGCCGGCGACTGCGGCGACGATCGCGAGGCCGAGGCCGGTGCTGCCGTTGGCGTGACCGCGTGACCCGTCGGCACGAGCGAAACGCTCGAATGCGGTCGGTTGCACGGACTCCGGGACGCCTGGCCCCTTGTCGCTCACCGCGATCTGCACCCAGCCTGCGGCGTCCGGCCGAGTCACTCCAAGGGTGACGGCGGTTCCCGCCGGAGTGTGCACGCGCGCATTGGCGAGCAGGTTGGCGATGACCTGATGCAGCCGGAAGGCATCGCCGAGCACCACGATCGGCTCGTCAGGCAGTTCGAGTTCCCACTCGTGGTCGCGACCGGCCGCCTGGGCGTCGGCCATTGCGTCGATGGCCAGTCGGCTGATGTCGACCTCCTCGCGGTCGAGCGGGCGGCCTTCGTCGAGACGGGCGAGCAGCAGCAGGTCGTCGACGAGCCGGCTCATCCTGGTGGACTCCGCGTCGATCCGCGACAGCGACTGGGCGACCTGTTCGGGTACGCCGGCCAGATCGCGCCGCACCAGTTCGGCGTGACCGCGGATGACGGCAAGGGGGGTGCGCAGCTCATGGCTGGCGTCGGCGATGAACCGGCGTAACCGCTCCTCGCTGCGCTGCCGTTCGGTGAGGGCGCCGTCGATGCGATCAAGCATGTGGTTGAGGGCGACGCTGACCTGCCCTACTTCCGTGTTCGGCGGCGCGTCGGGCACCCGCTCGTGCAGCCGGACGTCGCCGCTGGCCAGCGGCAGCTCGGAGACGGCAAGCGCCGTCGCTGCGACCCGCGACAGCGGACGCAGCGTCCAGCGGACGGCGACGATGCCGATGACTCCGGTGATCACCAGCACGACGACGAAGACACTCCCCTCGATTAGCTCCAGGCGGTGCACGGTTTCCTCGACGCCGTGTAACGGCAGCCCGGTGACGAGCACGTCGCCGTCGCGACCCGCGCGGACCTGCACCCGGTACTCGCCGAGCGTCGGCAGATCCACGCTTCGATTGCGGCTGCTGGGCTGCAGCGCAGCGATGACGGCGGCGTCGCCCGGCGTGACCGACACGGGTGTGCCGGCGTCGGCCACCACGCCCATCGAAGTCACGGTGCCATTCAGAGAGCGCGCGCCGAGCGTCCCGGCAGCCTGGCCCAGGGTGCCCGTCTCGGCGTTGTCGGAGTCGCGGTCGTCGTGTTCGAGCGCCGCCGCGTAACGCGTGCCGGCCGCCGCAAGCTGCTGGTCGAGCCGCTTGACGAGAAAGTCGCGCAACGCCAGCGCAGTCACAATGCCGACCGTGGCGCACACGATCAATAGCAGCGCGACGAGCAGCGCGATCAGCCGGACACGCAAGGGTTGCCGCGCGGCCCATCCCCGGATCCCCGCGTTGTGCACGGTCATGACACCGCGGGCTTGAGCAGGTAGCCCGCACCACGCACGGTGTGGATCATCGCCGGACGTCCCGCGTCGACCTTCTTGCGCAGGTAGCTGATGTACAGCTCTACGACGTGCGCGCGGCCCCCGAAGTCGTAGCTCCATACCCGGTCGAGGATTTGCGCCTTCGACAGCACCCGGCGCGGGTTGCGCATCAGATAGCGCAGCAGCTCGAACTCGGTGGCTGTCAGCTCGACCAGGTCGCCACCGCGGCGGACCTCGCGGGCGTCCTCATCCATGGAGAGGTCGCCGACCACGATCTCGCGGCCGGCGCGCACCCGCGCCAGCCCGGCACGCCGCACCAAGCCGCGCAGCCGGGCGAGCACTTCTTCCAGGCTGAACGGCTTGGTCACGTAGTCGTCGCCACCGGCGGTGATGCCCGCGATGCGGTCTTCGACGGCGTCACGCGCAGTCAGGAACAGGACGCACACATGCGGGAAGTGCGCGCGCAGCTGACGTAGCACGTCGAGGCCGTCGATGTCGGGCAGCATCATGTCGAGCACGACGACGTCGGGCGAGAGCTGCGCGGCGACCGTGACGGCCTGCATACCGTTGGTGACACCGCGGACGTCCCATCCCTCGAAGCGCAGCGCACTGACGAGCAGATCGGTCAGGCTGGGCTCGTCGTCTACGACCAAAGCGCGAAGCGGCGTCCCGTCCAGTCGTGTCAGCGCCGTGGGCGCCCGCTCGGTGGTCACGTGTCAAGGATGCGCAGCTACCTCTGTGTTTCCTCAGAATCGGCTCTGAGCGGTTCACATCCGGCTCAGAGGCAAACGAGAGGTGCCGGCCGGATGCTGGCAAGGTCCTGAGAGGCGACCGAGAGGATCCTGGTGACGGCAACGCTTCCGGCACAGCAGGTGGCGCGCCGACCGCCGCAACGGCTCCGGATCAGCGCACCCACCGCGCTCGCGTTGATTTGGGCCGGGGGCCTCGCCAGCGTGGCGCTGTGGTGGAAGGACACGCCGTTCGTAATCGGCCTCGGGGGCTGGCTCACGAACGCGGGACGGATCACGGGCTTGCTGGCCGGTTACCTACTCGTCGTGCTGCTCGCGCTGATGGCCCGGATACCAGCGCTCGAGCGTGGGGTCGGCACCGACCAGCTTGCCCGCTGGCACGGCATGATCGGCCGCTACACAGTGAGCCTCGCGGTGGCGCACACGCTGCTGATCATCTGGGGTTACGCGGTGAGCGCGCACACCGGCGTCGTCGCCCAGACCGGAACGCTGCTGACCAGCTACCCGGATGTGCTCATGGCCACCGTGGCGACCGGCCTGCTCGTCGCGGTGGGCGTGGTCTCGGCGCGCGCCGCACGGCGCAAACTGCGCTACGAGACATGGCACTTCATCCATCTGTATACGTACCTGGCCGTGGCGCTGGCATTCAGCCACCAGTTCTCCACCGGCGCCGACTTCGTCACCAACCGCCCCGCCCGCGTGCTCTGGTCGGCGCTGTACATCGGGGTCGCCGCGCTGCTGATCTGGTTCCGCATGGCCCAGCCCGTCGTTCAGGCGCTGCGGCATCGGCTGCGCGTCGTTGAGGTGCGTCGCGAGTCTCCCGACACCGTGTCGATCTGGCTGACCGGTCGGCACCTCGACGAGCTAGGCGCCGAACCGGGCCAGTTCTTCCGCTGGCGGTTCCTCGCCAAGGGGCTCTGGTGGGCGGCCAACCCGTACTCGCTGTCGGCGCCGCCCCGGCCCGACCTGCTGCGCATCACCGTGAAGGCATCGGGCGATCACAGCAAGGCGCTCACCTCCGTACGCCCCGGTACGGCCGTGCTCGCCGAAGGACCGTTCGGCGCGTTCACCGCCGCCCGGCGCAGGCACCGGCGCGTGTTGCTGCTCGCCGGTGGGGTCGGCATCACGCCGTTGCGCGCGCTGTTCGAGAGCCTGCCGGGTGGCCCGGGTGAGGTCACGCTCGTCTACCGGGCCGGCTCGCCTCGCGAGCTGGTTCTGCGCGACGAGCTGGAGTGGATCGCGAGGGACCGGGGCGCGCAGGTGCACTACCTGCTCGGACCGCGTGGGCATGGCCGCAGGGCAGATCCGCTGAGCGCTGCCACGCTGGCCCGGCTCGTACCTGGGCTGCCCGCCCATGACGTCTACATCTGCGGCCCACCCGGCATGACCCACGAGGCCCGGCGTGTGCTGCGCCAGGCCGGCGTGCCGCGCCGGCAGATCCACCACGAGTCGTTCACCTTCTGACAGGACCTCTGCATGAAACGCATCGTGCTTGCGATCGCCGGGACGGTTGCCGGGCTTGCCGCGCTGCTGAGCTTCAAGTCGCACACCGCACTGTCCGCCCGGGGAGCGCTTCCCGCGGCGTCGCTGCCCAGCGCCAGCCCCGCTACGCCCGCACCGTCGACCTCCGGCCCGTCGACATCGCGCCCGTCGCGGTCCGCGCCTTCGAGCTCGCCGCCCTCAGCATCCACCGGCACGCGGACCGTCGCCGGGCAGGCCGTCCAGACGCAGTACGGCGTGGTGCAGGTACAGGTCGTCCTCTCCGGCAACAAGATCAAGAACGTGTCGTTCCTGCAGCTGACCGCGTACGACCCGCGGTCCGAGGCGATCAACAGTGCCGCCGCCCCGATCCTGCTGCAGCAGACGCTCGCCGCGCAGAGCTCCCAGATCGACGGCGTCTCCGGTGCGACGTACACCAGCGAGGGTTACGTGCAGTCACTGCAGAGCGCGCTTGACCAAGCCGGCGTCCGGTGACGGTCAGAAGTGGCACCGCGTCACGTCGCGTCGTGCACTGCATGGGCACCGTGTTCTCGTTCGACAGCCGCGAATCCGGCGTGTCGGAGGCGGCGCTCGACGAAGCCGCTGTGTTGCTTTCCGAAATCGATGAGACGTTCTCCACGTATCGCGACAGCAGCGAGATCAGCCGGCTCGCGCGCGGGGAAGTGAGCCGCGCGGACTGCTCGATCGACGTCCGGTTCGTTCTCGCCGAGTGCGAGCGGTACCGGCTGGGAACGGACGGGTATTTCTCGGCGTACGCAGCCGGCACTCTCGACCCGTCCGGATACGTGAAGGGCTGGGCGATCGAGCAGGCGAGCGACCTGCTCCGGGAGGCCGGCTCGGCGCATCACTGCGTGAACGGTGGCGGCGATGTGCAGTGCGTCGGTGGCGCCGCACCAGCCACACCGTGGCGCATCGGCATCGCCGACCCGCGCACTCTCGGCAAGATCATCAGGGTGGTGGCCGGCACGGACTACGCCGTCGCCACCTCCGGTGTCCAGCAGCGGGGCGCCCACATCGTGGACCCGCACACCGGCACACCGCCGACAGGACTACTCAGCCTGACGATCGTTGGCCCCCGGCTCACCGAGGCAGACGTCTACGCAACCGCCGGGTTCGCCATGGGGCGCCACGCGCGAGAGTGGGCCGAGGGCCTGATCGGCTACGGCGCGTTCGCTGTCACCGACGACGGGAGCACCTGGTCCACGTTCTAGCGCGCGCCCCGTAGGCTGCCGGTGCGCGGCACGACGACCACGGGGGCTCGATGCAGGCGATCGTCCAGGAACGGTTCGGACCGCCGGACGTGCTGCGTCTCGTGGACACCGAGGTGCCCGAGGTCGGCCCCGACGACGTACTCGTCCGAGTGCACGCCGCGGCGCTCAACCCGTACGACTGGCACATGCTGCGCGGCGACCCCTACGTTGTGCGGCTGATGGGCGGCACCGGGCTGACCCGACCGAAGTCGCGGATTGCCGGCATGGACGCGGCCGGGCGGGTGGAGGCTGTCGGCGTGAACGTGCGCGGACTGCGATCTGGAGACGACGTGTTCGGCTTGTGCCCCGGCGCGTTCGCCGAATACGTGCGTGCCGCCCCGGACAAGCTGGCCCCCAAGCCAGAGAGCCTAACCTTCGAGGAGGCTGCGGCCCTTCCGATGGCGGGCGCGACGGCGTTGCGCGCGATCCGGGACGTGGGCGCGGTGCAGGCCGGGCAGAAAGTGCTGATCAACGGGGCCGCCGGCGGCATCGGCCACATCGCCGTACAGATCGCGGCCACACTCGGCGCCGAGGTCGGCGGGGTGTGCAGCACGGGCAATATCGACCTGGTCCGCTCGCTCGGAGCCGGCGACGTGATCGACTACACCACCACTGATTTCACCACCAGGCGGGCGTACTACGACGTCATCCTCGACAACGTCGGCAACCACCAACTGCACCGACTGCGTCACGCATTGGCTCCGACCGGCACGCTCGCCTTCAACGCGGGCGGCAGTCCCGGCAAGATCGTCGGAGCCGTGGGCAGGTTCGCGGTACTGGTCATCGTCAACGGCGTTGTGCGGCAGCGGCTGCGCCCGGTCCCCACCAACACGAATCGCGACGACCTGCTCGCGGTGCGCGGCCTCGTCGACGACGGCACGCTCCGACCGGTGATCAGCCGCACCTACCCGCTGCGTGAGACCGCCGCCGGGTTGCGGCACGTGGAGCAGGGCCATGCCCGCGGGAAGGTCGTCATCACCGTGGCCTGAGCCCACGTTCCTTACCTTCTGGCGAGACACGTCCCGTGATGCGCTGGGGTTTAATCGCTTGCGCGCTGTAGTTATACCGAGTATATATACCGGGTATACCGAGTCAG
>DATFRC010000281.1:0-5182 GCA_035263725.1 Jatrophihabitantaceae bacterium | reverse complement strand
CCGCCGTCGTACAGGAACACATTCACGTGATCCTTGGCGGCCAGCAGCGCGCAGATGTTGCCCTGGAGCACGAAGTAGGGCCGCAGAGTGCGCTTGATCGTCTCGGCGACCTCAGGGTCAGCGGCGTGCACGATCCCGCGCACCTCGTGGCAGATCGCCTGCTGCCACTCGGGCAAGGCGTCGATGTAGGCGTCGACGCGCGGGTCGGCCTGGTAGCTCATCGCGTCACCCTATGCCGGCGACGTTGTCCGCCGGCCCGCTGTTCTCGGCTCACCCAGTCGTGCCTGGGACGCGGTCATAGACCGAGACGTACCTGACCGTCATGGTGCCGCCCGACGTCGTCTGATCGCTGGGAGCCGTGCATTGGCACACGCCGTCAGGGAAGCCGCCGCCGATGGCGAGGTCGAAGATGATCGAGTAACCGTGGTGGACCGCGGTCGTCAATGTCGCCTGGTCCACCTGGTCCTCGTTGACCTGGAAGAACTGACGCCCGTCGATGTACCAGCGAATCTCCTCAGCAGCGGGATCGGTCCGATCCGCGATCACCGTGTACGTGTGGAACCCGGTCTGGCACCCCGGGCACGTGAGCAGTCCGCTCGAGATACCGGTGAACTCATGGCACGGCCCGAGGGTTCCGTCGGGGTTGCCCTGAGTGAGGTTGCCGCAGTGGAACGTCCCGGACTGCATGTTGAGGGCGTTCACGTCCTCGAGGATGTCGATCTCCCCGGTTCCGGGCCAGTCGCCCGGCCCGAGCATCCAGAACGCCGGCCAGTAGCCCAGGCCGACGGCGGGATCGGGCTGGCGAATCGAGGCGGTCACGGCCATCTCGCCGCCGGCGGGCGCCCCGAAGTCGCTGCTGGTCGTCTGGATACGCCCGGACGTCCATGACTGGCAGTGGCCCAGTGCCGTGATGTCGAAATTCCCGTAACCGTCCAAGACCGGGCCCGTCGGCCTGTCCCCGCCGGCGAGGCTGCGGCCTGTGACATCGCCACTGCGACCGCCCCGGCAACCACGACGGCCATAGCACGATTCGTCCTTGCGTCAGTCTCATCATCGCTACGACTCCTTATCGCTGCACATGCTGCCGTCACAACTCCCGGCGAAGACCGCGAACAGGGCCACCAGGGAGTTCATGTGCCAAATCCGGCTTGCCCGCGCTGAGCCGTGAGGTCAACGGTGGCCGGGAACAACTGGAGCTCTATACCGATTGAGTCAGTGAGGCTCAATTTTTCGGAGGACAAATGAGCAAGACGCTTCGCCTGCCGGTGTTGTCGCTGCCCGAGATCGTCGTGCTGCCGGGCATGGTCGTGCCGGTCGAACTGGACGAAATGGCCCGCGCGACCGTTGACGCCGCCCAGGCGAGCGCCGACGACCAGCTGCTGCTGACTCCGCGTCTGCCGGACCGCTACCCGGTTTACGGCACTGTCGCGACGATCGAGCAGGTGGGCCGGCTGCCCGGCGGCGAGCCCGCCGTGGTGCTGCGCGCCACCGCCCGGGCGCGGATCGGCACCGGGGTTACCGGGCCGGGTGCCGCGCTGTGGGTCGAGGCCGAACTGGTCGAGAATCCCGCGCCGTCTGAGCAGGTCCGCAAGCTGGCCGCCGAGTTCAAGGCACTGGTGGTGGCCAACCTGCAGCGACGCGACGCGTGGCAACTGATCGACTCGGTGCAACGCCTGACCGACCCGTCGGACATCGCCGACCTAGCCGGTTACGCGTCGTACCTGTCTGCGGAACAGAAGCGGCAGCTGCTGGAGACGCCGGAGGTCGAGCCGCGCCTGACGCAGGCGATTGAGTGGGCGCGCGACCACCTGGCAGAGGTCGAGGTCGCGGACAAGATCCGTGACGACGTACGCGAGGGCATGGAGAAGAGCCAGCGCGAATTCCTGCTTCGCCAGCAGCTCGCCGCCATCCGCAAGGAGCTCGGCGAGGACGAACCCGACGGGGCGGACGACTACCGCTCGCGGGTTGAGGCCGCGGACCTGCCCGA
This sequence comes from Jatrophihabitantaceae bacterium, assembly GCA_035263725.1. Lineage (GTDB taxonomy): Bacteria > Actinomycetota > Actinomycetes > Mycobacteriales > Jatrophihabitantaceae > DASXRA01. Next base: position 3,195 of record DATFRC010000281.1, on the reverse strand, counting down.
GAAGGTGCGCGAGGCGGCGCTGCGCGAGGTCGGCAAGCTCGAGCGGGCCAGCGACCAGAGCCCCGAGGCGGGGTGGATCCGGACCTGGCTCGACACCGTCCTCGAGCTGCCGTGGACGACCAAGACCACCGACAACAATGACATCGCCGGGGCGCGAGCCGTCCTGGACACCGACCACCACGGACTCGACGACGTCAAGGACCGCATCATCGAGTACCTCGCGGTGCGTGCCCGGCGGGCGTCGCGCGGCCTGGAGGTCGTGGGCGGGCGCGGCTCGGGCGCAGTACTGGCGCTGGTCGGGCCGCCCGGTGTCGGCAAGACTTCCCTGGGCGAGTCCGTGGCCCGGGCGCTGGGACGTCGTTTCGTGCGCGTCGCGCTCGGCGGAGTCCGGGACGAGGCGGAGATCCGCGGCCACCGGCGCACCTACGTCGGAGCGCTGCCCGGGCGCATCGTGCGGGCCATCTCCGAGGCCGGTTCGATGAACCCCGTGGTGTTGCTCGACGAGGTTGACAAGGTCGGCTCGGACTTCCGGGGCGACCCCGCTGCGGCGCTACTCGAGGTGCTCGACCCGGCGCAGAACCACACGTTCCGGGACCACTATCTCGAGGTCGACCTGGACCTATCAGACGTGCTGTTCCTGGCCACGGCGAACGTCATGGAGACGATCCCGCCGGCGCTGCTGGACCGCATGGAGCTCGTCACCCTTGACGGCTACACCGAGGACGACAAGGTCGCCATCGCCCGGGACCACCTGCTGCCGCGTCAGCTTTCCCGCGCGGCCCTGACCGGCGATGATGTGACGATCAGTGACGAGGCACTGCGCCTCGTCGCGTCCGACTACACGCGTGAGGCGGGCGTGCGGCAGCTGGAGCGGTCGCTTGCCCGGATCCTGCGCAAGGTCGCGACGTCGCTGGCCGGTGGCGGGCCATCGCCGGTATCCGTCGGCGTGCCGGAACTGCGCGAGTACCTCGGCCGTCCCCGGTTCACGCCGGAGTCTGCGGAGCGGACGGCGGTCCCGGGTGTTGCGACCGGGCTCGCGGTGACCGGTACCGGCGGCGATGTGCTGTTCATCGAGGCCACGTCGATGCAGGGCAGTCCAGGGCTGACGTTGACCGGCCAGCTGGGCGAGGTGATGAAGGAGTCGGCGCAGATCGCGCTGTCCTACCTGCGCTCGCACGCATCCGCACTCGGGCTGGATGAGGCCGCTCTGGACCGCGCAGTGCACCTGCACGTGCCGGCCGGCGCCGTTCCGAAGGACGGGCCGTCCGCGGGCGTCACGATGGTGACCGCCCTGGCTTCGCTCGCCTCCGGGCGTCCGGTCCGCGCGGACGTCGGCATGACGGGAGAGGTGACGCTGAACGGGCGGGTGCTGCCGATCGGCGGCGTCAAGCAGAAGCTGCTCGCGGCGCAGCGGGCCGGTCTCCGCACCGTGTTCGTGCCGGCGCGTAACGAGCCTGACCTGGACGATGTGCCGGCGGACGTGCGTGCCTCGCTGGACATCCGACCGGTCAGCGATGTTGCCGACATCCTGGCCTACGCCGTCTCCGACGCGACGGCGGCCGTCGCAGCCTGATTCGCGCTCGCCCAGGTAGGGGCCGTAGCGTCTCGCGCGTGCCGTCCCGATCCGTGCAGGTGTCCGGGCACCGGCTCAGCTACGAGGACGCGGGACCCGCTGACGGTCCGGTCGTCGTCCTCGTGCACGGGCTGGTGTCCGACAACACCACGTGGGCGCCGGCGACCTCGGCGCTCGCCGAGCTGGGCGTGCGGGTCATTGCTCCGGACCTACTGGGGCATGGCGCATCCGACAAGCCGGCCTGCTCGGTCGGGCAGTATTCGCTCACCAGCTTCTCGGACTGTCTGCGTGACCTGCTACATGCTCTCGACGTGCCGCGGGCCACGTTGGTCGGCCATTCGCTGGGTGGCGCCATTGCGATGCACTTCGCCTACCACTACCCGGCAAATGTCGAGCGGCTGGTGCTCGTCGCCAGCGGAGGGCTCGGCAAGGGGGTGCACCCGGTGCTGCGTGCTGCGGCGGTGCCCGGCGCGCCCCTGCTCCTGCGGTCGTTGCTCAATCGGCCGACGCTCGAACTGGCCCGGTGGCTGCGCGTGCACCGCGTGTTGCGCCTGCCGCCCCGCGTCGTGGCGAATCTGCATCGGGCCTTCGGCGGCCTGGCCGTCCCCGCCGGACGCGCCGCGTTCTTCGCTGCGCTGCGCTCGGTGATCTCCCCGTCCGGGCAGCGCGGCTCCATGATTGAGATGCGCTACCTCGGCGATCACGTGCCGACGCTCATCGTCTGGTCCGAACGCGACCACGTGATACCTGTCAGCCACGCCCAGGCGCTGCACGCATACTTGCCCAGCAGTCAACTCGCGCTCTTCCCCGGTACGAGCCATCAGCCGCACTATCGGTACGCCGACGGCTTTGCCACCCTGGTCGCCGACTTTGTCGCCAGCACAGCGCCGGCCGTGGCTCGCTAGAGTTCCCACAGTCCGGGGCGGTAGCTCAGCCGGTCAGAGCAGGGGACTCATAATCCCTGGGTCGTGGGTTCGAGTCCCACCCGCCCCACAAGGCCCCTGTGTGCCTTCGGTTGAGGGCTCTCGTTCGGCCTTCGGCTGATGGGTGACGGTGTTTCGGGTGATGGGTTACGGCTACTTCGGTTGATTGGTGACACTCCCTCGGCAGGAGGGAGCTGGGGTGCCCTGGGTTTGACGGAGTCGCGTTGTTGGATTCTCATGCGACTACCAACGCTGCTTGTGCTTCGAACTGTATTGGGCTGAGCATGCCGAGCTGGCTGTGCCGGCGCTGCCGGTTGTGCCAGATCTCGAGGTAGTCGAAGATCGCGTTGGCGAGTTGTAGGCGGGTGTTCCAGCGTTTGCGGTCGAGTAGTTCGACCTGCACACGTGACCAGAACGATTCGATCATGGAGTTGTCGGAGCAGTCACCGACGCTGCCCATCGACGGCACCAGCCCGGAGGCTTTGGCCCGGTCGGTGAAGGCCCAGGACGCGAACTGCACGCCCTGATCGGAGTGGATCACGGCGCCCGGTTGCGGGCGGCGGCTGTCGATAGCCATGCCCAGGGCGTTGGTCACGAGCGCGGCGGTGGGTGAGGCGTCGATCGACCAGCCGACGACCCGGCGGGAGAACGTGTCGAGTACGACGCAGCAGTAGAGCTTTCCTTCGCGGGTGGGGTGTT
>DATFRC010000280.1:0-3079 GCA_035263725.1 Jatrophihabitantaceae bacterium | reverse complement strand
TAGGTGCCCTCCATGTCGATCGGGTTCTGCGTGGCGAGCACCAAGAATGGCGCCTCGAGGGAGTAGGTGACGCCGTCGACGGTGACCTGCCGCTCCTCCATACACTCGAGCAGCGCCGCTTGCGTCTTCGGTGACGCGCGGTTGATCTCATCGCCGACCACGATGTTGGCGAACACCGGACCGGGTTTGAACTCGAAGTCACGCGACTCGGAGTTGTAGACGCTCACCCCGGTGATGTCGCTGGGCAGCAAGTCGGGGGTGAACTGCACCCGGCGCACGGAGCAGTCGATGGATCTGGCCAGCGCCTTGGCGAACTTGGTCTTCCCGACCCCGGGGACGTCCTCGATCAGCAGGTGACCTTCCGCGAGCAGCACGGCCAGGCCCACCCTGATCGTGGCGGGCTTGCCTTCGATGACCTCGCCGATGTTGGTGAGGATCCGACCGGCGGCAGCGCGGACCACACCGATGTCGTCGGGATCCGCCACAGCCTGTAACCCTGCCCTCGACTGACTGGTCGGCGCTACTGGCCTTTTGGACGGACGGTCGTCGCGGTACGGGTGCTCCATCTGCTCCACCAACCTGCTGCCCCCCAAAAAGGCGCGGCTCGTCTCGGCGCTCTATGCGTCGTATCAGGACGAGTATCCCTGACCACATAAACATCGGGGTAACGATGCTTTGCGTTCAACTACCGCTCCCCGCTTCGCCTGTCACCCGGAAATTCCGGGCTTCTCAGCGCCATGACGCGCGCAGCAAGGTGCAGTTGACATTGACGGTGGTTGAAAGTGGGGTACGGTGGGGCACCGTGGGGAGCGGGTCGAACTGGTGAGGGGTTGTGGTGCCGGTGTTCCTGGGCACGCACACGCCACGCCTCGACGACAAAGGCCGGCTGGCGTTGCCGGCACGGTTCCGTTCCGACCTGGAGAGCGGTCTGGTGATCACGAAGGGACAGGAACGGTGCCTGTTCGTGTTCCCGATCGCCGAGTTCAACCGGGTGACTGACTTGCTCCGCACCGCGCCGGTAACAGCCCGGCGAGTGCGCGACTACAGCCGCATCTTCTTCGCCAGCGCCTCGCACGAGGTCCCCGATGCCCAGGGCCGCATCACCGTGCCTCAGCCGCTGCGCCAATACGCAGGGCTCACCAAGGACAGCGTCGTCATCGGTGCGAACACCCGCGTCGAAGTCTGGGACGCGCAGGCATGGCAGGACTACCTCGACCGAACTGAGCAGTCGTTTGCCGACGCTGAGGAGGAGGTGCTGCCCGGGCTGTTGTGAGCAGCTCTTGCACGTCGACGTCCGGCCCGGCCTCCTCCCGTCGCCGGCTTCGTCTTGGCGCACCTTCCCCGGCGCCAAGCCGGAGTTCGGAGCACGACGGGCGGGGACCCGACCGGACGACGCCAGCACCAAGACCCCAGGGGGAGGTAGCGCCATACATGGACGAACATGTGCCGGTCATGCTCGACCGGGTGCTGGCGCTGCTCGCGCCGGCCCTGTCGGGACGGCCGGCTGTCGTCGTGGACGCGACGGTAGGGCTGGGCGGCCACGCCGAGGCACTGCTTGCCGCCCATCCACAGCTGCAGCTCGTCGGCCTCGACCGGGACCGGGCCGCGCTGGACCGAAGCCAACGGAGGCTGGCCCGCTACGGCGAGCGACTGCACCTGGTGCACGCCGTCTATGACCGGATGCCCGAGGTGCTCGCCTCGCTCGGCATGCCACGCGTCGACGGCGTGCTGTTCGACCTCGGCGTCTCGTCCATGCAGCTGGACCGGGCCGAGCGCGGCTTCGCCTATGCGCAGGACGCGCCGCTCGACATGCGCATGGACCAGGACGCCGGGCGCACCGCCGCCGATGTCGTCAACACCTATCCGGCCACCGAGCTGGCCCGCGTCTTGCGCGAGTACGGCGAGGAGCGCTTTGCCCAGCGGATCGCGCAGGCCATCGTCCGCGCCCGGCCGCTGACGTCGACGGCACGGCTGGCCGAACTGGTTCGTTCGGCCATCCCTGCGCCGGCGCGGCGCACCGGCGGTCATCCGGCCAAGCGCACGTTCCAGGCGCTGCGCATCGAGGTGAATGGGGAACTTTCCGCGCTACGGGCGGCCTTCCCCGAAGCGGTCGCGGCGCTGCGAGTCTCCGGGCGGATCGTCGCGCTGTCCTACCACTCGTTGGAGGACCGCATCGTCAAGCAGTCGCTCGCAGAACTCGCCACCGACCGAACTCCGCCGGAGCTGCCGGTGCCACTCACCGAGCAGAGGCCCCAACTACGGCTCCTGGCACGCGGCGAGGGCCCGAGCGCAGCAGAAGTCGCGGCCAACCCGCGTGCCGCATCGGTGCGGCTGCGCGCGGCCGAGCGCATCCGGGAGCCGGCATGAGCGCGGCGCCCCGGTCATCCCGGACGTCGGCACGCCGGCAACCCGCAGCACGGCCCCAGCCGGCGGCGCGTTCGCGCACGGCGGCGCGTCCACGTGCGGCTGCACCGCATCCTCGCACCACGAACTGGACGCGAACCCGCCTCGTGGCGTCCGGTGCTTCGCACGCCCCGACACGAACCGGTCCGCGACGTGTTCCCTTCGTCCTGTTGATCGCCGGGCTGCTGGTCAGCGGCTTGTGCGCACTGCTCGCCCTGAACACGGCGGCCGCGGCGGCGGAGTTGCGTCGCCAGTCGCTCGCCCAGGCGAACGCGGGCGCTGCGGACGACGTTCAGCAACTCCAGGCCGAGCTCGCCGCCCGGCAAGCTCCGGCGGCGCTGAGCAGCGCGGCGGCGGCGCTCGGAATGCTGCCCGCCGATCATCCGGTCTTCCTGAGCATTCAGCCGAACGGCAGCGCGACGGTGCTCGGCTCGGCACAACCCGCTGCGGTGGCGCCGACACCGACGCCAACCCCGACACCGACGCCAACCCCGACACCGACGCCAACCCCGACACCGAGGCCGACACCGACAAGGACAGCCGGCCCGACGAGGACCGCCACCCCGACCGGGATCGCCCCCCCGGCGACCAAGCCGTCCAGGCAGGTGGCTACCTCGACGCAACCGACGCGGAGCCAGCGGTGACGCGGCCTCCGCCGGGCTGGCGAGCGCAACCG
>DATFRC010000279.1:0-5589 GCA_035263725.1 Jatrophihabitantaceae bacterium | reverse complement strand
CTACATGCCGACAGCACGACCGCGCTTGCCGCCGCGAGGGCCACGGCAACAGTGAGGCTCTTTCTTCTCATCAACAGTCCTCTTCCGTCTCTCCGGTTTCCGCCGCGCCGTCCCCGGCACCGCAGTGGTTCTTCGACGGTGGGTAGTGCCGGACGTTTTCGTCGTCCCGCGGGCTCGTCCGCCGACATGCCTGGTCAGCGGCGTGCTGAACACCGGCGCGTAAGGCCCGCCGATCACCGCGACCAGTGATCCCCCGGCAACAATGAGCACGTCGCAGGCGCCCAGTCCAGCAATTCGGCCCTGCCCGAACGGTGATACCGAACCGAGCCGATAGCGTTGCGCAATCGGTACCCAGCTCCGTTGCAGGTGCCACGACGCGCGAACGCGAGTGTCGCGATTGCCCCGGCCGTGACAAGGATCGCGACACCGGTTAGGACACGGCAAAGTCTCACTCTGCAACCTCCTCGATAACAGCTCCTGATACTCGCTGGCCGGGCGGTGGTAGCGGATGCGATGGTTTTGGTTAGGCCCTAAACATCCGGCGAGAGGCAGCTGCCGGTGCTTCGCGTGCACTTCACTACGGACGACCTGCTGCGCACCCGGTTCGCGCCCGGGCCTGCGCCGCTGATCGAACTGGAGCTGGCTATCGCTGCGCTGCAACGCCGCGATCCGCTGTTCGACGGCTGGCGCCGCGGGGCAGCTGCGCGATTGCCGAGCCAGGCCCGCATGCTGTTCGAGCTGGTGCCCTGGACCGGGACCGGGCCCATGTTCCTGGATCCGGTCAGCTCGGGCCTGGAGGACGGGCTGGACGCCGTGCTCAGCGCGCCGGCTCCGCTCGTACACAGTGAGCTACGGCGAATCTGTGGCAAAGGTCAGCCCATCACACCGTGGATCAGAGCGCTCCACGAACGTGACGGCGATGCGTGGCGGGTGCTGGGCGATGCGCTCCGCGCCGGCCACGCCGCGCTCATCCAGGTCGCCTGGCCGCGGATCTGGCAAAGCTTTCGGGAGGACATTGCCGGACGAAGCCGCGCGATCGCGGAGTCCGGTCTCATGGCTGCGCTCGAGACGCTGCATCCCAGCGCGCGATGGCGCGGCGACACGCTGGAGATCGACGCCGAGGTGGCGTTGTCGGTGCGCCCAGCCGGGCGCGGCGTGACGCTACTGCCGTCCGCGTTCTGGACCGGCCGGCCGTTGATCGGCGACTACCCGGACAGGTCGACGCTCATCATCTATGGGGCGCAGCGTCCGCTCCCGCTCATCGATCTGCCCGACGGCGACGCTCCGCTCGCTGACCTGCTCGGACGCACCAGGGCCGCGATTCTCATGCACGCGGCTGCCCCGTGCAGCACCAGTGAGCTCGCCCGCGCAATGGGCATCAGCTCCGCTACGGCCTCAGAGCATGCCCGCACTTTGCGCAGCGCCGGCCTGCTGGTCAGCCGACGAACCGGCAAGGCGGTATTGCACTCGTTGACCCCGCTCGGCGAACGCCTTCTCAGCGGCTCGCACGAGGCGCCGCGACCCACTGTGCCGTCGCCCGCGGCGCTCCGATCGCCGCTGTCGAAGCTCGGCACCTAGCCACCGCCCTATAGCGTCGCTTCATGACTCGACAGGTGCAGATCCTCGCGTTCGATGGCATGGAGGTTCTCGACTACGCCGGCCCCTACGAGGTGTTCAACGTCGCTGGGGAGCTCGGCGACGGCGCCTTCGCCGTCGCATCGGTTGGCGTGACCGAGTCCCCCACCGGACGCGGTGGTTTCGCCGTTGTGCCGGCGTTCAAACTGGAAGACGCTCCGCATGCCGAGATCGTCGTCATCCCGGGTGGCCAGGGGACACGCGTGCTCATGCGGGACGAGCGGATGCTGGGGTGGGTCCGGGATCGCGCGACCACGGCTGAGCTCGTGCTCACGGTCTGTACTGGCGCTCTCATCGCGGGCGCCGCGGGTCTGCTCGACGGATTGCCGTCGACGACGCATCACCGGGCGTATGACGAGCTGGTAGCCGCCGCGCCTGCGACGTCAGTCCAGCGCGGTCCCCGCTTCGTTCGTTCATCCGATCGAATCCGCACCTCAGCTGGGGTTTCCGCGGGCGTGGACCTCGCGCTCGCGACCGTGGCAGAACTAGCCGGACCGACGCTGCACGACGCGGTCCTGGCCGAAATGGAATGGGGCTGGGTCGACCGCTAAAGCGCGTCGGTAGTGACTTAGCCGAGCACCGCCTCTCGGACCCTATCGTTGACTGATCAGCGCGTTTGTAATAGACCTCTCAGTAGCGGCTCGACCCGGGCATAGTCGGCAGTGTTATTACATGTCGGTCGAGCCGGCCTTTCAGGTTCGAGGTATCGAGGCTGATCGTTATCGGCGGTGCTCGCCGGTTCGGCCGGCGGAGACGGGCGGCCGGGCGGTGCCTGGCGGTCCCGATCTCGCACACCCCTGCGCAGCGATCGCGCCCTGACGGATGGCGATGTCGTTCACGTGCACCCCCGTGTGCCGCGTACCGCTGCGGCGTTGCTTCGCGCGGGGTGGCTGCTCAGCGTCACGAGCGCGACGGTAGAGCCGGCCGTTGATAGGACTCGATCACGGCTGCGGAGCACGTCAACCCAACGCGTTGCACCTCATCGACTCGCAGTTACCAGGAGGACAAGCATGTCTGTTCACATGTTCACGGCCCAGCCGCGGGGGCGGCTTCGGCTTCCGCAACGGCGCGGGCGGGCCCTCGCTGTGTTCGCCGCAGTGCTGAGCGCGGTGTTCGCGCTGGCGGCGCCGGCGCAGGCCGCGCAGCCCGGCGTCACCCAGATCAGTTCCGATCCCTATACCGCAGCCAACGCATCGAGAGGAGCGCACGCCACCGAGGTCGAACCCGACACCTTCGCGTGGGGTTCGACGATCCTGAGCGTGTATCAGGTCGGCCGCGTGTTCAACGGCGGTGCCACCGACATCGGCTTTTCGAGGAGTGTCAACGGCGGTGTCTCGTGGACGCACGGATTCCTGCCTGGCACGAGTCAGCAAGCAATGCAGCCCGGGCCGTTCTTCTCAGTTAGTGACGCGTCGATCGCTTACGACGCCAAGGACCGGGTATGGATCAGCTCTTGGCTGGGCGCGCACTTCTCCGGCGGCGGCGTTGTGGACGTGATGGTCAGCCGGTCCACCGACGGCGGGCAGACCTGGGGTAACCCGGTCACGGTTGCGGCGACCAACGTCTTCTACGACAAGAACTGGTCGGTCTGCGACAATTCACTGACCAGCCCGTTCTACGGACACTGCTACACCGAGTTCGACAACGCCAGCGCCGGTGACCTCGAGCTGATGTCCACCTCCGCCGACGGCGGCCTCACCTGGGGACCGCCGACCCAGACCGGGGACCACATCCACGGATTGGGAGGCCAGCCGGTGGTTCAGCCCAACGGCCGGGTCGTCGTCCCGTTCGAGGGACTCAGCGGGCTCAGCGGCATCCGGTCCTTCAGCTCCGATGACGGCGGCGCCACCTGGAACGCCTCGGTACAGATCTCCACCCGCACGTCGCACGGCGTGCCCGGCGTGCGCACCTCACCGCTGCCCTCGGCCGAGATCAACGCCGACGGCACCGTCTACGTCGTCTGGCAGGACCGGCGCTTCGAACCCGGCGGCACCGCCAACGACATCATCATGAGCACGTCGACCGACGGGACCACCTGGTCACCGGTCATCCGCATCCCGCTCGATCCGATCGGCAGCAACGTCGACCACTTCATCCCCGGCCTTGCCGTCAACCGCATGTCCACGGGATCGGAGACCATGCTCGGGCTGACCTATTACTCCGAGGAGCCTGCCGGCTGCGTGGGCCTTACGTGCACGATCCAGGCCAACTTCTCCTCGTCCCTCGACAACGGGCAGACCTGGAGTACCCCGCAGCAGGTCAGCGACCCCATGCAGCTGGCGTGGATCGCACCAACCACCCAGGGCGCGATGGTCGGTGACTACATCTCCACCTCCTTCCTCGCCGGCCAGCAACGCGTCATCGGCGCGATCGCCGTCGGATTCCCACCACCATCATCCGGACAGGCATTCAACGAACCGATGTTCGCTGCCCTAGAGAAGGTCCGCCCGGGCGTAGACGCGGCAACTGTCGACCCGGTCCAGGTGACCGCCTTCGACGACTGGGACGGCACAGTCACCGACGACTGACCGACCCGACAAGCCGAAGGCGATGGCCTCGATCCGTTCGCAAAGGGTCGAGGCCATCGCCGGGTATCGACTGGTCGGGCGTTGCCGCCGCGCTATCCAGCCAGTTCAGGGGGCTAGCCGTTGATGAAGATGTAGTCGGCTCGGTAAGGCACATTGACGGTCGGCGTGGCCTGCGGGTCGCAGTTTCCGGCCGGGGCGACGCCACCAACCGTGTTGAGGCGAAGCACCTCGACGACGTGCCCGAGCAGCCCGCTCGAGGCACCGATCTGGGTCGCGTCAAGGTTCAGTTCGGCGATGTTGCCTGCACCGTTGGCGTTCTTGGCGACGACCTTGCCGGTAACCGCACTGCCGTCAGGGGCCTGCCACTGCGGCGGGCCGGCGGCAGGCTGCACGAAGGTGTGGTGGATGCCACCGCTCAGGTGCGCGTCGACGCCGAACTGGGTGAACGCGAACGAGCCGTTCGGCTGCGGGGTGCACGCGTAGATCTGCGCGCCCACGACCACCGACTCCTGCAGCGCGGCAACGCCGCTGATGGCGACCGGGTGCGTGAGCTGGTGCAGCTGGGCGCGAACGGCACCCTGAGGCGAGTTGGTGCTGCGCAGCTCGCTGTAGAAATCACCCGGGTTCGAGCGCAGCGCGGTAAGCAGGGCCGAGTCGGTCACGGTCACCGAGCCGGATGCGGACCCGCCCGCCGGCGAATTCGTGAACAACGGCACCACCACCGGGCCGTCTACCCCACTGGCACCGGAGTGGATGGCTGCCTCCGTTGGCGCACCAACTCCGCGCCACGACACCGAATAGCTGAGCGTGTCGCCCTGAATCCCGATCAGCTCCAACGCCTGGCCGGCCACCGCGCCACCGCTCACCTCGTTGCGGCCTTCCAAGCTCGCGACCAGCACAGCCGGCGCTCCCGCCGAGTTGCCCGGCACTGTGATCCCAGCCGGCTGGGTTACGTCGGTGCTCGCGGACGCTGCGCCCATAGCCAGCGTCGCGGCCCCAGCCGCGGTCGCCAGGAGGGCGCCGACTCCACACACGAGTCGACGTCTCATGCTGCTAACCATGTGAACTGTCCTTCCGAATCTTCGGCCGATGCTCCACTGCTCGGCTTCACATACCTGGTACGGCGAGGACGCGCGGGCCGGTTCCGCGCCCGAAAGGAGCCGAAGCTCACAGCCGTGGCATTGAGCCAGAGGCCCATGGCCAACGTGTGGTGCTACATGGCCGCGACAAATCTGGTCACGCTATGACGCTTCCGGCCGCGCTGGCCAAGTGCAACGAAATGCAGCCGTGCTCAAGACGCGGTGGGCCGATCCCCGAGCGGTCGTCCGGCCACACCACTCCCCTCGCGCAGTATCGCTGGCGTCAGACGAATTCCGCGCGGTAGTCGTGAAGGAACTCGGTGACCGGGCGTGGGGGGCGGCCGACG
>DATFRC010000278.1:0-15917 GCA_035263725.1 Jatrophihabitantaceae bacterium | reverse complement strand
GCTGTCGGAGAAGATCCTCTACGGCGAGTTGCAGGCTGGGCAGATCGTGCTGGTGGACGCCGAGCCGTCGCCGGACGGCGTCGAGAAGAACGGCAAGTTCACGTTCCGCGGCGAGCCGAAGCCGGCGGCCGTCCCGGAGGTGGTCGTCCCGGCGGACATGGTCGGCGAGCAGCGCAGCTGACCTCGGACTAGGGCCGCCCAGGCGTCGCAAGGCGCTCGGGCGGCCTTGCCGTCTATGGCAGGGCGTACCGGCCGTCGGGTAGCGCGTCGACCAGGCCGTCGGTTACCAGGGTGTCCAGCGCGCGGGCTCGTTGCCGAGCGTCGGGCCAGACGATGTCGAGCGCCGCGTGTTCGACCGGCGCGCGTGCCGTGCGGAGCACCTCGAGCAGCAGCCCACGCACCTGCCGGTCGGTGCCGGCGAATCGCTGGGGCCGGGATCGCGGCCCGGTGTAGGCCGGCGCGCCGGCGAGCCGCCATGCACAGGTGTCCCGCAGCGGGCAGTTGCCGCAGCGCGGCGCACGTGCCGTACACAACATCGCGCCGAGCTCCATGAGCGCGACGCTGACAAGGGCGGCGCGTGCGGGCTCGGCCGGCAGCAGGGCCGCGACGGCGGCGAGGTCGCGCGCCGTGGACGGCGGCCCCGCCTCGCCCTGCCCGCCGAACGCCCGTGCCACCACGCGGCGCACGTTCGTGTCAACGACGGGTTGGCGCTGCCCGAAGGCGAACGCCGCCACAGCCCGCGCCGTGTAGGCGCCTACTCCAGGTAAGCAGAGCAAAGCTTCCAGATCCGTGGGCACCTCGCCGCCGTGCCGATCGACGAGCGCCGTGGCGCATTCGTGCAGCCGGAGTGCGCGCCGTGGATATCCGAGCCTGCCCCACGCACGTACCGCGTCGCCGGGTGTCGCAGCCGCCAGCCCGGGCGGCGTCGGCCACTGCTGCATCCACGACAAGTACGCGGGCAGGACCCGGGACACCGGCGTCTGCTGGAGCATCACCTCGCTGACCAGCACGCCCCACGGGGTGGCATCGCGGCGGCGCCACGGCAGGTCGCGCGCGGCGCCGGCGTACCAGTCAAGGAGTGCGTGCACACCTTCAGTGTCATCGATGCATTCCCCCGCAGGGACATGGGCTAGCGTGTCGCGACGATGCGCCCCGCCGGATCGTCCCCGCCGTCTCTGCCCCGGAGTCTGCTCGTCCTGTGTGTGATCGGGCTCTGCCTGCTCACGGCGTACGTGTTGGTGCTGGCCGGCCGCAAGGGGCACCACGCCGGCGGGCACTCGGCGGGCTCGCCCGGGGGGCAGCCGTCGCAAGTCACGTCCACGACGGTGCCGTGCGTGCCGTCCGTGCTGGGCGTTGCAGCGACCACGGACGCCAAGCAGTACCGCCTCGACCAGCGGCCCGAGCTGGAGATTCAGGTGACGAACACCGGCGAGGCGCCGTGCGTGGCCAACCTGTCCGACAGCCAGATCGAGCTACTCGTCTACAACGGCTGGTCTCGGGTGTGGGGCAGCCACGACTGCAAGGTCAAGCCCGGAGACAGCCCAGTGACGCTGGCGCCGCGACAGACGGCGGGCCGCTCCATCCACTGGAGCGGCATGTCATCGCAGCCGAACTGCGCGGGCACCAGGCAGCGCGTCGGTACGGGGAATTACACGCTGTTTGCGAGGTTCGCCGGGGTGGGTGGGCGTACCGCGGCGTTCTCCATCGCCCAGTAGGCGCTGTGGGTGGCGCTTGAGCGCACAATAAGTACCGTCGCAGCGGCTATGCGTGCAGGGGGACGCAGTGAGCGGGCTCGGTCAGCGAGAGGACGGGCGCGCCGCGTCGCACCGCCTCGTCGGCCGTGATCGGGAACTGGTCGAACTGGCCTCCGTCCTCGACGCCGCACATCGCGGCCCGATCGCCTGCGTCGTCTATGGCCCGGCGGGCATCGGCAAGACGACGCTCTGGCGTGAGGCGCTGGCCCGCATCTCGGGACAGGGCTACCGGCTGCTGACGTGCCGACCGGCCGAATCGGAAGCCGAGTTGTCCTTCGGCGGACTGCGGGATCTGCTGGACGGCGTGCCCGAGCGGGTACTGGCCGACCTGCCCGAGCCGCAACGGCACGCGGTTGACGTCGCGTTGCTCCGGCAGGCGGCTGACGAACCGACGCTCGGTTACCGGGCAGTCGCGGTGGCCCTGCTCGGCACGATGCGCCGATTGGCTGCCGACACACCGGTCGTGCTGGCCGTCGACGACGCGCAGTGGCTCGACCGGCCGACCGCTGAGGCCATCGAGTACGTCGCCCGGCGCCTAGGGACGGAGCGTGTCTGCGTGCTCGCTACGGTGCGCGGCGACCACGAATCACCATCGCCGTTCGGTCTGTCGCAGGCGTTGCCTCCGGACCGGATCCTGCGCATCGGTCTGGGCGGGCTGAGCCTGGGTGCCCTGCACAGCCTCATCCACGAACGGGTGGGCCTGTCGCTTTCCCGGCCGCTGCTACGTCGGGTCGAGCAGGCGTCCGGCGGCAATCCGTTCTTCGCGCTCGAGATCGCTCGCGCGCTGGAGCACGCCGGCGGGCAGGCGGCACCCGGGGAGCCGCTGCCGCTGCCGCAGAGTATGGGCGAGCTGCTCGTCGCGCGGATCGAACGCCTGCCGGCAGACGCCCGCGAGGTGCTGCGTGTCGTTGCCGCGCTTGCCGCGCCGACTGTCGATCTTGTCGTTGCAGCCCTGGGCGAGCGGGTTGGCCTCGATGGCCTGGACCGCGCCGAGGAGCAAGGTGTCGTCGAGGTGCAGCGCGGCCAGGTCCGGCTCGCGCACCCATTGTTCGGCGCGGCGGCCCGAACATCGGGCGTCGGCTGGCGCCGGCTACACAAGCGCCTGGCCGACCTCGTCGATGATGTCGAGCAATCCGCGTGGCACCTCGCGCTGGCCAGCGAGCGCCGGGACGAGCGGGTGGCCGACGCACTCGAGGCCGGGGCGGCGACCGCACAGGCTCGCGGTGCGCTGACATCTGCAGCCCAGCTGTGGGAGTTGGCCGGGCTACGGACGCCGGCAGACCATACTGCACAGTATGCAGCGCGCATGGCCGCGGCCGGGCGGGCCCTGTTCCATTCGGGCGACACGCGGCGGGCGTGGTCGGTCCTCGACACGGCCGCAGCTACCCTGCCCGCCGGCCCGGAACGGGCTCGCGTGCTGCTGGAGCTTTCGCACGTCGTGTTCCATGAGGGCGCGACACAGCGGGCGGTGAGCTTGTGCACCCAGGCCGGCGCGGAGGCGGACGGATCACGGTTGCTGACGATCGAAGCCGGGCTGCGGCAGACCTGGTACGGCACGCACGATCTTGCCGCGGAGCTGCGCGCGATCGAGACGACGCTGCGCCTGCTTACAAAGGACGACGTCGCCACCGACCCGGATCTTGCTGCCTGCGTCTGGATGATCGCTGCCGACGTCCGCTTCTTCACCGGCCATGGCATCGACCGGGACCTCATCGAACGGTCCCGTCGCCTCCTGAACCCCGCCAGCACGTCGTGGGCTGCGGAGTGGACGCAGATGACTTGGCGCTCACTGGCCAAGCACGTCGAGGATCCCGGAGATGCGCGCGCGCTGTACGCCGACGAGTTCGCCACTGCCGTCAACGTCGGCGACGAGGTGGCGATCGGCACGTCGCTCATGCATCTGGCCGAGCTCGACTGCTGGCTGGGTGAGTGGCAGCGCGCCCGGCAGGCGGTTCAGCAATCGATGGAGATCATGCAGCAGTCGGGGTCGCGTCGCTGGCGCGGATTCGTGCTGTACGCCCACGGGCTGGTTCAGGCGCACTACGGCGAGCTCGACGAGGCCCAGGCCGCGGCCGAAGAGGGGCTGAGCCTCGCCGCCGAGTTCGACGACTCGTGGGTGAGCGCTTTGCACCTCATCGTCACGGGTTTCGTCGCGCTTTGCCGCGACGATCCGGTCGAGGCCGACCGGCAGCTGACCCGTGCCGACAAGATCATGCAGGCGGCCGGAGTGGCCGAACCCGCCCGTCATCGCTTCCACGGCGATCACCTCGAGGCGGTGGTGGCGACCGGCGATCTTGATCGAGCCGCGGGGCTGGTCGAGCGGCTGGAGCGGCGCGCCAAGCTCGCCCCGTATCCCTGGCTGGTCGCCGTCGCCAGCCGCTCGCGGGGGATTGTCTCGATGGCGCAAGGGGATCTGGAGACCAGCGCGACCGCATTCGAGCGAGCCCTCGCCGTGCACGCCACGCTGCCCATGCCGTTCGAGCACGCCCGGACCCTACTGTGGCAGGGCCGGGCGTTGCGCCGGCGCAAGGAGAAGCTGGCGGCGCGGGCGGCGCTCACGGAAGCCGAGCGGATCTTCGCTCGGCTGGGCGCGCCCAGTTGGGCCGAGCGAGCGGCCGCCGAGCTACGCCGGCTCGGGCTTCAGCGCGGCGCCATCGGCGAGCTCACCCCGACCGAGGAACGCATCGCCCGCCTGGTCGCAAGCGGCATGACGAACAAGGAAGTCGCCGCCGCTACCTTCGTCACGGTCAAGACCGTCGAGGCCAATCTCGGTCGAATCTACCGCAAGCTGGGCGTGCAGTCGCGTCGTTCGCTCACGTCAGTTGTAGGGGCTTTCCCCGATGCAGACGGGATTCGGCCTTCGTAGTCTCCATCTGTGTGGGGCAGCCCGTCTTTCTCGTCGAGTGCTACACCTCGCCTGCCACAGCTGAATGCGCGGCGCAACTGCTCGCTCGTCTCGGCGCATCGGCAGGGGACGGTGCGGTGACTCCGGTGTCGTGCATCGCGGTGCCCGCGGACGAGATGTGTCTCTGCCTCGTTGAGAGCGACTCCGCCGAGTTGGTGCAGGAGGCGCTCTCCCGGATAGCTGTAGGCCACGAACGAATCATCGGGGCCATTCAGGTCAGTCCCGTTCGGGGGGTCGGGGCTTGATAGCGTCGCGCTGCCCGCATGACGACGGATGATGCGGGCAGCGCGATGCGAAATTACGGGTAGCGGTCGATGATCGATGCGTCGGCGAGCCGGGAAATGGCCTCGCGGACGCTGCGAGCACGCGACTCGCCCACACCCTCCACGCTTTGCAGGTCCTCGACGGTGGCGGCCAACAGCTTCTGCAGCCCGTCGAAATGCTGGACGACCCGGTCGAGGGTGGGGCCGGGCAGGCGGGGCACCCGAGCCAGCAGGCGGTACCCGCGCGGGCTCGCCACCCCGTCGAGCGACTCCGGAGCAGTGGCGAACCCCATCGCGGCGGCAACCAGCCCGAGGTCGAGCAGGTCGGTGGCCGACAGGCCGACGAGTTCGGCCAGCACCTCGTCGGCGGTGCGCCGGCTGCCACTGGGCAGGTAGTCACGAACGATCAGGTCACGGTCGGCATCGACGCCGGCCATGAGCTCCTCGAGCTGCAGTGCGAGCAGCCGACCGTCGGTGCCCAGCTCGATGACGTAGCCGGTGATCTCGTCAGCGATGCGCCGCACCATCTCCAGCCGCTGAAGCACCATTGCCGCATCGCGGACCGTGACGAGATCCTCGATCTCCAGTGCGGACAGCGTGTTTGACACCTCGTCCAGCCGCGCCTTGTACCTCTCGAGGGTGGCGATCGCCTGGTTGGCGCGGCCGAGCAGCTCGCCGCTGGTTTCGAGTACGTACCGCTGCTTGCCGAGATAAAGGCCGATGATCCGCATCGACTGGGACACGGAGATCACGGGGTGGCCGGTCTGCATGGCCACCCGCTGCGCGGTGCGGTGCCGGGTACCCGACTCGTCAGTGTCCACGCTGGGATCGGGCATGAGATGCGTGGCGGCACGTAGGATTCGGGTGCCGTCGGACGACAGCACTAGTGCACCGTCCATCTTCGCCAGCTCACGCAGGCGGGTGGCCGACGACTCGACGTCGAGCGGGAAGCCTCCGGTGCACAGCGACGCGACGATCTTGTCGAAGCCCAATACGATGAGCGCACCGGTATTGCCACGCAGTATCCGTTCCAGCCCATCACGTAGCCAGGTGCCGGGCGCCACCGTGGCGAGGACGCTCCGCAGCGCGGCGTCCCTGTCGCTGGTCGGCACACCCGCTCCCAACTGTCGGCCGTCGGCCTGCTATGTAGGCGTTGAGTGTAGTAACCTCCGTCAGCGGCGCGCGCCGACGCTACGCAACGGCGGGCGGCGCGGCGCGGTCGCCCGGTCGCCGAAGCTCACCACGGTGGCAAGCGCCTCGGCCAGAGTGGCCGCCGGCATGTTCTGGATGCCCGCTGCTGCGCCGGCCTGCCCGGCCGGAACCAGCGCCGCGGTGAACCCCAGGCGGGCAGCTTCCGCCAGTCGCCGCTCCAGGGCGCTCACCCGCCGTACGTCGCCGGACAGCGACACCTCCCCGATCGCGCACAGGGTCGGCGAAAGGGGGCTGTCGCGCGCCGCCGAGGCGAGCGCGAGCGCTATGGCGAGGTCGGCGGCCGGCTCCGTCGCCGACAGGCCACCCACCGTCGCGGCGTACACCTCGTGCTCACCGAGCGGCAGGCGACCGTGCCGGCCCAGTACGGCGAGCAACATCGCCACCCGGCCCGGGTCGAGGTCGGTAACCGCGCGGCGCGGTGAGCCGCCCGTGCTCGTGCGCGCTACCAGCGCCTGCACCTCCGTCACGAGCGGCCGGCGTCCCTCGATGCTCACGGTGACGCAGGTACCGGCGACCGCGGTCGCGCGCTCGGACAGGAACAGCCCGGAGGGGTCGGCGAGCCCAGCGATGCCGTCCTCGCGCATCTCGAAGCAACCGATCTCGTCAGCGGCACCGAAACGGTTCTTTGTGGCACGGATCACGCGCAGCGACGAGTGCCGGTCACCTTCGAAATGCAAGACGACGTCCACCAGGTGTTCGAGCACCCGCGGCCCGGCGAGCTGGCCGTCCTTGGTTACGTGACCGACGATCACCGTCGCCATGCCGCGCTGCTTGGCTAGTGCGATGAGCGCCACCGCGACGGCGCGGATTTGCTGTACCCCGCCGGCGCCGCCTTCGACGGAGTCGGTGGAGATCGTCTGGATCGAGTCGACCACGAGCAGCCCGGGCGCCACGTCGTCGACGTGGGTGAGGAGCGCGCCGAGGTTGTTCTCGGCCGCCAGGTAAAGCCGATCGTGGACAGCACCGGTGCGCTCGGCCCGCAGCCGCACCTGAGCCGGTGACTCCTCTCCGGTGACGATCAGCGCGCGCTGACCGCCCGCGGCGAAGCGGTGCGCCACGTCGAGTAGCAGCGTGGACTTGCCTACCCCGGGCTCGCCGGCGAGCAACACCACCGAGCCGGGCACGAGCCCGCCGCCGAGCACCCGGTCGAGTTCGTCGACACCGGTGGGACGAGCCCGCGCGTCATCGGGATCGAGCTCGCCGATCGGCCTTGCCTGCTGCTGGACGGGAACCGGGCGAGCCGGTGCCGTCCTGATCTGTGCTGCCGATGCGGCCACGCTGCCCCACGCCTGGCACTCGGGGCAGCGGCCCACCCAACGGGGCGCCGTGGCCCCGCACTCGGCACAGCGGTACGCGCTCGGCTTCGTCACGAGGCTGGACGCTACGGCGAGGCACCGACAGTTTCGGGAAGCTGATCAACTCTCGGCGGTCGGCGAGACGTTGATGGTCGGGGTGCTGGACGGACCGGGGACCAGGTGCACGGCGATGCTGAAGGTCACCGAGCCGGCCGTGGCGAACTCGAATGTGATCGGGAACGACTGCGCCGGGAACAGCTGCTGCGTCAGGTTCTGCAACTGGATCACCGGCTCGCTGTCTGCAAATCCGATCGACGTGGCCTGCCCTCTCGGAAAGCTCAGCGACTGGAGCGCGGCCGACGCGGTGGTGCCCGTGGCGGCTGCCGCGTTGGGGAACAGCCGCACGTCGCCGGCTATCGGCGTGGTGACCCGGACGAGTTGGTCTGAGTTGGCGCTGTCGTTGACGATGACGAGCTGCACCGGAGCGTCGCCGCCTTTGGAGTAGCTGCCGCCGACCGGAGGCGCGACCGCCACGGCACGCAGGGCCATTGGCCCGGCGTTCGCCGCGACGCCGTCGACCACGGGTGTCTCCTCCGCGGTCTGCGCGTGCTGCCCCGCGGCGCAACCCGCGAGTACCAGCAGGGCTCCGGCGGCAGCGACGCCGACGCGGATGCGGCGAGACTGTGCCCTCACGTTCGGCAGCCTAGCGAGCCGCTCGCAGGCGCTGACGAGGGGCTGGCGGACCTGCTTGCGTAGCGCATCGACGGGCAAAGCGCCAGTGCCCAAATGCGGACGTAGCTAACTCTTGATCTAAGTGCTGCGTGTTACCCTTGAGAAGTGGAAAGGGGCCCGCGCACATGACGTTCAAGGTCGGCGAGACCGTTGTCTATCCCCATCACGGGGCAGCGAAAATCGAAGCCATCGAAGAGCGAACGATCAAGGGCGAAACCAAGATCTACCTCAAGCTGAAAGTTGCCCAGGGTGATCTGACTGTTCTTGTGCCGGCCGATAACGCCGAGATCGTCGGTGTTCGCGACGTCGTGGGCCAGGAGGGTCTGGACCGCGTGTTCGAGGTGCTGCGTGCACCCCACACCGAGGAACCCACGAACTGGTCGCGTCGCTACAAGGCCAACGGCGAGAAGCTGGCGTCCGGCGACGTGAACAAGGTCGCCGAAGTGGTGCGGGACCTGTGGCGGCGCGACAAGGACCGTGGCCTGTCCGCCGGTGAGAAGCGGATGCTGGCGAAGGCCCGGCAAATACTGGTCAGCGAGCTGGCGCTGGCTGAGGGGACCAATGAGGACAAGGCCGAACTGGTTCTCGACGAGGTGCTCGCCGAGGCGGTCGCCTGAGCGAGTCTGATGGAATGGCGGCGATGCGAATCGCCGCCATTCTTGTTGCCGCCGGTGCGGGGCAGCGTCTGGGTGCGGACGTGCCCAAAGCGTTCTGCACCGTACGGGGGCGTACGTTGCTTTCCTACGCGCACGCGCGCTTCGCCGGGCATACCATGATCGGTTCGGTGATCATCGTGGTTCCGGCTGACCGGCTCGAGGACGCGAAGGCGCTGACCGGTGCCGATGTGGTTGCGGGCGGCGCGACACGGCAGGCCTCCGTCGCGGCTGGACTTGCTGCCCTGCCCCCGGACGTCGACGCGGTGCTGGTACACGACGTGGCCCGCGCGTTCGTCCCGGCTGAGGTGATCGATCGCGTCGTCGCGGCGCTTCGCGACGGGGCCGATGCGGTGATCCCGACGCGGCCCGTCACGGACACAATCAAGCGGGTGGACGCCGGCGGCCGGGTGATCGAGACCGTCGATCGATCCACGCTCGTGGCGGTGCAAACCCCACAGGGTTTCCGGCGAGACGTCCTGTTCGCGGCTCATACGGCAGGGACCGCGACCAGGGTGACCGACGACGCCGGGCTGGTCGAGGCGTTCGGCGGCACCGTTGTGGCTGTCGACGGTGCGGACGAGGCGTTCAAGATCACGCGCCCGTGGGACCTGCTGCTGGCCGAAGCAGTAGCAGCGCGATGAGCGCTTGCGCGAAGAGCCCCGCCGCCGCGACGCGGCCCGCGCCGAAGGCGCGGAGCGGAGACTCGGTTCCACCCGAGCGGAGCGAGCGGTGGGAACGAGGATTCGCCTACGGCGGGATAGATCAGTGAGGACCGGCATCGGTGTAGACGTCCACGCGATCGAGGTTGGCCGGCCGTGCTGGCTCGGGGGGCTGCTATGGCCGGACGTGGACGGCTGCGGCGGTCACTCCGATGGTGACGTGGCCGCGCACGCGGCATGCGATGCGTTGCTGTCCGCAGCGGGACTCGGCGATCTCGGCTCGGTGTTCGGCGTGGACGATCCGCGCTGGGCCGATGCCTCGGGGCTGACCCTTCTGGGCGAGGTCGCCACCCGGGTGGCCGCGTCCGGCTTCGTCGTCGGCAACGTCGCAGTGCAGGTGATCGGCAACGCGCCCAAGATCGGCCCTCGCCGTGCCGAGGCGGAAGCTGCGTTGTCGCAGGCGGCCGGCGCGCCGGTATCGGTCAGCGCAACGACATCCGACGGCCTCGGGCTGACCGGGCGGGGCGAGGGCATCGCGGCGATCGCAGTCGCTCTCGTCGACGCCCGCCTCTGATTGCGCAAGAATCCCTCGCCTCAGACGGGGGATTGTTGCGCAATCGAGGCCAGAGCGCCGGACAGGTCCGCCCATAGATCCTCAACGTGCTCGATGCCCACGGACATGCGCAGCAGCGTGGGAGGTGCGCCGCGCGCGGCATCGACGGCGTAACGGGCGCGGCGTTCGATCAGTGTCTCGACGCCGCCCAGACTCGTCGCGTGGACGATCAGCTCGACGCGATGGCACACCGCCTCGGCATCTTCTGCGGTGCCGGCCACCTCGAAGGACACCATGGCTCCGTAGCCCTTGTGTAACCGGCTCGCCCGCTCGTGCCATGGATCAGTGACCAGGCCGGGGTAGCGCACCCGCGTCACGCGCGGGTGGGCGGCCAGCCGCTGCGCCAGTTCGAGGGCGTTGGACTGGGCGCGTTCCATCCGCAGCGCCAGGGTGCGCACTCCGCGCAGCGCCAAGAACGCCTCGAGGGCACCCGGCACTGCGCCGGTCATGTCACGGCGCGCCCGCAGCGCCTCGCCGAGTTCGGGCGCTCGGGTGACGAGCACGCCCATGAGCAGGTCGGAGTGGCCGGCCAGGTACTTCGTGGCGGAGTGCATGACGATGTCGGCGCCGTAGTCGAGCGGGCGCAGCACGAGCGGCGTATTGAACGTTGAGTCGACTGCGACGAGCGCCCCCGCGGCGTGCGCGGCGTCGATGATCGCCGGCAGGTCGGCCACGCCGAGCAGGGGATTCGTCGGCGACTCCAGCCAGACCAGCGCCGCCCCGTCGAGGGCGGCGATCACCGCGTCGGTATCGGTGACGTCCACCTCCCGCACCGTCATCCGGCCGAGCTTCTCCTGCGTGGCGAAGATCGTCCCGGTCATGTTGTAGCCGTGCTGCGGAACGACGGCCATCGTTCCGGCCGGCTGCCCCTCGACGATCGCCGCGATCGCCGCCATGCCTGATGCAAATGCCAGTGCGCGACCACCCTCCAGCTCGCCCACTGCCTCCTCGAACGAACGAATCGTGTCGCTGCTGCCTTGGCGCAGGTAGTAGTTGTCGTCCGGCCCGTGATGGAACGGAGCTGAGAGCACGATCGGCGTGTTCACCGGAGCGCGATGGCTGCGGGCGGGCCGGCCGCTCGCGACGGCGATCGATTCGGGATGCATGACACGACGGTAGCCATCGGCCGGGCGCGACAACCGGGCCAATCGGAAACCGGTGCCACCGTACGATGGCGCGGTGAGCCTACACATCCACGACACCGCGACCCGGTCGGTGCGGGAGTTCGTCCCGCTCGAGCCCGGCAAGGCGTCGATCTACCTGTGTGGGCTCACCGTGCAGGGACCGCCGCACATCGGGCACGTCCGCAACTGGGTTACCACCGACATCCTGCGCCGGTGGCTGATGTATCGCGGCTTCAAGGTCACCTTCGTCCGCAACGTCACCGACATCGACGACAAGATCTTGATCAACGCCGCGGAGACGGGTGAACCGTGGTGGGCGCTGGCATACCGCAACGAGCGGCAGATCCGTATCGCAGAGCTCGCACTCGGCTGCCTGCCACCGACGTACGAGCCGCGGGCCACCGGGCACGTGACCGAGATGATCGAGCTGATGAAGCGGCTCATGGACAAAGGCCTGGCCTACGAGTCGAGTGGCGACGTCTTCTTCGACGTGGCCGGGCTTCCGTCGTACGGATCGTTGTCGGGGCAGCGGATCGACGAGATGCAGCCCGCAGGCGACAGTGCCGGCGACGCGCACAAGCGCGATCCGCGCGACTTCGCCCTGTGGAAGGGCCACAAGCCCGACGAGCCTGAGACGGCGTCCTGGCCTACGCCCTGGGGCCGCGGGCGCCCCGGCTGGCACCTGGAGTGCTCGGCGATGGCGACGAAGTACCTCGGGCCCACGTTCGACATCCACGGCGGCGGGCTGGACCTGGTGTTCCCGCACCATGAGAACGAGCTCGCCCAGTCGGTCGGCGCCGGCGACGGCTTCGCCCGCTACTGGATGCACAGCGGGTTGCTGAACTTGAGCGGCACGAAGATGTCCAAGTCGATCGGCAACACCCTGGCGGTCACCGAGATCGTCAAGCAGTGGCGGCCGGTCGAGGTGCGTTACTACCTCGGCGCGCCGCACTACCGGTCGATGGTCGAGTTCTCCGTCGAGGCGCTGGACGAGGCTGCTGCCGCGTACCGGCGCATCGAGAACTTTGTCGAGCGCGCGGGGGAGACGTCGCCGGCAACTGAGCTTCCTGTTGCGTTCGTCGAGGCGATGGACAACGACCTCAGCGTCCCGGCAGCGCTCGGGGTCGTCCATTCCCGCGTGCGGGACGGCAATGCCGCGCTAGAGCCGGGCGACCATGTCACGGCAAGAGATGCACTCGCCGACGTCCTTGCCATGACGGACGTGTTGGGTATCAACCCCACGAAGTGGGCCGACACCGATACCTCGGATCTCGTGTCCACTGTGGACAGTCTGGTGCATGTCGCGCTGGCGCAGCGTGAGGATGCCAGGCGCCGCAAGGACTTTGCCGCGGCCGACGCGATCCGCGATCAGCTGGCAAGCGTCGGGGTGATCGTTGAAGACACGCCGTCCGGGCCGCGGTGGACGCTGAAGGGCAACTGAATGGCGGGCAACTCCGCGCGGCGCGGCGCGGTCCGCAAGTCTAAAAAGGGCGCCACTGTCGGCACCGGCGGCAAGGGCCGGGCAGCGCTGCGCGGACGCGGCCCGACCCCGCGCGCCGAGGACCGCGCCGGACATCCGGCGGCGCGCCGAGCAGCAGCCAAGGCGCGGCCGCGGCGCCCGGCCGAGGCGCCGGAGCTGCTCGTCGGGCGCAACCCCGTCGCCGAGGCGCTGCGCGCCAAGGTGCCGGCCACTGCCGTCTACATCGCCCTGGGGATCGACACCGACGAGCGGGTCAGCGAGGCGGTGCGGCTCGCCGGCAAGCGCGGCATCGCGCTGCTCGAAGTGAGTCGCGGTGAGCTCGATCGGATGACCGGTGGGCTGCTGCACCAGGGGATCGCGCTGCAGGTACCGCCCTTCACGTACATGGAACTACCCGACCTGCTGGCCCGGGCGGCCGAGTCGGTGACGACACCGATGCTCGTGGCACTGGACGGCGTGACCGACCCGCGCAACCTGGGCGCGATCGTTCGTTCGGCTGTGGCCTTCGGGGCGCACGGGGTGGTGGTGCCGGCGAGGCGTTCGGCCGGCGTGACCGCGGCGGCGTGGCGCACCTCGGCCGGAACCGCGGCGCGCATCCCGATCGCTCAGGTGACCAACCTGGTGCGCGCGCTTCGCGACTGCCAGACCGCGGGGCTGTTCGTGGCAGGGCTGTCCGCCGACGGCACGACGTCGCTCGACGATCTCGACGCCGCCGATGGCCCGATCGTCGTCGTGGTCGGCTCGGAGGGCCGGGGTCTGTCCCGACTGGTCGGCGAGACCTGCGATCTGACGGTATCGATCCCGATGGCCGGACCGGCCGAGTCACTAAACGCGGCAGTGGCCGCCGGCGTCGCACTGGCCGAGATCGCTCGCCGCCGCAGGAGCTAAATGCACCCTTCCCGGGTGCTGATCCTCTCCGAGCGCGCCCTCACCGAGCTGCCGCCGCTGGAGGATGTCGCGGAGCTGCACACCCTGGACGTCGGGCACAACCGGTTGACATCCGTTCCGCGATTGCCCGACATCAGCGGCTACCTGTACCTGCACGACAACGCGTTGCGGTCGCTGCCGGACGCCCTGTGCGACCTGGCCCGGCTGCGCTACCTGAACGTGTCCGCGAATCCGATCCGTGTGTTGCCGGCACGCATCGGCGACATGCGCGGGCTGATCGAACTACGCGCCGAGCGCTGCGGGCTGACGACGCTGCCTGCCTCGATAGGCAAGCTGCACGCCTTGCACGAGCTGGCCTTGCGCGACAACGCCATCGCGGAACCGCCGGCGGAGATCGGCGAGCTGCCGAACCTGCGGCGCCTCGACCTGCGCAACAACGGCCTGCGCTCGCTGCCGGCGTCCGTCGGCGAGTTGCCGCATCTCGATAAACTCGACCTGCGCTGGAACCCGGGCCTGGAGACGCCCTGGCTGGAGGCCTTGGAGCGCCGCGGCTGCGTCATCTGGCGCTAACCGACGCCTCAGCGGTGCCGCGCCCCACCGTCGACGTGAATCAACTCGCCGGTGACGTAGCCCGCGGACAGCAACCAGAGCGCCGCGTCGGCGATGTCTGCCGGCTCACCGTGGCGCCCGACCAGGGTGCCGTTGGCGGCGCGGGCCAACAGCTCAGCCTTACCTGGCTCGCCCAACCGATCCCAGGCCCCGCTGTCGACAATGCCCGGGGAGATCGCGTTGACTCGCAGAGGCGCCAGCTCGGTCGCCAGGTGTATCACGAGATGCTCCATGGCGCCGTTCGCGACGCCTTTGACCACCGTCCCGGGTTTCGGCTTCCAGCCGACGATCCCGGAGAACAGCAGCAACGAGCCGCCGGCGCGCATCCGCGATGCGAAGTGCTTGGCGAGCACTAGCGGACCGAACACTTTCGCCCCGAACGCCGCAACGATCTTGTCACGCTCCAGGTCGGCGACGGGCACGTCGTGGTGCATGGACGCGGTGCTCACCGCGTGGTCGATCGCGCCAAGATCGGCCGCCGCCGCGGCGACGCTCGCCTCGTCCAGGACGTCGACCCGGACTGCGCTGCCACGCTGCAGGTTCTTGGCCAGCTCTTGGGCCGGAGCCAAGTCGCGTGCTCCGACGATCACCTCGGCGCCGTCGCGGTCCGCCGCACGGGAAATCTCCGCGCCGAGGCCTCGCGCACCGCCAACTACGAGAATCCGCTTGCCTGCTAAGGCCATCGTTTGCATGGTGCGACGGTATAGTCTGTATACCGGTATCTACAACGCTACTGGGAGCAGGCGATGGGCAAGGCGTACAACATCATGGCGGCGACGTGCCCCAGCCGAACCGTGCTGCACCGGATCGGGGCACGTTGGACCGTGTTCGTCGTCAACGCCTTGGAACGACGGCCGATGCGCTTCACCGAACTCAAGGCGCACATCCGCGGCATCACGTCGAAGGCACTCACGGAGACGTTGCGTGCCATGGAGTATGACGGTCTGATCTCGCGTACCGAGTACGGCGGCAACCCGCCACATGTGGAATACGCATTGACCGAGCTCGGCCGGTCGCTGCTAGTTCCGCTGCGCGCGGTCCGGGCGTGGGCCGAAGCCCACGTCCCGGACGTGCTCCAGGCGCGCGAGCGTGCGGATGTCTAGCGAAGGCGCTCGCCGGTCTCCGGATTGAACGCGTGCTCCTCGCCGGTACGGATCTGGAAGGTGATCGTTTCCCCGACGCGCGGTGGAACCCGCCCGTCGAAGCGGACGACGAACTGCTGAGTGTTCAGCTCGTCCTCGCCAGGAAGGGTGCCGTGCACGAAGGCGTCGGCGCCTAGTTCCTCGACGAGGTTGACATGCAGCGCCAGGTCGCTTGCGTCGCTCGCCACGTGGAAGGACTCGGGCCGTACTCCCAGGATGATTCTGTTCAGGTGGGCGGCGTTGGCGGCGTCCAGCACTTCCTTGGACAGCGGGACGACCGCATTGCCCAACTTGGCCCCGCCGTTGCTGAGGTCGACCTCGCGCAGGTTCATCGCGGGGGAACCGATGAAGCCCGCGACGAATGCGTTGCCCGGCTTGTCGTAAAGATTCCGCGGGGTATCGACCTGCTGGAGGATGCCGTCCTTGAGCAGGGCCACCCGGTGTCCCATCGTCATCGCCTCGACCTGGTCGTGCGTGACGTAGATGGTGGTGGTGCCCAGGCGGGCCTGCAGCGCGGCGATGTTGGCGCGGGTCTCGACGCGCAGCTTGGCGTCGAGGTTGGACAACGGCTCGTCCATGAGGAAC
>DATFRC010000277.1:0-31403 GCA_035263725.1 Jatrophihabitantaceae bacterium | reverse complement strand
CGGCAGTTCGGCGAAGTAGGTGGCGTGGTTGTGGACGTTAAATACGCTGTAGCCCCCCACGAGGTTGAAGCGCAGACCTGTCCTGACCTGCCACACCATGGCGGCGTTGCGGGGAAATCCTGCCTGAGGTAGCACCGCGGTCACGGCGCCGCGGGGGATGACGTCGACAGCGGAGGTGGTGAAGAACTTGGGCGTCGGCGGCAACAACGAGCCGTGGATCGGCACGATGGGGCGCAGTGGGATCAGCACCGCAACCGCGACGAGGGCTCCGGCAACCAGGGCGCGGCCGTGCAATCGGGCCAGGGTCCACGCGATCAGTCCGGCGACGAGCAGCAGCATCAGCAGCGAGAACCGCACCGGGATTACGCCACCCATCAGCGGAAGTCTCCGTACGAAGGCCCACGGTCCGCGAACGAGCGCGCGTCCGTTAACGTCGATCGGCGAGCCGAGCATGAGCGCTGCGAGCGACAGTGCGGTCAAGAGCCACCAGATGGCGAACCGCTCACGGCGCACGACGTACCACGTGCACACCGCGAGTGCGGCGATGATTAACGGCCAGCCGAGATAGCCGGTGTTCTCGGCGCCGTTGGCCGGAAAGGTCAGGTTGGCCCGAACGTCGGCACGCGAACTGTAGTACTGCAGCAGGCTCGGCCGGACGAAGCTCGCCAGATCGGCCCGGGCCGTCTCCGGCAGAAACCTCTTGAGGGAGTCCGGGCCGAAGAACTGGTAGCCCAGCGGTACCGCGACGATCGGAACCGCGGTGGCCACCGCAATCCCGGCCCCGGTCAGGGCGTAGCGGGCACGCGGGCGCACCTCATGAGGATTCAGCACGATCAGCCATGCCAGTGCGACCGCGCCCGCGACCATCGAGAGCACCAGCAACTCTTCAGAGAGAAGCATCTGCAGTCCGACGAGGATGCCGAGCAGCACCCCCACTCGGATCGGGCTGCCCTGTTGGCTGATCAGCAGGCGATGGCCGAGCAGGACGAACAGCGGTGGGAACGGTGCGAACGCCAGGTGCAGGTGGCCGACCTCGCCGGTCATGAAGGGCCCGTACGCGTAGACGGCGGCACCGATCGCCGCCCCGAGCGTCCGTCCGCTGAGCCGGCGCAGCACCCAGTATGCGGTGGCACCTGAGATGGCCGGGCTCAAGATCATGGCCAGCGCCACCGTCGTGAACGCGCCGACCGACAGCGTCAGCGGGATACAGATGAAGGCGAGCAGGAACACCGCCGTGTTCCACATGACGTTGACGCCCGCCGGCGCGTTGAGAGCGGCCGAGATGAACGGGTTATGGCCATGAGAGACGCTCTGCGCGATCCACTCGAAGTACCAGGAGAACAGCACGCCGTCGCCGCCACCCGGCACCCGCTGGCCCAGGTGCGTGACGACCGGCCAGGCGATGCTCAGGCTGATCACGACAAAGGCGAGCGGCGGCAGCAGGTTGGCCGCGATCACCGGCCCAGGAGGCAGCCGGTCCGGCCACGCGCGCGACAACCAGCGGCGTGACCGGGCTGGCAGGCCCGAGGTGAGGACTCCGGAACTCGGCGAGCGCCAGGTCTCGGCGCTCTCGCCCGCTGACGTCACCCGTGCAGTGTGCAGTACGGGCTTAAGCGCGGGCGGGCAGGTCGGCGGCGCACTGCTACGCGCGGCCCAGCAGCCGCTTGAGGGTGCGCGGCTGGGTGAAGAATGCCTCGGCCTCCAGTGCGGCAAGAGCGATGCGAGGCAGGTCGCGGGCGGCCGGGTAGGAGATGCAGCGGGGTTCCCAATACGGCCGGAACTTCACGTTGAACCGGTACAGGGACTCGATCTGCCAGAACCGTGACAAGAAGATGAGCAGGGCGCGCCACGCCCGGCTCGCCGGCCCGGCGCCGATCTTCTCACCGCGTTCGAGCGCATCTCGGAACATGGCGAAGTTCAGCGAAACGCGGGTCACGCCCAGCGCCGGGCAGGCGCGGATCACTTTGGCAATCATGTATTCGTTCAGCCCATTGTCGGCTGCGGGATCACGGCGCATGAGGTCGAGGGACAGGCCGTCCTGGCCCCACGGGACGAAGTTCAGCAGCCCTCGCGGCCGGCCGTCCTGGTCGGCGGTGGCAATCAGACAGTCGGGGTCGGCCGGGTCCGCGAGGCGGGAGAGGGCCATTGAGAA
This sequence comes from Jatrophihabitantaceae bacterium, assembly GCA_035263725.1. GTDB lineage: Bacteria > Actinomycetota > Actinomycetes > Mycobacteriales > Jatrophihabitantaceae > DASXRA01. Next base: position 29,251 of record DATFRC010000277.1, on the reverse strand, counting down.
GCCGCGCTCGGCGGCGTCACCTCGCCACGCGGCGGCGGCTGCTGCCAGGGTCGTAATCTCGGCCTGGTCGAGTTCGTGGGCCCGGCGGACCTGGACTTGGTAACCGGCGCGGCTGATCCGGGTGCACGCCTGGCGAACGCCGCGCATGGCCCGCCCGTCGAGGCTGAAGTCGTCCACTTCGATGATGGCCTCGTCGCCCATTTCGAGCGCGGAGAGCCCAAGCTCACGGCGATAGACGGTGGCGCCCTGCTCACTGCAGCCGATGACGGCAGGCGTCCAGGCATATTCCTCCGTCAGGCGCTGGTAGGCGGCCATGGCGCCGGGCCACGCTTCCGGGTCTCCGATCGGGTCCCCACTGGCCAGCGCAACACCCTGGACCACCCGATAGGTAATCGCGGCCTTCCCGGACTGTGACCACACCACCGACTTGTCCCGGCGCAGTGCGAAATAGCCCAGCGAGTCCCGCCCGCCATGGGCAGCCAACACGCGTCGCAACCGCTCCTCGTCCTCGGCTGTCAGCGACGCGATCGGCTCGAACGGCCGCAACGCCAGGTAAGCGACCACGATCATCGTCGTGACGCCGAAGCCGAGCATCGTGAAGTGGAAGACCTGGTCGAAGCGGTGGCCGCGCAGCTGCACCGGCCCGTTGGCGCCGATCAGCGCGTAGAGCACCTCTTCGCTACGCGCAGACCATGATGGGTTGCCCACCACCCGGTGGGAGAAGTACAGCACCGCCAGCCCGTAGCAGACTGCCACCGCGGTGAACTGGATGAACACGACCAGTGCGAACCACCGGGATCGCGGGTCCGGCTTGGCGTTGAATCGCGGCGCCGCGGCGAGCAAGAGAACCAGCAGCACCAGCGTGATCGCCGCGTCGGCCGGGCGCGGCTCGTCGTGGATGAGGAAGGCCGTGCTTCGCACGGCGGCCAATACGACCGCGGCCTGCCACGCGCGCCGCTTGCGTCGGCGCAGCCCACGGGCGAGCCACAACAGCAGCAGCCCGGATACCGCGACCACCGCTGCGGCTGTGGCGCTCGCCGGCACCGGCACGACCGGCACGACGTCGGCCACTCGGTCCCGCTGCCGGGGCAGCAGCGCTTCCGCCAGCGTGGCCAGTCCGAGCAACGTCGCGATCGCGGCGGTCAGTCTGGGTGCGCGCTCGACGTACCAGGCCCACGCCCGGGCGAGCGGGGTCCACCCGGGCCGCAACCGGGCGCTTCGCCCACCCCCCTGCACGACGGACATTGCCCTCCTCACCAGCTCCGCAAGCCGTGTTCTCGGCCGGTCCTACCTGCATCGTTGGGCATCGCAGCGTGCTGCGCCGGCACGTGAGGTCGCGGACGCGGCGGCACAGTTGGGGCTAGCAGGCCCGCCTGTGAGCACGTGAAGCGAGGCACGATGGAGTCGTCCTGCGCGCCGGCGGAACTGACAATCGGAGGGGTGAATTGTCGCTGACCGGCTCGGCCTTCTTGCTGCTGGTCGTGCTCGTAACCGTTGCGGCGTTCGTCGCAACGGTGGTGCTGTGGCCGCAGCTCGCGGCGTCGAGACCGCAGCCCATCATCGGTCGGGCGTTGCTGTTGCTCGCGGTCAATGCGCTGGTCGTGCTTACCGCGGCGGTCGCGTTGAACGACGAATTCACATTCTTTGCCGACTGGACGGATCTGCACGGGGCTGTCTTCGGCAGTCACGGTGGTTCGACGGCCCTTGCGGGCGACGCCGCTGCGAAAGCGGCGAAAGCGGCGATGGCGCCGGTACGTCGTCCCGCCCCGCCCTCGGAGCTGCCGCGGTTGCCGTCCGCTGCGGCCAACGGCGATCGGGTGCTGCGATACACCGTCCGGGGACCCGAGAGCGGGCTCAAAGGCGAGGTGCTGGTTGCGCTGCCCAGCGGATATACCAGCCGGGCCAACGCCAGGCGGCGCTATGCCGTACTGGAGACCTTCAACGGTTACCCGGGTGACCCGTCGCAGTGGGTCGACTCGATGGGTCTGAGCGGCGTGGTCGACCGAGCCGTCGCCAGCCACCTGATGTCCCCGGCGATCATCGTCTCGCCGGTGATCGAGTTCCCGGCGGGCGTCGACACGGAATGCGTCGACGGCATCGGCTCGGATCCGAGGGTGGAAACCTGGGTCACTCGCGACGTCCCCGACTGGGTGCTGCGCACCTTCCGGGTCCAGCCGGACCGTGGCGCATGGGCGACGATCGGCCTGTCCGCCGGCGCCTGGTGCGCGGCAATGGCGACGATGCTGCACCCGCAGCAGTACGCCGCCGCGGTCGTCCTCGGCGGCTACTTCCGCCCCGAGTTCTCGCGCAACTACCGTCCGTTCAGCACCGACAGCGCTGAAGGCCGCCACTACGACCTCATCGCACTGGCCGAGCATCATGCGCCCCCGGTCGCCCTGTGGATCGAGACATCCCACTCGGACCCCGTCTCGTACCCGTCGTCGGCGAAGCTACTCGCAGTCGCTCAGGCACCGTTGGCGGTCCAGGCACTGATCCTCAGTCATGCTGGGCATCGGTTCGGCATCTGGCGCCCCCTGCTGCCACGCATCGTCGCGTGGCTCGGTGCCAATCTGCCGGGATTCGCCCCCAGGGCAGCCTGAGATCGCCGCACAATGGAAGGCGATCGTGTGGAGCACGAAGTGACTGAGGAGCCTGGGCGCCTACGGGAGGCACCCGCCGGTGACGAGAGCCGGCGCGGCATGGAGTCCGCCGAGTACGAGCATGCTGGCGAGGCGGCCTGCTGGGCACATCTCGTGTGCCCCGAGTGCGGAGCCGTGATCAGTGAGGGCCACCGCAGCGGCTGCGCGTGGGACGGAGCTGACACCGCAACACGCTGACCTGCACTTCGCGCAGGGAACGCTCGGCTACCCGCCGCCGTTTGAGCCCGCCGCCCAGGCAACGGCCTTGTCGCGGTCTTCCATAGCGAAGGTCTTCACCTCGCCCGGGGTCATCCAGCCGAAAAGGCTGGTCATCTGCTGCATCCAGTGGATATCGGTGATCAGGGCTATCCGCTTCCAGGCCCGGAAGTGCTCGACTCCCACTTTGAGGTCCTGCCACAGCGCCCCGGGGCTCATGCCGTGAAACTCCGGTATCACGATCACGAACCTGACGTCGCCGGCCCTCGCCGCCTCTTCTACCGCGGGAATCACCACGTCGCGATAGTCCTCGGCCGCAATCTTTCCGTCGACTTCGAACCCGATGACGCCATCGGGCAGATCTTCCAGCTTCTTGATCATTCCGCGCTACACCGCCCATAGGCTCGCGGCGGAGTCTCCGCCGCTCAGAGCCGAGACTGACCTTAGTCGTCAGCCCCGCTTGCGGCGGCCCTTGCGGGACTGGGAGCGCTCGGCTTTGTTTTTCTGGCGGCGCTCGCGAGCCGAGGCCGACTCGCTTCTTTTCTCGGCCTCGAGCGTCCGGCGGTTGCGCGACCACACGGTCAAGCCCCCGATGACGAGCAGTACCGCGCAGGCGGCGAATATGACGACATAGAAAACCACGCCGTACTCCAGCACGACCGGCGTCCCGGGCGCAACTCCCGCCCCGGGGTGACCTCACGGCTTCGCCCGCCGGTCCGAGCTGGATGTATCAGGCATGCGAGGGCTCGCTCCTGTCAACAACGGCCACGCGTCGTGTTGGCGAGGGAGGGAACCCTATGGACATCGTGTGCTGCCCCAGCTGTGACCAGCCGGCCGAGATCGTCTGGGGAACGCACCTCTGCAGCACGGACGGTGCGATCGAGCACGTCAAGTTGCGCTGCCTCGCCCAGCACGTGTTGCTGATGCCGGCCGCCGGGCTGATCCCGATATGCGGTGGCGACGCCGATGAGCCAGCACGCGCGGTGCGAGTGCGCGGCGGTAGCGGTCGCGGCTGACTGTCCCGGGCGGATGCGGGCCGTTATTGCGGGTCCGTGTAGACGTCGAGGTCGGTGGCCTTCGCGCTGAGCCAGACTTCGCTGCCCTCGACCAGATCGAGCTCGGCGACGGCGTCGGGGGTGAGGTCGACGAGCGCTGACGGTCTGCCGGTGACCTGGGCACGCACACGGTCGGTGAGCAATTCGAGTCCGGTCACCATGCCGGCCCAGATGTTGCGGGGACTCGAGTGGTCCGGCCGCGCGGTGTGGACAGCGATCGCGGTCGGGCGGATGGCGACCAGCACCGGGCCCGGGGGCGGATCGTCGGCGGGGAGGTGCCGCGTGGTGACCAGGGTCCCGGCGTTGTCGCGGAGGATGATGCGGCCGTAGCTGCCGAGGGTGCCGCGGTAGAGGTTCAGCCCGACGAGGCGGGCGACGTACTGGGTGGCCGGGCGGCGGGCCACGCTGGCGGGGTCGCCGTGCTGCACGATCCGGCCGTCCTCGATGACGATGAGCCGGTCTGCCATGACCATCGCTTCGAGGGGGTCGTGGGTGACGAGCAGCGTGGCACCCGGAAACTCGGTGAGGTGGCGGCGCAGTTCGGCTCGGATCTCGAGCTTTGTCCTGGCGTCGAGGGCGGCAAGTGGCTCGTCGAGCAGAAGCAGCCCGGGGTCGGCGGCCAGCGACCTGGCGAGTGCGACGCGTTGGGCCTGCCCTCCCGACAGCTGAGCCGGCTTGCGTTCCGCGAGGTCTGCGAGGCGCAGCCGGTGCAGCCAGTGGTCGGCGATCAGGCGGGATTGCTTGCGGCCGGCTTTGCGGCAGCGGGGGGCGAACGCGACGTTGTCGCGGACGTTCAGGTGCGGGAAGAGCCGGTAGTTCTGGAACACGAATCCGATCGGGCGTTGCTCCGGCGCGACGAACGCGGCGGGTTGGACGCTGTCGAGGATCTGGTCGCCGAGGGTGATGCGTCCGTCGGTGATGGGCGTCAGGCCGGCCAGGGCTCGTAACAGGGTGGTCTTGCCTGAGCCGTTGGGTCCGATGACGCCGAGCACTTCACCAGGCTCGACTGTCACGTCGACGTCGAGACGGAATGTTCCGCGCTGAACGCTCGCGGTCATGGTCAGCGTGCTGGCCACGCGCGTCGGGGCGGCGACCGGCTCGAGGCTGGCGGTGATGGGGTCGGTCATAGGCTTGCCGGTCCGCGTAGCCACTTGTCGCGAAGCGCGACCAGCACGATCACCGCGACGAGGAGCAGAACGAGGCTGAGCGCGATAGCGGCTTCCGGGTCGTGCTCGAAGGCCTCGTAGATCGCCAGCGGCATGGTCTGCGTGGTGCCGGGAAGGTTGCCGGCGAACGTAATGGTGGCCCCGAACTCGCCCAGCGCGCGCGCCCAGCAGAGGATCGAGCCGGCCACCAGCGACGGACCGATCGCGGGCAGCGTGATCCGCCGGAACACCGTGAGCCGCGACGCGCCGAGTGTCACCGCGGCCTCTTCGATATCGCGGTCTGCGGTGCGCAGCGCGCCTTCGACGGTGACGATGAGGAAGGGCATGGCGACGAACGTCTCGGCCACGATCACGCCGGCCGTGGTGAACGGCAAAGTGATGCCGAACCACTCGTCGAGGTGGCGGCCGACGATGCCATTGCGTCCCAACGCCAGGAGCAACGCAATGCCGCCCACGACCGGTGGCAGTACCAGCGGCAGCGTTACCAGAGCGCGGACCAACCCAAGGCCCGGAAACCGCATGCGCGCGAGCACCCAGGCCAGCGGCACCCCGAAGACCAGTGCAGCAATTGTCGCCGCGGTGGCGCATTCGAGGGAGAGCCGCAGCGCCGTGAGCACGTCGCTTTCGGACAGCAGTCGGCCGAGTCCCCGCCACGGGGCGCGCACCAACAACGCGGCCAACGGCAGCAGGAGGAAGGCGAACGCGACCAATGCCGGAGCCGCGATCAATGCCGGAACGCCGCGCTGGCCGGACTCGCGTACGGAGCGGTGGGGATAGGAGCGGCGTGGGGACACGGTGCTACTCAGGGCTTCTGGAATCCATCCGCGGAGAGGACCGCCTCACCGGCCGGTGACAGGACCAGGTCCACGAAGGCTTGTGCGCCGACGGCATGAGGTGCCTTGGTGAGCGCGGCGATCGGGTATTCGGTCGAGGCGTTGAGGTTGTCGGGAATGACAATGCCGGTGACCTTGCTGCCGGCGGCACGTACGTCGGTCACATAGACCATTCCGGCGTCGACCTCGTTCAACTCGACCTTGGACAGCGTCGATTTCACGTCCGGTTCCAGCGTGACCGGCTTGACGGTGATCTTGGCGTTGGTGAACACCTCGGCCGCGACGGCGCCGCACGGGACCTGGGGCTGGCACAGCGCGACCTTGACGCTGCTCTTCGCGAGATCGGTAACGCTCGTTACGTGGGCTGGATTGCTCGGCGGCACCGCGACCTCCATCACGTTCTTGACGAAGTTCGTCGACGTCGACGCCCCGCCCGCACTGATGACCTGTTGCATGTTCTTCGGCGATGCCGAGGCAAACACGTCCGCCGGGGCGCCCTGGTTGATCTGCTCGGCAAGGTCCGAGCTGGCCCCGAAGCTGAGCTTGACGTGGCTGCCGGGATGGTCGCTCTCGAACTGACTGGCCAGCGTGGTGAACGCCTCCTTGAGCGAGGCGGCAGCGAACACCGTGACGGTACCGCTGATTGCTGGGCTGGAGGTCGCGCCACCGGCGCCGGGGGATGCTGGCGGAGAGCTGGGCGAGTTCTTGCTCGACGAGCACCCTGCGGCTACGGCGACGGCCGCAGCCGCGACCGCGGTGAGAACGATGATGCGGGTCTGCATGTGCGGGTTCTCCCTCGATGGTGGGCCGCTCGGTGGACGGGACCTCGAATGCGGCATCGCTGCTGACGGCGCTAGCCGGCGCGGCCGGAACGCTGCTCGGGGACTTCGATCACAACGCTGGTGGCCTTTACCGAAGCGATCGCGATGACGCCCGGCTCGAGTTCGAGCTCATCGGCGGCCTCGCGGCTCATCAGCGACACGATGCGATGCGGTCCGGCCTGCATCTCCACCTGCGCCATCACGGTGTCTCGCACAACATTCGTCACCAGCCCGGTGAAGCGATTACGCGCAGACTCCCCGATCACGGTGCGCGGCTTGGGGCGCTCCGCGCTGGCCGCGAGTTCCTCGGCGAACCGGGCGAGGTCTGCTCCGGCGATGACCCGCCGCTGGACCTCGTCGGTGCTGGTGGGGACGCGTCCCGCGTCCGCCCAGCGGCGGACGGTGTCGTCGCTGACCCCGAGTAGCTCGGCCGCCTCCCGGATGCGGAATGTCGTCATGGCCGCGGACCTTATCCGCAGATGCGGCACGCCGCCAGCGATGACCCGGCATCCGAGGCATACTCGATCCGTTCGCCCCGAATCTGCGCCCAAGAAGTGGAGGAACTCCATGCGTCTTTCGGCCCGCAACCAGCTGACGGGAACCGTGGCCGCGATCGCCGTCGGTGCCGTAATGACCGTCGTCAAGGTCGATCTCGACGGCGGCCAGCAGATAACCGCGTCTATCACCAAGGACGCCGCCGAGGACCTCGGGCTGACCGTCGGCGCACGAGTGACCGCCGTCGTCAAATCCACGGAGGTCATGATCGGAGTCGATTAGCGGTGTGACGCGGCCGGCAGCCATCGGGCTGCCGGCCGCTCCGATGAAATCAACCGCCGATCGTGAACGTCTCGCGGACGACGTTGGAGATTGGCCGCTCGTGCCCGGTCACCATTCCGGGCGCCCGGCCACTGACGAGGAACGCGGTCAACGTGGCGTGGACGTTCCTGCCGAAGAAGCCGGGCGAGCCGACCTCCCATTCGTTGACGATGCGCCGGAGCCCGTCGTGGCGCTCCACTGTGTTCAGCTGGAACACACCCGCCAGGTTGGCGTTCGGACCACCCGCACGCGCGGGGGTCGTCGACATCGTGACGACGAGGCCGGGCGCGTCGGGGTCCGGCATACCCGGTCCGAAGGTCCGCGCCGGCGGGAGGTTGAGGCCCGGCCGGTAGCCGTTCGCCGCCGACAGCTGCTGGTTTCCGTGGCCGTTGAGAGCCGTCGCCGTCACATCGACGAGGAAGTCGCCGTTTCGGCCGGCGATGTCGTGCGGCAGCGGGTTGGTCACGACGAGCCGGATGTCCGGCCGGTGGTGGTAGCTGGTGTCGGCCGACGCGACTCCGGCGGTGACGGCAGCGGCAATGGCGCCGAGCGCGACGACGCCGAGCGCGGCTGCGCCGACGGTGGCGCGCCGCACCTTTCGCCGCGAGGCCTCGTGCGCCGTCTCATGGTCTTGCATCTGGTCCTCCATATGTCGGGCGGGCCAGGTGCCCGCCGCTGTGGTCGACCGTCGCAGCGCCTCGCAGTTGCGGGTATCGGGTGTTTACTGCAAAGCACACCCTGAACCGGAGCCGAGCGACCCCCGTGCTATTGGGCGTGACGACGCTGGTAGCGCCGCCGGTTTCGCCGCGCATCCGGGCTGGTGAGAAGGGGGCATCTCGTGGGACGGGTGGCGTGCGAAGGTCGCCGCTGATCGGGAGATCAGCAGAGCTGGCGGAGCTTGACGGGGCCCTCGATCGCCTCGCCGCCGGCCGGCCCTGGTTCGTCCAGATCGTCGGTGAACCTGGGATCGGCAAATCACGGTTGCTGCAGGAACTGGCGCGGCGGGCGAGCGCGCGCGGCTTCCTGGTGCTGTCCGGGCGGGCGGCGGAGTTCGAGCAGGACCTCCCGTTCGCGATGCTGCGCGACGCATGCGACGAGCACCTCGGTTCCGTGTCGCCGGCCGTCCTACGGCCGCTGCGTCCGGAGACGTGGGCGGAGCTGTGGCACGTGTTTCCGTCCCTGGCCCGGGCCGTCGAGGGTGCCGAGCCGCCCGCCGCGCCGCCGGGCACGGATCGGTATCGCACGCAGCGCGCAATCCGGGAGTTGCTGGAGCTGCTCGCGTCGCGGCAACCGGTCGTTCTCGCATTGGACGATGTGCACTGGGCCGACGCAGCATCCGTCGAGGTGACGGCGGGTTTGCTTCATCGCTTCCGCGGCCCGCTCGTCGGCGCATTCGCCACCCGCATACGCCCGGGCCGGCTCGGTGGCGTGTTCGACTCGATGGCGCGGTCGGGCGAAGGCGAACGGATCGACCTCTCGCCGTTGACCCCGGTCGAAGCCGACCGCCTGATGGACCCGTCGCTTGACATCGAGGGCCGCGCGCTGCTGTATCGGCAAAGCGGCGGCAACCCTTTCTACCTCGAGCAGTTGTCTCGCGCAGGGGTGCCCAACGACCGTCGCCGCCACCGGGGTGCCGTCGATGTAGCTGGGGGTTGGCGGCCGCCCGCGGCCGTGTCGGCGTCGATCCGGGAAGAGCTGATGGCGCTGTCGCCGGCAACGCGCACCGTTGTCGACGCAGCCGCGATCGCCGGCGAGTCGTTCGAGCCGCACCTGGTCGCGGCCATTGCGGGACGGCCCGAGCAGGCGACGCTGGATGCGTTTGACGAGGTGCTGGCCGTCGATATGGTGCGGCCGACCGATGCGCCGGCCCGATTTCGGTTCCGGCACCCGATCGTGCGCCGGGTCGTCTATGACGAGCTGCCGCGTGCCGGGCGGCTCGGCGCTCATGCGAGGGCGGCCGCCGCGCTGATGGCGCGGCAAGCCCCGGCAACCGAAGTGGCCCTGCACATCGAGCGATCGGCGAGCGCAGGCGACCCCGCGGCGGTCGAGACGCTTATTGATGCAGCGCGGACGCTCGCGCCGCGCGCACCGCTCACGGCAGGACGGTGGCTGCGGACGGCGCTGCGGTTGTTGCCGCACGACGCCGATCCGGCGCGGCGGATCGCACTCCTGGTCGAGGCGGCGTCCGCGCTGGCGTCGGCCGGTGCCGACGAGGAGTCGGTCGAGGAGCTCAGCCAGGCACTGGAGTTGGCGCCGCCGTCTCAGCACGGCGCACGCGCTGAGCTGATCGCGAAGCTGTCGGAAGCGCGCCGGCGCAGTGGCCAGCCGTTCGCGTCGCGCCGGCTGCTGCTGTCCGCGTTGTCGTCACTTGACGACCAGGCACCCGCGACCGTGCGACTGGCCCTGCAGCTCGAACTGGCGATCGATCACCTCTGGCACCGCGAGTGGGCAGACGCGCACCGCCTTGCCGGCATCGTTCTCGCGGCCGGCTCGGAGGATTCGGTCGTCGCACTGGCCGCAGCATTACGCAGCATTTCGGCGAGCGGTGAGCTGCGCACCGATGAGGCCACGAGCGACCTCGCGGTCGCATCCGAAGCGCTGCAGCGGCTCAGCGACGAGCAACTCGCCCAGCGTGTGTACCTCGGCGTCTACGTCGGGACCGCGGCACTGCGCGTTGAACGGCTCGATCAGGCACGTGCGCACGTGCATCGGTGCTTACGCGTCGCCCGAGTCACTGGTCAGGACACGATGGTGAATCCCTGGCTGTCGATAACGGCAGCTGCCTCGTTGCTGAATGGTGACCTCGCCGCAGCTCGTTCGGACGCGGCGTCCGCTGCTGAGACCGCGCTGCTGCCGGCCGAGAACTGGCGAACCGTTTGGGCACTGGAGCCCGGCGCGTTGGCGGCGTACTGGGCGGGTGACGTCGAAGGCGCGATGGCCGGCGCGACCGACATGATCGCCCGTTCGGGCCGCAGCGTAGACCGATTCCTTGACCCGACCGCTCACGTGCAACTCGGCGGCGCGCTGCTCATGTCCGGCGATGCCGCGGCCGCCCTGACCGAGCTGGTGGCGGTCGACGAACCGCCGAGCCAAGACGTGCTCGACCGGCACGCGGGATTCGGGTGGGAGCTACTCACCCGCGCGTATCTGGCGCTCGGCGACACCACGGCGGCCGACGAGGTGTCGTCGCGCGCGCTCAACCGGGCCGACCTCGCCGCCCTCCCACGGTGGCAGTGCACCGCGCGCATCGCGCGCGCGTCGTCGCAACTAACGCACGGCGACGTCCCGGCCGCGCTCTCCCTGGCGCGCGAGGCGGTCGCGATCGCGGACCGCGTCGACAACGCACTGCTTCTCGGCCGCGCCCGGCTCATGCTGGGCCGTGCGTACGCGGCGTCGGGCGATCGCGACGCGGCGGTCGTCGAGCTGAGCGCGGCCTACGCGGACCTCAGCGCGTGCGGCGCGCTGCGCGAAGCCGATGCCGCCGCACGCGAACTGCGCCGACTGGGGGAGCGAGTGGCGCGCCGCCGCCGGCCCGGCACTGCGGCCGGTCTGGATGCACTGTCGCCTCGCGAGCGTGAGGTCGCGGCAATGGTCGCGAGCGGCCGAACCAATAAAGACATCGCGGCTGCGTTGTTTCTCAGCGAAAAGACAATCGAGAGCCATCTCGCCCGGATCTACAACAAGCTCGACATCCATTCCCGCGCAGCATTGACTGCTGTCATCGCCCGCGCCGGTTACTGATGCCCACATCGGCGGCGTACGCAGAATCTGCACAAGACACCGAGTGAACCGAAGCGCTAGGGTCTTCGTGACAGTAGGTAAGTCGGCTCCGGTGCTCGGGGTCGACTTAATGCGGGGGCAATTCATCACGAGCTGTACGTGTCAATTGAGGAGGCTACTGTGCCAATGTTTCCGCCGACCGCGCACGTCGCGGTCACCGTCACCGACCTTGAGCGAAGCACCCGCTGGTATAGCTTGCTCTTCGCAGCAGAGCCTGTGCTCGACGAGGATGAGCAGGTAGGCGGCTTTCACCACACGGTGTTCGCCCTCGACGGTGGGCAGCTGTTCGGATTGCACACCCATCCTCAGGGCACGGCGGAAACCTTCGATGAGCATCGCACTGGTTTGGACCACATTGCGTTCGCCTGTCGCGACCGCGCCGAATTGCAGAAGCAGGCCGCGCGGCTCGACGAGCTGGGGATTGCTCACGGCGAAATCAAGGATGCCCACTACGGCTCGGGTGTTTCGTTTCGCGACCCCGACGGCATCGCGCTCGAGTTTTTCGCGCCACCTGCGTGAGAAAGCGCGGTGACGACTACCGACGCGCTGGCGGCGTGGGGGGCGTATGACCGGGACAACCCCTTTCCGCTGTTCGCCCAGGTCCGGGAGCTCGGCGCGGTGCATGAAGTCACGCTGGCCGACGGGCATCAGGCCTGGCTGGTAGTCCGCTACGACGCCGTCCGGGCCGCTCTCAACGATCCGCGGCTGTCCAAGGACATGCACGCGGCGCTCGCGACCGGCGCCGATCTTGTCGCGGAGGGACTTCCTGGACCGGCGTTCGCGCGGCACATGCTGAGCGTCGACCCACCTGATCACACCCGGCTGCGCAGGCTCGTGTCGGGCACCTTCTCGCCACGTCGTGTCGAGGCGCTGCGGCCACGCGTGCAGGTCATAGTGGACGACCTGCTTGACCAGATCGCCGCTCAGGGTCCGGAGAGCCGGGTCGACCTGGTCGCGGCGTACGCGTTTCCGCTGCCGTTCACGGTCATCTGCGAACTGCTCGGCGTGCCGGAGCCGGAACGGGACGCGCTCGGCCGCGGCCTCGCCGGAATGCTCGTCCCAACCTCGACGCCGGCGCAGTACGCCCGTGCGAAAGAAGCATCCGACGGGGTCGTTGCCATGCTCGGCGAGCTCGTCCGTACCAAGCAGCAGCAGCCCGGCGACGATCTCGTGAGCGGGCTGATCAACGCGCGTGACGGCGAGGAGCGGCTGGACAACCAAGAGCTGCTGTCGACGATCTTCCAGCTGATCGTCGCCGGACATGACACGACCACGAGCCTCATCGGCAATGGCGTCGTTGCGTTGCTGCGCAACCCGGACCAGCTCGCCCAGTTGCGCAACGATTCCGCCAGCATCGCCGCGGCGGTCGAGGAGCTTCTGCGTTACGACGCCCCCGTGCCGCACGCGACATTCCGCTACGCCATCGAGCCGGTGACCATCGGCGACGTGACGATTCCCGCAGGGGCTCAGGTAGTGATCGGGCTGGCGGCCGCCAACCGCGACCCCGACCGGTACGCCAACCCGGAGCTGCTCGACATGGATCGGGCCGAAAGCCGGCACCTCGCATTCGGCCACGGCATCCACCATTGCCTCGGCGCCGTACTGGCGCGTATGGAGGGTCAGCTCGCGATCGCATCGTTGCTAGCGCGCTTCCCCGAATTCCGCCTCGCGGTGCCGGTCGAGGAGCTGCACTGGGACCACGGCGACGGTCTGGTACTGCGCGGGCTGGCCGAGCTGCCCGTCATCCCGGGCCCGCCCGTCGCCCGCTAGGAGCGGATGCCCGGGTTACCCGAGCGGCCTGGCGATGGCGAGCTGGGCCGCGTTGACCGGCGAATGCGGCGCCTGCCCGCTCAGCACCCGTACCACCTCGTGCGCAGCAAAGTCGCGGACCGTGCGGATCGCCTCTTCCGAGTAGTAGGCCGCGTGCGGTGTGATGATCACATTATCCAGACCGAACAGCGGGTTCTCCGGTTTCCAGTCGCGCTGCTTGGCGGGCTCCTCCTCGATGTCGTCCAGGCCGGCTCCGGCAATCCATCCTTGCGTCAGCGCCTGGTGCAGCGCGGCGTCATTGACGATCGGACCGCGGGCGGTGTTGACGAGGATCAGCGTCGGTTTCATGCGCCGCAGTTCCTCCTCGCCGATCAGATGGTGGGTCTCCTTCGTGAGCGGCGCCTGGATCACCAGGTAGTCCGAGTGCTCGATCAACTCGTCGAACGACACCGGTGCGGCTCCGTGGGCGATCACGTCGTCGGGTGCCATGTAGGGATCGTGGGCGATGACGCGCATTCCGAACGCGTGCGCCCGGGCTGCAATCGCCTGCGCGATCGCGCCGAACGACAGCAGCCCGAGGGCGCGTCCCTGCATCCGATGGATCGGGGCACCGGACTGCCACCGCCAGACCCCCGCGCGGGTTGCGCGGTCATACGCGCAGATCTTGCGGGCGGCGGCCAGCAGCAGCGCCATGGCGTGATCGGCGACCTCGTTCTGGCACCAATCATTGGGCACGTTCGTCACCAGGATCCCGCGCCGCGTTGCCGCGTCCACGTCGACAATGTCGACGCCGGTGCCGTACCTCGCGATGACCTTGCAACGCGCCAGGGCATTGATCGCCCTCGTACCCACCGTGGCGTACTGCGCGATGATCGCGTCTGCGTCTCTCGCTGCTTCGATGACGTCGTCCTCGGTCTTGCAATCGGCGGCGACCAGCCGGAATCCTGCGTCTTCGATGATGGCCCGCTCGATGTCCACGTCACCGTAGTCATAGTCGGCGATGACGACGGTCTGCTCCGTCATTTCCTCACCCTCAGGTAATAGAGGCACCTTCCGAAGTGCCGCGGGCGACACGTGAATACAAGGACAGGATCCCGTTGCTGTGCCGCGGTTGGGGCGGTCTCCAGATGCTGCGCCGTTCCGCGAGTATTGCCTCGATCTCTTCCGGCGGACGATGCTCGCCCTTGACGCCGACGATCGCGAGGCGACGTTCCGGCGCATTGATCTCGATGAGATCGTTGTCCTCGACGAGTGCGATCGGCCCGCCCTCCAGCGCTTCGGGCGCGACGTGCCCGATGCACGGCCCGCTCATCGCGCCCGAGTAGCGGCCATCGGTCACAATCGCCGTGGTCTTGTTCAGCACACGATCGGCGGAAAGGATGGCCGCCGCGTAGTACATCTCGGGCATGCCGTTGGCTCGCGGCCCCTCATAGCGGATGACGAGTACGTCCCCCGGTGATATCTGGCGCTGAAGCAGCGAGTGGATCGCCTCGTCCTCGAAATCGAAGACGCGGGCCGGCCCGGTATGGACGTGCATTTCTTTGGGCACCGAGAAGGTCTTGACCATGGCTCCGTCCGGCGCAAGGTTGCCGTAGAGAATGGCTACCCCACCGTCCGTGCCGAACGGGTCGGACCGCGGGCGGATGATTTCTTCCCTGGTGACCTTAACGTTGTTCAGGTAACCGCGCCGCTCGGCAAAAAAGAATGGGCTGTGCTCGATCTCGTCGAGGTTCTCTCCCAGCGTCTTGCCGGTGACGGTGAGACACCCCAGGTGCAGCATCTCGCGCAGTTCGAGCATCAGAGCGGGAACGCCTCCCGCGTACCAGAAGTACTCCACCGGGTACCGGCCGGTCGTCTTGACATTCGCAAGTACCGGAACCAGCCGGTGAATGCGGTCGAAGTCGTCGATGGTGATGTCGACGCCCGCCTCGTGCGCGATCACCGGAAGATGGAGCAGCGCGTTCGTCGACCCACCGGTGGCGGCATGCAGGATGATCGCGTTCTCGAACGCCTCCCGGGTCAGGATGCGCCCCGGTGTCAGGTCCTGGTGGATCATGTTGACGAGCTGCTTGCCCGTCGCGCGGGCGTAGCGCAGCAGTTTGGTCAGCGGCGCCGGGACGAGTGCGGATCCGGGCAGGGCGAGCCCGAGTGCCTCGGCCATCACCTGCCCGGTGCTGGCACTGCCCATGAACTGGCACGCCCCACACGTCGGGCAGGCGCCGCGCTGGGCGCGCTCAAGGTCCTGCCGGTCGAGCTCGCCTCGTTCGACGGCCGCCCCCATGGGCCACATCTCTTCAGAGGTGACGTCATTGGGCGCATTCAGCTGGGTGCCGCCAGGCAGGTGTATGGCCGGAAGGTTGCAGCGCGCGATTGCGAGCAGGTGAGCCGGCACCGATTTGTCATTGCCGGAAATCAGCACCATGCCGTCGTGGGGATGCCCCAGGGCGTGGATCTCGACCATGGCCGCCATGATGTCGCGAGAGATGAGCGAGTAGCTCATACCGTCGGTGGCCTGGACGACGCCGTCGCAGATGTCGCTGACCGCGAAGACGCCCGGTTTTCCGCCGGCCTCGTAAACGCCGTTGCTGACCTCTTCGACCAGCTCCCGGAAGTGGAACGTGCCGGGGTGGCCCATGCCGTAGGCGCTGTCCACCAGGACTTGCGGTTTGCCGAGGTCCTCCTCGGTCCAGTTCATTCCGAGGCGGAGCGCATCACCCTGGTGGTTGACCAGGCGAAGCCGCTGGCTTCGCAACTGCGGTCCGGCTTGTGCCATCGGGGTCCGCCTTTCTTGGCTGGTTCCTCCGTGCCGCCTAGGGTCGGGCCCGTCCGAGCCCGCACCGCATTGCCGGAAGGGGATGGAGCACATCGCGAAGCGCCTGTCGGGTACGGCAGAACGGCATGTGCGGCACGGGCCCGTGGCGCACGGCCACCTCCTTGCCCGACGTGCTGGAGCCCTTCGCCGATGCGCAGCCGGAAGATCGTTCCTGGCCAGCGCCAGTGTACGACGAATCCGGCGCGCTGCCGACTAACCCGCGCAAGGTGGTCAAGTTGGCGCCGGGCTCGTCCTGGTCGACGATCACCCGCAGTTCGGCTCTGTCCTGCCGGACATCAGCGGCGTAATATCAACCCGGCCGTGTTTTCCGTATTGTGGTAATTCGAAGGGATGATCTCGGAGAGGGGCGGCGTGATGAAAGCCTTCGTCATGAAGGAGATTGGCTCGGTCGGCTTCATCGAAAATCGGCGTGCAGTCCTAGACCCAATGACACAGTTGTACAAACTCGCAGGGCTTTCATTTGGACAGTTGATTCGCACACGGCCAGGTGCCGTATCGGCCCTCGGACGGATTTGATGCTCGGCCATCAGGCGGTCCAAGTATTGATGACGTTCCGGGGCGAGAGACATGCTTGACCAGAATCCCGCCTTTCGGCCCGTCCGGCAGCTCGACGGCTATCTTCCACTGGAGGATCTGGGCCTGATCGGAGACGGCGCTACAACTGCGCTGGTAGGGCTGGACGGCAGCATTTCGTGGATGTGTGTTCCCAATTTCGATTCCGAGCCGCTATTTTGCGGGCTTCTCGATCACACCAATGGCGGCGAATTCGCGGTTACGCTCGAAGACCTGATGGAAGCGCGGCAGCGCTATGAGCCTGACACCGGCGTGCTGATCACCGAACTGCGCAGCGCTACCGGTCTGATCCGGCTGACCGACGCGTTGGTGTTGCGGTCCGGCGCAGATCTCACCGACGATGCCCCGGCCAACCGGGCGGAACTCGTGCGCTCGGCAGTCGTACTGTCCGGTCACGTACGGCTCCGGGTGGATCTGCAACCGCGCGGGGGAGCCTTGGCTCACGCGGCGTTCGACGGCCTCGCGGTACAAGCGGCGCGCCAACCGGGCCTTCGGATCCACCTGCGCGCGAACCGGCCGCTGACCGGCCTTTCGAGCACGTACGACCTCGAGGCGAACGACAATCTGGACCTAGTGCTGTCCTGGGGACGTGTTCATCGCCACCACGCTCTTGACGCGGATGCCCGACTCCGGCAAACCGTCGATGCATGGCGTAGGTGGATGTCGCAATTCGCTTACGACGGTCCCGAACAGGCGATGGTTCGGCGTGCCGCCATCACGCTCAAGATGTGCGACGACTGGGAGAACGGCTCGCTGGTCGCCGCGCCGACAGCATCCTTGCCGGCGCCCGTCGGTGGCGTGCGTAACTGGGACTACCGCTACACATGGATCCGCGATGCAGCCTTCACGGTGTTCGCGATGCGCCGGATCGGTTTCATGAACGAAGCGGACGCCTTTCTCGGCTGGGTCCTGGATGCCTTCGATCAGAGCCAACAGGCGCGGATCATGTACACCCTTGCTGGTGGTCCGGTACCTGACGAATTCGAGGACAGCGAACTCGAAGGTTATCGGCGCTCGGCGCCGGTGCGATGGGGCAACGGCGCGGCCGACCAGCGACAGCACGACGTCTACGGCGAGGTGTTGGACTGCGCGGACCAATGGGTCAGAGCCGGTGGGCAGATTCAGTCGGGCTTGTGGAACGGCCTGAGCGCGCTGGCCGATGCGGCCGGCCGAGCCTGGCGGGAGCCTGACCAGGGCATCTGGGAGGTGCGCAGCGAGGGACGGGTCTTCACCTACTCGGCCGCGATGTGCCAGGTCGCCCTGGACCGGGCCGCGGCGATCGGCGAGCGGCTCGGCCTGGGTGGATCAGTCGCGCGTTGGCGCTCGGAGGCCGCCGCACTGCGGGAGACCATCCTGAGCCGGGCGTGGAACGAGGATGCCAAGACGCTGTCCGAGCATCTCGACGGCGACTCGAGCGTGGATGCCAGCCTGCTGGCGCTTCCGCTGCGCAGAGTCGTCCCGGCGGACCATCCGCGGATGACAGCGACCACTGCCGCGATCGCGGAGCGCCTGTCTGCCGGCGGCGGTCTGCTTTACCGCTACCGGCATGACGAGTCACCGGACGGTATCGCCGGCGACGAGGGCGCGTTCGTGCTGTGCAGCTTCTGGCTCGTCGACAACCTCGTCGGCCAGGGCCGCCTCGAAGAGGCCGAAGAGCTTTACGTCTCGCTGTGCTCCCGGGCAAGCCCGCTCGGTCTGCTCTCGGAGCAGATCAACCCGACCACGGGCGAGCTCGTCGGCAACTTCCCGCAGGCATTCAGCCATATCGGCGTGATCGCCAGCGGGGTCACGCTTGCCCGAGCCAAGGCAGCGCTTGCGCAATGATCGAGCGCCTCGCCATCTTCGGCGCGACCGGCGACCTGAGCGCGCGCTATCTACTACCTGGCCTCGCTGCGCTTCGTAATGCAGCGCATCTGGGTGACGCGTTCCAGCTGGTCGGCGTGAGCCGGGAGGACTGGAACGACGAGCAGTTCCGCAATTGGGCAGCGGCTCAACTCGATCGCCACGCCGGAGAACTCCCTTCCGGGTCGCGGCGCGCCGTGGTGGCGGCGTCGCACTACTACCGGGCAGATGTCACCGATCCGGCCGCCGTGGCCACCGCGATTGCCGGCGACGGGCCGGTCGCCGCCTACCTCGCGCTGCCGCCGTCGATCTTCGGCGCGACCGTGTCGGCGCTGCATCATGCCGGACTGCCGGCCGGAAGCACGATCGTCCTGGAGAAGCCGTTCGGCGAGGACCTCGCGGCCGCGGTGAAGCTAAACGCCCAGCTCGCCGAGGTCGTTCCCGAAGAGTCGGTGTTCCGGGTGGACCATTTCCTGGCGATGACGACCGTGCAGAACGTTCTTGGCACCCGGCTCGCCAACCGTGTTCTGGAACCGATCTGGAACAGCTCGCACATCTCCGACGTGGAGATCGTCTGGGACGAGACGCTCGCGCTCGAGGGCAGGGCCGGCTACTACGACGGCGTCGGCGCGCTCAAGGACATGCTGCAGAACCATCTGCTGCAATTGCTGTGCCTGGTCGCAATGGAACCGCCGATCGGTCTCGACGCGCGCGATCTGCGCGACCGCAAGGTCGACGTACTGCGCTCTATTCGCCCGCTCAGCGACGCGGACGTGCTGCGTCGAACGCGCCGAGGCCGGTACACACAGGGAGCTATCAAGGGTCACGCGATACCGGCTTACGTCGACGAGGCAGGGGTGGATCCGGAGCACCGCACCGAGACCTTCGCCGCGCTTGAGCTTCAGCTGGACAACTGGCGCTGGCCCGGCACTACCTTCCGGCTACGCACCGGCAAGGCACTCGGCCGGGATCGGATGGAAGTCGCCGTGCACTTTCGGCCGGTGCCACACCTTCCGCTGCTTCCCGAGGGCCTGCGCGGCGAGGCACAACCGAACGTGCTCCGGTTCGAGCTCGAACCAGAAGGCGTCGTCCTGGAGCTGATGGGCATCGGCAGTCACGCGGGCACCCTGCAGCCCCTGACCCTCACGGCCGAGCTCGAACCGGCCGCGTTGCCCGCTTACGGGCGGCTGCTCCTGGACGTGTTCAACCGCAACGCTGCCCTCTCGATCCGCGGCGATGAGGCTGAAGAGTCGTGGCGCATCGTGAGTCCCGTGCTCGCCGCCTGGGCCGCGGACCGTGTTCCCCTCGAGGAGTACCCGGCCGGCTCCGATGGTCCCGCCCGGGGATAGCTGAGCTGCTCGCCGCTCAGCTGTGGCTGCGCTGTGGGCTCGACCGTCACGGTTACGCGGTCGGCTGCCTAACGGATACTTGCGATGTGTTGCCGGGCATCGTCGAGCAGGGGATCGACTGCGCGCAGCTGCGAGGTCACGAGCGGGAGCCGTGATGCGCTTCGCTGCGCCCGGCTGGCTGCTGTTGCTCATCCCGGCGGCAGCGCTGCTTGCCGGGTACGTGATCGTGCAGCTGCGCCGCAAGCGCCACGTGGCGCGGTTCACCAACGTCGAACTGCTTGCCAGCATTGCACCCAGGCGGCCCGGGTGGCGGCGGCACCTGACCTTCGCGTTGCTGTTCGTCGCCCTTGCCCTGCTCACCCTGGGCAGCGCCCAGCCCACCTCCGCGGTGCGGATACCTCGCGATCGAGCCACCGTGATGATCGCCCTGGACGTGTCGCTGTCCATGGAGGCCACAGACGTGCTCCCCAGCCGAATCGGCGCCGCCAAGCAGGGGGCGATCCGGTTCGTCGGTCTGCTCCCACCCCGGATCAACGTCGGACTCGTAAAGTTCGGTGGCAACGCCAGCGTGGTTGTCCCGCCCACCATCGACCGCGACCCGGTCAAGGTCGCCATCAACAACCTGCAGCTTCAGGACTCCACCGCCATCGGCGAAGCCGTGTTCACCTGCTTGGATGCGATCTCCACCTTTGCCAAGGCCAGCACGGTCCCGGGCGACAAGCCCCCACCTGCGCGGATCGTGCTCATGAGCGATGGCGCCAACAACAAGGGCCGCACGCCCGAGCAAGCGGCCGCTGCGGCGAAGGCGGCCGGAGTACCCGTGTCGACCATTGCGTTCGGCACCCTGAACGGCACCGTGAACTTGCCCGGATACGGCCCCCAACCGGTGCCCGCCGACCGACCCACCCTGCGTGAGCTCGCGGAGGCCACTGGCGGCAGCTACCACGACGCACCGTCGTCGGAAGCCCTGCAATCCGCCTATCGCGACATCGGCCAGCAAGTTGGCTATACCACCACGCGGCACATCGTGTCCTGGCGGTTCCTTGTCGCCGGCTTGCTGTTCACCCTCGCCGCCGGCGCGACCTCTCTACTCTGGGCCGGGCGCATCACGTGAGACGTCGCGGCGAGAGGATGGACCGGTGATGGACGGGCTGCCCCGTCCCAGCATGGCCGCGCTGCTCGATCAGTGGTCGGTGCAGCCTGTCGCGCTCGCCGCGGCGGTCGCCGTGACCAGCTGGTACGTGTACGCCGCGCGCCGCCAAGGCGAGTGGCCGGTACGCCGCACCGTGGCATTCGCGATCGGGATCGCGCTGCTGGTATGGACAACGTGCGGATTCCCCCAGGCCTACTCGGGGTCGCTGTACTGGGTGTGGACCGCGCAGACGCTCGCGCTGCTGCTGGCCATTCCGGTGGTGCTCATGGCCGGGCGCCCGCTGGACTTGGCGCAGGGCAGTCCGGGCCCCCGTGCCGTTGCCGAGCGGGTGCTGCGCTCCCGTCCCGGTCGCGCGCTGCGCAACCCGCTGGTCGGCCCGCTACTGGTGCTGGTCTTGTCTGTCGTGCTGTTCTTCGGCCCGTTACCGGGCTGGGACAGCGCCGTGCCCCCGCTCGGATGGGTGGTGCAGGTGGTGCTGGTCGTGGTCGGCGCGCTCATCGCGCTGCCCCTGATCGGTGGCAGCAGTGCGGCTGGATCGCTGGTCGTTGGATTGGCGCTGGCGGTCGGCATGGTGGAGTTGATCCTCGACGCGATCCCCGGCATGGTGCTTCGACTGCAGACGCACCCCGCGACCAGCTACTTCACAGATCGCCTCACGCACCGCTGGTCACCGTCCGCTCTGCACGACCAACAGCTGGCCGGCGCGATCCTGTGGGGTGTCGCCGAGATGATCGACATTCCGTTCCTCGCGCTCGTGTTCCTCGCCTGGGTTCGGGCCGACCGCAGCGAGGCTGCTCAGGTCGACGCGGTCCTGGATGCCGAACGGGCTGCCCGGGTGGCGCTAGGGGAGACCGACGGTCCCGGACAGACCGATTCGCCGTGGTGGCTCACCGACCCGGCACTGCGCGACCGCTTCCGGCACTGAGAGCCGCTCGGTCACCGGTCGTCATCGCTTGTTCGGTCCGTTCTGCTGTTCGGCTGTGGGCGCTTACTTGTGCCGAACGATAAAGCCGAGCTGGGTGAGGACCCGCACCGCGCCGGTCTGGCCACCCTCGAAGTCGCCCGAGGCCAGGCGGGTACCCGTGGCGAATTCATATGCCGTGCCGAGAATCGCCTTGGGCGGGTAGCTCCGTTCGTCTTGGATCAACTCGTAGGTGGTCGTCGGCGCGAACCCATGCGCCTCGAAGAATCGGTCCGCGCCCAGCCGGTCGTACTCGGTCAGGGCTTGCTGGACGTGGGCGGCGTCGACATGACTCCAGTCGGGTGACATCGCGTTCTCCTAGATGCGGGCCGGCCATCACGCAGCCGTCGGAACGTGATTGCGTTTCGTGGCGCGGCAGGATGGTGGACGTTAGTCGCCAGATGCGGTGACGAGGTATAGGAACGCTAGGGCTCACCAGCGAGGAGGACGCGCATGGCTCTGACTGGTGATTACGAACCGAGTGCGTCGGCGTGGGTTCGTGGGCACGTCCAGCACATCCTGCGCACCGGCACCACGGACGGCGTCACGATCCGTGGGCTGCCCACGGTCCTGATGACCTACCGGGGCGCCAAGACGGGCAAGATCCGCAAGACGCCGGTCATGCGTGTCGAGTACGAGGGGCGCTACGCGGCGGTCGCGTCCAAAGGCGGTGGACCGACCAACCCACAGTGGTACGCCAGCCTGGTCGCCGAACCGATCATCGAGCTGCAGGACGGCACAGTGCGCCGTGAGTACCGAGTACGCGAGGTGTTCGGAGAGGAGAAGGCCCTCTGGTGGCGCCGAGCGGTGCACGCGTACCCCGCCTACGCCGACTACCAACTCAAAACCGACCGCACGATCCCGGTGTTCGTGCTCGAACCAGTGAGCGCAGGCGCACCTGCCGGTGAGCGGACCGACGGTTAGCACCTCGACGCCGTCACAACTGTCGTTCGCCGACCGTCATAAGGGTTGTGGCGTCAATCGGCGCAGGGAAGCCATGGGGCTGACCCCCGAGGAGCTGCTGCGGCTGCGCGACATCGAGCGGCAGCTGGCGGCCGAGGAACCCGAGCTGGACCGTGCCCTCCGCGGCCGAGCAGCCGGCCGCGGCCCCTACCTCACGTGGGCAAAGGCGCTCGGCGTTGTATGGCTGCCGATCATGCTCATCGGCGACGCCATCAGGCAGGTGACGTTCGCCGTGGCAGGTATCGCGTTGCTGCTCACCGCGCTCACGCTCGCGATGATTGCGCTCACGCGGTAGCGCACGTTAACCCGTGAGCTTGCTCGAGACTCGCCAGTTGGCCGGTGTTTAAGCCGGCGCGCTGGCGCATCGTGGCTGATAAGGCACTCGAATGAATGGACCGACGGCTTGTTGTCGGCCGTCCGGAACTGGAGGAATACCCGAATGACCATCTCGGACAGCGCGGTTGGCGATCTGGAGACGCTGCGGGCGGTGGTGGCCGGCGGTGTGTTCATGCTGGGGGAGGCTGGCTATGACGAGGCGCGGCGGGTGTGGAATCTCGCCGTTGATGAGCGGCCCGCGGTCGTGGTGGAGGCCGAATCGGCCGGTGATGTGGAGCAGGCGCTGCGGTTTGCCCGCGCGCGGGGGATGCGGATCGCTGCGCAGGGCACCGGACACGGCGCGGGGCCGCTGGAGTCGCTTGAGGGCGCGATGCTGGTGCGGACCTCGCGGATGCGCAGTGTGCGTATCGACCCGATCAGCCGCACCGCGCGGGCCGAGGCGGGTGCCGTGTGGCGTGATGTGACGGTGCCGGCGGCCGCGTATGGCCTGGCGGCGCTGGAGGGCACCGCGCCGGATGTGGGGGTGACCGGCTACATCCTCGGCGGGGGCATTGGCTGGCTTTCGCGCCGCTACGGGTTGGCCGCAAACAGCGTCACCGCCGTCGAACTCGTCACGGCCGAAGGCCGGTTCGTGCGTGCCGACGCCGACGACGAGCCGGACCTGTTCTGGGCGCTGCGCGGTGGTGGCGGCGGCGTCGGGGTGGTGACCGCGCTGGAGATGAGGCTGTACCCGGTGCGCGACCTGTATGCCGGCGCGTTGTTGCTCCCGATCCAGCGCGCCGCGCAGGTACTGCGCGCCTGGCGCGCGTGGACCCATACGGTGCCCGACGAAGTCACCTCCCTGGGTCGCATCCTGCGGCTGCCGCCGCTTCTCGAGATCCCCGAACCGCTGCGCGGGCGAGCGTTCGCAGTGGTGGAGGCCGCCTGCCTCGTCGACGCGGACACCGGCCGCGAACTGCTCGCGCCGCTGCGACGGCTCGGCCCAGAACTGGACAGCTTCGCAATAACCGCACCGCCCGCGCTCGCCCGGCTGCACATGGACCCCGACCAGCCAACGCCGAACCACGGCGACGGCGCGCTGCTCGCCGACCTGCCCGACGCCGCGATCGACGCGCTGCTCGCGCTGGCCGGCCCGGACGCCGACAGCCCGCTGCTCAGCATCGAGATCCGGCACCTGGGCGGCGCGCTGGCCCGCCCCGCCCCCGGCGGCGGCGCCCAACCCGACCTCGCCGCCGGCTACGCGGTATTCGCCGTCGGCGTCACTCCCACGCCTGAGCACGCAGACGCAGTACGCGCACACACCAAAGCGCTCACCGACGCGCTGACCCCCTGGCACGCCCCGCACCACTTCTACAACTTCACCGAAACCCCGGCTCCGGCCAGCGCCGTGCTCCCCGCCGCCTCCCACCACCGGCTACAGCACGTCACCGCCCACTACGACCCCCACCACGCCATCATCACGACACACCCAGTTACCCCACCCCAATGAGCAATGCGCTGGGACCTGAGCTTCTTCTGCGGAGATCGCCATCGCAATGGTCGACGAATGGCAGGGCCGCGGCGTCGGGTCACTACTCCGCGCCCACCTCCTGGCCCGAGCGCGGCGCGAGAGCCTCCGGGCCGGTCGCGCGCGCCCTGCTGCAAATCCGCGGGCATTTGCGTGGGTAGGGGCACGCGAATCGGCGTACCGGTCGACCCGCCGTGGTCACGACAAACTTGTGGCGCGGGTCGTGAGCGTTCACGATCAGCACCCGGCCGCAGATCACGGCGGATCCGGGTGCGACGCTGTCACCGGTCACGGTGCCAAGCGCGAGCATTGCCTGGCTCGTGCTCGCTCGGGCAAACGCGCTCCGCGAGACTGGTCGGTAGCTGTCGCTTTGCTGGGTTTGTTGCTGCTATGCCTGGGTGAGTCGGACTCGTTCGGTGAAGTTTGCCAGTGCGCGCGGTGCGGCGCGGCGGCCGATGGCGGCCAGCGCGGGCGCCGCGATGCGTTGCGCGGGGACATGCACGCCGGCCAGGAAAGCGAACCGGGTGCGGTCGCTGTCGGGCACCGCAGCCATCGCGCCGAGCAGGAACCGGCTGCGCATCACACACCAGCCGGGACGCAGCACGATGTCGAAGCGAGCCCGCAGGCCGACGTAGCCGCGGGTGTAGGCCTCAAGCCGCTGGCCGTCGGTGCGGGTGATGTGTAGTGAGCGGACATCGCGCAGGTAGCGGGGCAGCTCGTTCTCCAGGTCGGCGGCCACGGCCCACACCTGCTCGAACGGCGCGTCGATAGTTGTCTCGGCCACGACCGCTCCGGGTACTGCCGCGCCGAGCACGCGCAGCCGGCGGATCGCGTCGAGTTCGGTGACCGGCCAGCTCATCGTCCCCACCCTTTCCGGAAGTTGTCGCGGGCCCGCGACAGGCGTGACTTCACCGTCCCGACCGGCGTGCCGAGCGCGTCGGCGACGCTGCGCTCGTCGAATCCCTCCAGGTCGCGCAGCATGAGAATCGCGCGGTGCTCGGGCGTGAGCCGCTCGAGTACGTCGCGGACGTCGACGGCCAGCATCGGGTCGTCGGGGGCCGGCAGGTCGGCGAGCTCGGCGGGGCGTTCCCGCGCGGCGCGCCGGGCGACTCGTACCGCCTCCCGCACCGTGATCGCCCGCGCCCAGCCGAACAGCGCCGCCGGATCGCGCAGTCCCTTCAGCCCGCGGAACACCGCAATGAGCGCCTCCTGCGCCGCATCCGGCGCGTCCTGCAGCGCGATCGGGCCGCACCACCGCCCGACCGCCGGGGCCAGCGCGTCGAGCAGCTCGGCCATGGCCAGCCCGTCGCCGCGCTGCGCCGCAACCACCAGCCCGGCCAGCTCGCGATCGTCCACTCGCACTCCTACCGAGAGGGGGCGGGTCGCGGAAAGGTTCCCCCGCTGTTGGCCAGGCCACGCCCGCGAACGGTTCGCCCCGCGCCCCGCTCTTGACAGGCATGACCACTACCCACCACTTCGTAGCAGCCAACGGGCTGCGCTTCCACATCGCCGAGGCCGGTACGGATGGACCGCCGGTACTGCTGCTGCACGGCTACCCGCAGCACTCTCACGCCTGCCGGCACGTGATGGCCGACCTCGCCGCCGACCATCACCTCTACGCGCTCGACCTGCGCGGTGCCGGCGCATCGGACGCGCCCCGCAGCGGCTACGACACCCGAACCCTCGCCACCGACGTGCTCGCCGTCCTCGACGCCCTCGACCTCCCGGCCGTCCACCTCTCCGGGCACCAGTGGGGAGGCTGGCTCGGCTTCCACCTCGCGCTCACCGCCCCGGAACGGTTCCACTCCTTCGTCGCGGTCAACGCTCCGCATCCGTGGCTGCCGCACCGCAAGCTGCTCCCCCAGATGTGGCGGTTCTGGTACACCGCACTGCTCGAATACCCGGCGCTGGGCGCCTGGATCATCCGCACCCGGCCGGGCGTGCTGCGCTGGCTGCTGCGCCGCGGACGCCCCGACCTGCCCGACGCCGACATCGACGTCTTCGCCGACGTCGCCCGCGAACCGGCCCGCGCCCGCGCCGGTCAGCAGCTGCACTGGCAGATCGTGCTGCGCGACATCCCGCGCCGCCTGCTCGGCCGATACCGGCGCCAGCACCTGCACGTCCCCACGCTGCTGCTCGCCGGCACACGCGATTTCGCGCTATCACCGCGCAGCCTCACCGACGCCCCGCGCAACGCCGACGACCTGCAGGTGCGTTTCGTCGACGGCGGCCACTACCTGCCCGAGGAACACCCCGCTCAAGTCGCCGCAGCGATCCGCGAAATGTCGAACCCCGCGCCGGGACGGTCCTAATTCCGTTACCGGCGCACGACCGCCATCGCCCACGGCCAAAGCGCGGTAGAGGCGCACATCATGGCGCGCTCCCGGACATCTCATGGCCCGCACCGAGGCCCCGTGGTCGGCGATCTGCTGCAGAGCGCTGGCGGACACGCCCGCATTGCCATCCAGCGCTCCGTACCTACATGCACGAGAGGAGTCGCGCGACCATGGCAAAGGCGCACTCGCAGCGGCATCTCCGGACGTCTATAGCCTGCGTCCATGGATCATCAACCGGGCCTCACGGCAACCATCGAGGCATGCAAGCGCCTCATCGCGACGCGCTTTGACGACGACGCCGACCATGGCGCTGCCGCCGTGCTCCTGGAGGACGGGACGATCCTCACAGGCACGGCACCGGAGGCGATCAACCCTGCGGTACAGGTGTGTCACGAGATCGAGCCCTACTGCGCGGCTTTCCGCCTCGGCCAGCGCATCGTCGCCTCCGTCTGCCTGCATCGCCAGGCCGCCGGCCGCACTGTCGTGCTCAGCCCGTGCGGCGTGTGCCGCGAGCGCCTGGCAGCGCACGGACCGGACGTCTCCGTCGCCGTCGCCGACCGGGAGGACTCCACGGTAGCGGTCTGGAAGACGCTCAAGACTGTCCTGCCCGACTACTGGGTGACAGCCTTCCCCGACGAGATTGAGCCTGGCTGGCTGGCGTAACACATGCGCGCGAACGGCGGCATGCCCGGACGCCAGTGTCGACCGCAGGATGGATGGTGTGGAGCCGCGAGCGGGCGAAATATGTGGTGATCTTATGTACTTCGGAGCAGGTTCACACAGATAATCTCGTTCGGTTCCGGTAATGCGCCGTAAACCAAAAAACCCCGGGTCAGCGGCACTTCCCGAATTCGCCTGTTTGCTACTGTGAATATGTCGACGACGCTTGACGCCGCGTTCTTCCGGTGGCACACCCCCGCCCTACGACGGCGACTGTAGTAGCACGTTAGCAAGGCATTTGCGTGGTGCGCAATGCGAACGCGACTTATGGCCACCATTGCTGGGGAGAGGAGTCTGTTGTATTCGTAGTCGTCAAACTTGGAAGGCAACAATTTCATTCAATGCGCTAACCGGCTTGACGCAAAGTACGGGGGATGAGCGCAATGAGATTCAAGCTCGCTACCGCAATCGGGATCGGAGTGTTGCTAGTCGCTGCGACGGCGACACCGGCGAATGCCGCGACGAACAGGATCAGGGTTGGCTCGTCGGGAACGTTGACCAATCGGCTATTAATTACCGTGTCGGTCACTATCGCCTGCGGTCCGCTGCCCGACACGCCATTTGACAGCGGTGCGGCGGTGTCCCTTCAACAGGCCGCCGGTGAGCACATCAGAGCCGCCAGCGGAAGCGTCTACAACGCCTTCACCGGGCCAAACGCACCGTTGCTCACATGTGACGGTGTCACACAAAACTCCGTAGTGATCCAGGCCGTTCCCAACTCGGGCAGTGGTCCATTCCACGGCGGCCAAGCGTTGGTGAGCGCCTCTTTCTCTTACGACACAGGCATTAGTTGCGGTCCAGGATGTGTCGAGACGACAAATAGCGAAGGCGGCAGTATTCCGTGGCTCACCATTTCCCTCCACTAGGGCCCTAGCGTCGCGCGACACCACAACCCGAACGAGATGGATGGACGCCCGATGACGTCTGGACACTGCTGAGGTGCTCCGGAACTCGACCGACAGCACCAGGAAAGAGACCCGCCCGTAGTAGCGAGACCCCTGCGGGCGGCTCTCGTCCGGTTGCCCTTCGGTCCCAGGGCTTGCACTGGGCTCTTGCCGGCCGGGCGGCTCACCCCTTTGGCGTCTTCTGGACGCGTGCCAATCGACGCTCAAGGTGACCTTTTCCGTCGTGAATCACTCAGCACATTCGCAACCCGGCAATTCAGCCCACTCGCCGAGACAATTCGGTGCCACGCGCACATCGGCAGGATCGCGCGCGCACCATGCGGCAGTTCGGGTTGTTGCCACCGCGAAGGCTGCGTGCCTAGGTTATGTATTGCCGTGGGGTGAGTGTCGGCGTGCGTGCTACCCAGTGCGGCCAGCTAGGGCGCGGGATCGGCGAGCAGCGATCGGATGCGCTCACGGCGCCGTATGGCGAGGTATGCCGACACCCGCAGTCCGACGACGAAGGCGACGGCGGCTAGTGCGCAGGCGACGATCGTTGCCGCCACTGTCGCGGTGGTGGTCATTCGGCCGTCGTCGACGCGCCCGATCGCAAAGCCGACCAGGATCGCTGGCGCCAGCAGCAGACATGGAACGATCGGTACCAGCAGGTACGGGAGGATCACCAGCGACGCCCACCG
>DATFRC010000276.1:0-20909 GCA_035263725.1 Jatrophihabitantaceae bacterium | reverse complement strand
TTGTCGGGTCGAGCCCTCAGCCGGCATACGACCCGTTCGCCCCGCCCACGCAGCTCATCGGCACTGTCGACGAACTGATCGAACCCGCGATCGCGGCGGCGAGCGCGGCGTGGGCGCGAGTCGACGCCAAGGCAGAGTCGGTCCCCACGCCACTGCCGCCGGTGCCGAGACTGCCGGCGGAGCTTGCCGCCGCCGCATGCGCCCTCGACGCGGCCGTCCACGCCTGGGACGTCGCCGTGGCAACGGGCCAGGGGTCGCCGCTCCACGCGGAGCTGGCTGCGCAGCTGATGCCGGCAGCCCAAGCCGTCGCCGAGCCGCTGCGCGGCTTCGCGTACGCCCCGGCATTGCCGCAGCGACAGACCGATGACGCCGCAGCCGCGCTGCTCCGTTACGTCGGCCGCGACCCCGACTGGACCGCCTGACCGAGCACCCAGGCGAGATCCAGCAGCACCACGTCTGCCTGCCAACCGAGCGCGGACAGCAGCGACACGACTCGCGGCGGGTCGATGTAGCGCTTGACGACCCGGTGCGTCGAGCCGTCGGACAACGTGCGCTCGACAACACCGTCGGCCAACCACCGCTCCTTGTCGGCGTTGGCCACATGCTCGTCCACGAAGACGACCCGTCCACCGTCCACCAGGCAGTCGGCGACCAGCGTCCAGAAGTCGGCAAACCGCGACTCCGGCACATGCGAAAGCCAGAACCCGAAGAACACGACGTCATAGCGACGCGGCGGGCGCCAGCCGAGGATGTCCGCCACCACGAACGTCGCACCAGGCGCTCGGGGCCGAGCGAGCTCAATCATTTCCGGCGCCGCGTCCACGGCAGTGAGCGTCCGCGACCGCGGCGCGAGCAACTGCGTCCACACGCCGGTACCGCACGCCAGCTCGAGCACATCACCACCGGCGGGGACGGCGTCGATCACGCGGCGCATGAGGGACGACGGGGCCGGATAGATGCCCCGCTCGTACTCCGGTGCCCGGGCGCGGTAGTAGGCGATCTGCTCCCCGATCAGGTTCACCAGCTCAGCCTGGCACGATGGCCCGGTGAACCTGCCCGACTCGGCGCGCCCGCGCCCCCAGGCGACAAGCGCGTCGTATGCGATCACCGTCCGGCTGTACGCCGCGCCGTCGGCGACGACGGTGGGCCGGATCGCCACCGCGGTGGGTGCCGCGGGCGGACTGGTCACCGCCATCGACGTCACTGAGTCGCGCCACGACCGGATCACCGTCGACGTCACCTCCTCGGCGGCAAACGGTGAGCACGCGCAGGAAATCGTCGCAGCGATCCAGGCGCTGGACGGCGTCGAGGTGCACCGGGTCAGCGATCGCACGTTCCTACTGCATCTGGGCGGGAAGATCTCCGTTGAGTCACGGGTCCCGCTCAAGACACGCGACGACCTCTCCATGGCGTACACACCGGGCGTCGGCCGGGTCTCCCTCGCAATAGCCAGAAATCCGGAGGACGTCACACGCCTGACCATCAAGGGCAATTCCGTGGCAGTCGTCACTGACGGCTCCGCAGTGCTGGGGCTGGGCAACCTTGGTCCGGGCGCCGCATTGCCGGTGATGGAGGGCAAGGCCGCGCTGTTCAAACGGTTCGCCAACATCGACGCGTGGCCGATCTGCCTCGACACCCAGGACACCGACGAAATCGTGGCAACCGTCCGCCACATCGCACCCGGCTTCGGCGGCATCAACCTCGAGGACATCTCGGCACCTCGCTGCTTCGAGGTCGAGCGCCGGCTACGCGCGGAGCTTTCCATCCCGGTCTTCCACGACGACCAGCACGGCACCGCCATCGTGGTGCTCGCGGCCCTGCGGAACGCGCTTCGCTGCGTGTCGAAATCCTTGGACGACGCTCGGGTGGTGATCGCCGGCGGCGGCGCAGCCGGCACCGCGATCGTGAACCTCCTGCTCGCCGCCGGCGTCAAGCACGTGCTGGTGTGGGACCGTGAGGGCATCCTCGCCCCGTCCGATCCCCGGCTGAACGACGCGAAGCGCGAGCTGGCCGAGCGCACCAACCCGGCCGGGGTCACCGGCGACCTGCACGACGCTGTGCGCGACGCCGACGTGTTCATCGGCGTGAGCGCTCCGGGTGTCCTCGACGCGGCCTGGATCGCCGACATGGCAGCGGACCCGGTGGTGTTCGCGCTGGCGAATCCCGACCCGGAGGTGGATGTGGCCGCCGCGCAGCCGCTCACTGCGGTGCTGGCGACCGGGCGCAGCGACTACCCGAACCAGATCAACAACGCACTGGTGTTCCCGGGTGTGTTTCGCGGACTGCTGGACGCCCGTGCCCACAAGGTCACTACTGCAATGTTGCTGCGTGCCGCGGAAGCGTTGGCCGACTGCGTGAGCGACGAGCAGCTCAACGCCACCTACATCGTGCCGAGTGTGTTCGACCCGCACGTCCCGGCTGCCGTGGCGGCGGCGGTTCGCGACGCAGCCCGATCCTGAGGAGCCCTAGTGGCCGAGGTAGTGCTGTTCCACCACGCGCAAGGGCTGACGCCCGGGGTTGTCGCGTTTGCCGATGGGCTGCGCAGTGGGGGGCACACCGTCTACACGCCTGACCTGTTCGACGGACGCACATTCGGCAGCATCGACGAGGGGATGGCCCACGCGCAGGAGATCGGCTTCCCCGACGCCGTGATCACGCGCGGCGCCCGGGCGGTAGCGGGGCTGCCGGCCGAGCTGGTGTACGCGGGCTTCTCGCTGGGCGTACTCCCGGCCCAGCAGCTGGCGCAGACCCGGGCCGGGGCGCGGGGGGCGCTGCTGTGTTACTCCTGCGTCCCGGTCTCGGCGTTCGGCTCCGCATGGCCCGCCGATGTCCCGGTGCAGGTCCACGGCATGGATCGTGACCCGATCTTCGTCGGCGAGCGCGACATCGAGGCCGCCCGCGAACTCGTCGACGAGGCCGCGGACGGCGAGCTGTTCCTCTACCCCGGCGACCAGCACTACTTCGCGGACAGCACGCTCCCGTCGTATGACCCCGACGCGACGGCGCTGATGACCCGGCGGATGCTCGACTTTCTCGCCCGCTGTTAGTTGAGCGCGGGCGCTAACTCGCGAGCGGCGGCAAGGAAGGTGTCGTTCTCGCTGGGTGTGCCGATCGTGACGCGGGATCCGAAGCCGTGGAACGGACGGACGATCACCTTCCGTTGGGCGCAGCCGTCGGCCCACGCCATGGTGTCGGCGCCCATCGGCACCCATACGAAGTTGGCCTGTGTCGGCGGCACGTCGTAACCCATGGCGACCAGCTCGGCGCTAACGCGTTCGCGCTCGATCACGACATCCTTGACCCGCGCCATCAGCTGTGACTCGGCCTCGGGTTCGAGGCTGGCAAGTGCGGCCTGCTGGGCGAGCGCGGTCACCGCGAAGGGGCTCTGCGTCTGGCGCAGCGCGGCCGGCACCTCGGTGTTGCCGGAGATGCCATAGCCGACGCGGAGCCCAGCCAGCCCATAAGCCTTGCTGAACGTGCGCAGGACGATCAGGTTCGGGTAGTCGTCGAGCAGAGTCAGCGCGTCGGGCACCCGGGCGTCGGTGACGAACTCGTGGTACGCCTCGTCAATCACCACGACGACGTCCTCCGGCACTGCGGAAAGGAAGCCCACCAGCTCGTCGCGGTGTACGGCAGTGCTGGTGGGGTTGTTGGGGTTGCACACGAACACCAGCCGGGTGCGGTCGCTGAGCCGCGCGGCCATGGCTTCGAGGTCGTGCACGTGCTCGCGCAGTGGGACCGCCACGGGCTCGGCCCCCGAGATAGCGGTGACGATCGGGTAGGCCTCGAACGCCCGCCAGGCGTAGAGCACCTCGTCGCCGGGTTGTGCAACGGCGGCGCCCAGCTGGTAGCACAGCGACACCGACCCGCAGCCCACGACCACCTGGGCCGGGTCTACACCGTGACGGGTGGCCAGCGCCTCGGACAGCTCCCTGGACCAGTTGTCGGGGTAGCGGTTGGCCGTCTGGGCGGCTCGGGCGATGCAGTCGAGGACATACGGGAGTGGCGGAAGCGGCGTCTCGTTGCTCGCCAGCTTGATGGCGCCTGGCACGGCACGCCCCGGTACGTATCCGGGCAGGGTCGCCATCGCCTCACGCAGCCGTACCGTCATGCGTCCACCTTCCCCGATCGCGCAAGAATCGGTCGTCTCAGACGAGGATTCCTTGCGCAATCGGTAGCTTGTCACAGGTTGCCGCGGCGCTCTTGCTCGCGTTCGATCGCCTCGAACAGCGCCTTGAAGTTGCCCTTGCCGAAGCCGAGCGACCCGTGCCGCTCGATCAGCTCGAAGAACACGGTGGGACGGTCGCCCACGGGTTTGGTGAAGATCTGCAGCAGGTAGCCGTCCTCGTCCCGGTCGACGAGGATGCGCCGCGCCTTGAGCTCCTCTATGGGCACCCGGACCGAGCCGATGCGGGCCCGCAGCTCGGGGTCGTCGTAGTACGAGTCGGGGGTGTCCAGGAACTCCACACCGCGGGCGCGCATCTCGTCGGCGGTGCGCAGGATGTCGTTCGTGGCGAGCGCGATGTGCTGGCAACCCGGGCCGGCGTAGAACTCCAGGTACTCGTCGATCTGCGATTTGCGCTTGCCGGCCGCCGGCTCGTTGAGCGGGAACTTCACTCGGTGGTTGCCGTTGGCCACCACCTTGGACATCAGGGCCGAGTAGTCCGTGGCGATGTCGTCGCCCACGAATTCCGCCATGTTCACAAAGCCCATGACCCGGTTGTAGAAGCCCACCCAGTCGTCCATGCGCCCCAGTTCGACGTTGCCCACGCAGTGGTCGACTGCCTGGAACAGACGTCGCCCCGGATCGGGTGCGGATGCCGCGACGTACCCCGGCAGGTAGCTTCCGTGATACCGCGAGCGGTCCACGAGGGTGTGTTGGGTGTCGCCGTAGGTGGCGAGGCCCGCGACACGGACCGTGCCGTGCTCGTCGCTGATGTCGCGCGGCTCGTCAAGGATCGTGGCGCCCTGGGCGCGCGCGTGCGCGATGCACTTATCGACGTCCGGGACCTCGAGGGCGATGTCGATGACACCGTCGCCGTGCCTGCGGTGGTGGTCGAGGTACGGCGATGACGGCGAGACGCCCCCGACGATCACGAAGCGCGCCGAGCCCGAGCGCAGCACGAACGCCTTGTGGTCACGGTTGCCCGTTTCCGGGCCGGTGTAGGCGACGAGCTGCATGCCGAACGCGGTCCGGTAGAAGTAGGCGCTCTGGGTGGCATTACCGCTCACAAACACCACGGCGTCCAGTGCGGTGACCGGGAACGGGTCGGCGGACGCGTCGTAGTCGATCAGTCCGACCAGTTGCTTGAGCCGCTCCGCGGTGAGCTCGGCAGCACGCTCTTCGGGGGTCAGTTCCACGGACGTCATAAGCTCACCCTGCGACGGCGATCCGTCCCACGCAAGCATGCAATACCAAACCCGGCAGCGTGCACAGCATGTCTACCGATCCGTCAATCGTGCTAGGCAATCTGCCTAGTGCTCCGCTCCTGCGGCCGAGTCATCTCGTCAGGCGAAGACAACGTCAGCGAGCCGGTCGAGTTGATCGAGGGACGCGACCGTCGGGTCGAGGTAGACCTCGGTGAAACCGGCGTCCTCGAACGCGTGCAGGGTGTCGCGGATCGCCGCCTCCGAGCGCAGTGCGCTATCCGCGATCATGTCCGCATAGGCGCCGACGAAGCCGTAGTAGTGGTGCAGGTACCGGCGCGAATCGTCATCGGCGCCCAGCGAGAAATAGTTCAGCGCCGCGATCCGGGGCTCGCCGGACCGTCCCGCTTCGTGCCACGCATCGCGCACGCGTGCCGCGAACGGCGCGGCCTGAGCCGGTGGCGCGCCGCCGCTGGTCCAGCCGACACCCCACTCGAGCATGCGCCGGATCGCGTAGTCGCCGCGACCGCCGATCAGGATCGGCACCCGGTGATCGTGCACCGGCGTCGGGCCGACCGCCATGTCGCTCCCGGCGACCGGCTCGCCGCGCCACGCGCTATGCAGCGTGGAAAGCATCTCGTCGAACGCGCGCCCACGTTTGTCGAAGGCGCTGTCGGCTGCAGCGAAGTCGTCGGCACGCCCGCCGACCGCAAGGCCGAGGGTGAGCCGCCCGTTCGACACCTGATCGAGGCTGGCGGCCGCCTTGGCCAGGATCGCCGGCCGATACAGCGGTGCGACCAGGATGTTGGTGACCATCCCGATCCGGGTTGTCGCGCCGGCAGCCGCGGCCAGCGCGATCAGCGAGTCGTAGTTCGGATAGACGAGCCGGTCGAGGGTCGCGAGGCCGGTGAACCCGCGCTGTTCGGCACGCCGCGCCCACTCGATCAGCAGCGTGCCGGGGGTGTCCGGAAGCGTGTTGGGCAGGCCGATGCCAATGTCCATGGGCGCCACAATAGTTAGCTATGGACGCCTTGGAGATGCGCCGGCGGGTTGTCTCCGCACGGGTGGGTCATCTGGGCACTGCGGCGCCGATGCCGCACGTGGTTCCGGTCTGCTACGCGCTGGTCGGCGAGACCGCCTACACCGCTGTCGATCACAAGCCCAAACGCAGTACCCGGCTGCAGCGCATCGCCAACGTCGAGGCGACCGGGCGAGCGTGCCTGCTCGCCGACGAGTACGACGAGGACTGGACGCGCTTGTGGTGGGTGCGCATCGACGGCCCGGCCCGGGTCGTCCACGATGCCGGCGAAGCGGCCCGCGCCATCGACGCGCTGGCCGCCAAGTACGTGCAGTACGGGCAGCGCCGCCCGCCCGGACCCGTCCTCGCCCTGGAGGCCGAGCGGTGGAGCGGCTGGGAAGCGCGCTGATTGCCGCACCGTCGTGTCTTCCGGGCTGCGCGCAACGCCCGCCCTACGCTGAGCGCGATATGACGACGTATGCCGCTGTGTTCGCGCTGGTGCTGGGCTATGTGGGACTGGTGGCCGCCTACCTCGCCCTGCGCACGCTTGCCCGGCTGCGGCGCGCAACCGTCGTCCTGTCGCGTGGCGCCCGGGGCCGCGAGACGATGCTGGAGGCCACCGAGCGGCACATCGAGCTGACCACAGTGGTCGCCGCGCAGCTCGGCGCGCTGCGCAACTACGTCGACGCCACACGCGCCGAAATGGCCGCGGCGCTGCGGGCCCGCAAGACCGAGACCGGCCGCTCGCTGCGTAACCTCGCGCTCGTCCGTTACGACGCGTTCGACGACGTCTCCGGCCGGCTGTCGTTCTCCCTGGCCCTGCTCGACGACGACGGCGACGGTGTCGCGATCACCGCGATCGCGGGACGCACGGAAAGCCGGCTCTACGCCAAGGGCATCACGCGCGGGTCCAGCGAGCAGCCGCTTTCTCCCGAGGAAGGTCAGGCCGTCGCCGAGGCGCTCGGCCGGCGGGTGCTGGTGGTCAAGTGATCACGTCGCGCCGATACGCTCGGCGTTTGTGAGCGAGGCGAAACCCCGGCTCGCGTTTCTCGGCCCGGCCGGCACGTTCGCGCACGCGGCGCTGCGCACCCTGCCGGTCGCCGCGGATGCCGTGCTACTGCCGCAGCCGAATGTGACGCTCGCCGTTGACGCGGTGCGGGCAGGTAGCGCAGACGGCGCACTGGTGCCGCTGGAGAACTCCGTCGAGGGCGCTGTGGCCGCCACGCTGGACGAGCTCGCCGGCAACGGCGCGCCGCTGATCATCGCCGAGGAGACCTACCTCCCGGTGCTGTTCGACCTGCTGGCCCGGCCGGGGACGACGATCGACGGCGTGCGCAGCGTAGCCACCCACCCGCACGCAGAGGCACAGACCCGGCGTTGGCTGCTCGCCAAGCTGCCGGGCGCGAACGTCGTGTTCGTAGGTTCGACCGCGGGCGGGGCCCAGGCGGTGGCGCACGGTGAGCATGACGCCGCGGTAGCGCCACCGTTCGCCGGCGAACTGTACGGGCTGGCCAGCCTCGCAACAGACATCGCGGACAACCGCGGCGCGGTGACCCGATTCGTGCTGCTGACCCGCCCTACGCCCCCGTCGAAGCCGACCGGGAACGACCGAACCACGCTGGTCGCATACCTGCGCGAGAACCACGCCGGGGCGCTGCTCGAAATCCTCACCGAATTCGCCGCCCGGGCCGTGAACCTCACCCGCATCGAGTCGCGTCCCACCAAGAACCGCATCGGGCGGTACTGCTTCTCGATCGACTGCGAGGGACACATCGACGACGAACGTGTCGGCGACGCGATCGCGGCGCTGCACCGCATCTGCGCCGACGTGCGCTACCTCGGCTCGTACGAGCGCCGCGACGGCGTGCAGACGCCGGTGCCGCCGGGTCGTGCCGATCAGGATTTCAGCGACGCCCGCGCATGGCTGGCCCGGGTTCGAGCGACCGGGACGAGCTGACCCTCAGAGATACAGGCCGGTATTCGGCTCGACGCGCTGGGCGGCGAGGGCATGGATGTCTCGCTCCCTCAACAGGAGGTAGTCCTCGCCGGCGATCTCCACTTCATTCCGCTCGTCGGGGCTGAACAGCACCTGGTCGCCGACCTCGACGGAGCGAACGTGGTTCCCGACCGCCAGTACCTCGGCCCAGATCAGCCGGGTGGCTACCTGTGCCGTTGCCGGGATCACGATGCCGCCTGACGAGCGCCGCTCACCCTCCTCGCGGGGTACCCGCACGAGAATGCGGTCGTGCAGCATCTTGATCGGCAAGCGGTCCGTCACACGTTGGAGGGTAGTGACCTAACCCCAGCCCAGCTCATGCAGCCGCTGCTCGTCGATCCCGAAGTGGTGGCCGATCTCGTGGACCACGGTGATCGCGACCTCGCGGGCCACCTCGTCCTCGTCCGCGCACAGGGCGGTGATCGGCAGCCGGTACACGGTGATCGTGTCGGGTAGCGCGAACGTGTAATCCGACAGCCGGTCCGTGAGCGCGGTTCCCCGGTAGACGCCGAGAAGCGTCGGTTCGTCCGGATCCTCGTCGGCAACCTGGATCACGACGTTGTCAAGTACGCGGAGCAGTTCGGAGGGGATCGAGTCCAGCGCTTCGCCGACGAGCTCCTCGAACCGGCTGGGTGAGACGTCGACCACGGCAACATTGTTGCGGCTCAGTAGCCTTGGCCCGTGAGCAGGAGTGGCCGGTGATCGACCTTCGAGTGGTGCGCGAAGACCCGGATCGGGTGCGCGCGTCGCAACGCATTCGTGGCGCGGACGAACTACTAGTCGACAGGCTGCTCGCCGCCGACGACAGGCGTCGCGCCGCGGTGAGCAGAGCAGACGAACTGCGCGCCGAGCAGAAGGCGCTCGGCCGGGAGATCGGCAAGGCATCGCCCGACGAACGTCACGCCTTGCTCGCGAAAGCGAAGCACCTCGCCGACGAGGTCAAGTCGGCGGAAGCCGACGAAAACGCCGCCGATGCGGCGCTACGCGAGGCCCACCTTGCCGTTCCCAACATCGTCGAGGACGGCGTCCCGCCCGGCGGTGAGGACGACTTCGTCACCCTCGAGACGGTCGGCACGCCGCCGGCCGTCGCACATCCACGCGACCATGTCGAGATCGGCAACGCGCTTCACGCGATCGACATCGACCGGGGCGCCAAGGTCAGCGGCGCGCGCTTCTACTTCCTCACCGGCATCGGTGCCCAGCTCGAATTGGCGCTGGTCAACCTCGCGATGGAGCAGGCACAAGCGTCCGGATTCACGCCGATGATTGCGCCAGCCCTGGTGAAGCCGGACGCGATGGAGGGCACTGGCTTTCTCGGTGCGCACGCGCCCGAGGTGTACCACCTGGAACAGGACGACCTGTATCTCGTCGGGACGTCGGAGGTGGCGCTAGCGGGCTACCACGCGAACGAGATCCTCCCTGGCCTGCCCCTTCGGTACGCGGGGTTCTCGGCTTGCTTTCGTCGCGAGGCAGGCTCGTACGGCAAAGACACCCGCGGCATCATCCGGGTCCACTGGTTCGACAAGGTCGAGATGTTCTCCTACGTCCCGGCTGACGAGTCACAGCACGAGCATCAGCGCCTGCTCGCGTGGGAACGCGAGTTCATGGACAAGCTGGAGCTCGCGTACCGGGTGATCGACACAGCCGGCGGCGAGCTGGGCATGAGTGCCGCCCGCAAGTTCGACATCGAAGCCTGGTTCCCGTCGCAGGGCAGGTACCGGGAGCTGACGTCCACGTCGAACTGCACCACGTTCCAGGCCCGCCGACTGAACATACGCAGGCGTACAGCGTCGGGGACCGAGCCGGTCGCCACGCTGAACGGCACGTTGTGCGCGATCGCGCGCACCATCGCCTGCCTGCTGGACTATCACCAGCAGCCCGACGGCACCGTGTACGTGCCGGGCGCCTTGCGCCCCTGGCTGGGCGGCCGCGAGGTCCTGGCGCCGGTATGACAGTGCGGCTGCTGGCCAGCGACCTGGACGGCACGCTGGTGCGCAGCGACGGCACGATCTCCGCGGCGTCGCGTGCTGCACTCAAGCGCGCGACCGACGCTGGGTTGGTCGTCGTGTTCGTGACCGGACGCCCGCCGCGGTGGCTGCACGAGATCGGCGACGAGACCGGGCATACCGGCATGGCCGTTGCCGCCAACGGCGCGGTGCTCTATGACCTGC
Source organism: Jatrophihabitantaceae bacterium (assembly GCA_035263725.1). Classification (GTDB taxonomy): domain Bacteria; phylum Actinomycetota; class Actinomycetes; order Mycobacteriales; family Jatrophihabitantaceae; genus DASXRA01. The sequence continues at coordinate 10,357 of DATFRC010000276.1, read as the reverse complement.
GGGCCGAGGCGGTGCTTCGTGAGCGGCCGCTTACGCCGGAACGCCTCCGGACCGTCACCGCGGACCTGCGGGCGGCGTTTCCTGCCGTGCGATTCGGCGTCGAATACGGGACGGCGTTCGCCTACGAACCGGGGTACCGCCACGACTGGGAGATCAACCCGAGCCACGACCGGCACGGCAACCCGATCCCGGTGCCGCTCATGGCCCCCCTCGATCGCATCATCGCCACGCCGGCGGTGAAGCTGCTCGCCAAGGACCTGGACGCCGATCCGGATTGCTTCCGGGCCGCCGCTGCCGCTGTGGTCGGCGACACGGCGACGGTCACCACGTCATCGCGGAACGGCCTGCTCGAGATCGCTGCACCGGGCGTGACCAAGGCGAGCGGGCTGGCGGAGGTGGCGGCTATGCACGGCATCGATCCGGCCCAGGTTGTCGCGGTCGGCGACATGCCCAACGACGTCGCGATGCTGTCGTGGGCCGGGCGGGCGTATGCGGTGGCCAATGCCCACCCCTCGGTGCTGGCCGTCGCCGACGACGTGCTGCCGTCAAACGACGACGACGGCGTCGCGACGCTGATCGACCGCCTGCTCCGCCACTAAGCGCCGGCATGATCTTGGACCTGTGGCTGAATAGCGACCACAGGTCCAAGATCACGCCGGTAGGGGGCGCGCCTTACAGGTACTGGCCGGGTCCGGCCACGCCCTCGTCGTTCGGGCGTTGCATTCCGGGCGCGGGGATGATCTGACCGCCCGGCCCGATGATCACCGGGCCGCTCGGCGCACCGTGCGCACCTGGCAGGGCGCGGCGACGCATCTCCTCCAGCTGCGCGCGCGCCGCCATCTGCTGAGCGACCAGCGCGGTCTGGATGCCGTGGAACAGGCCCTCCAGCCAGCCCACCAGTTGCGCCTGCGCGATGCGCAGCTCCGCCTCGGACGGCGTGTCGCTTTCGAAGGGGAGGCTGAAGCGCTCCAATTCGTCGCGTAACTCCGGCGACAACCCTTCCTCGAGTTCGTGGATCGACAGGTCATGGATCTCACGCAGCCGCTGCCGGCCGGCCTCGTCCAGCGGCGCGGCACGCACCTCTTCCAGCAGCTGCTTGATCATGGTGCCGATGCGCATCACTTTCGCGGGCTGCTCGACCAGGGTCGTAATCTCATCACGGTCGTCACCAGCATCAGAATGATCGCGAGCAGCGACAACCGCGTCGGGCTCGACAGGATGCTGGGGCTCGCCAGGGTGCTGGGTGTCATCGGTCATGCGTCCAGTCTCGCGCAGCCCGGACGGCACGCACGATCTGGCCCAGTAGCTGCGAGGTTGGCACGATGAACGGTCGCCGAACGGGCGGGCCGGCGTGACGTTCGATGTTGCGCGTGTACGGGGGCTCTACCCGACCCTGGGGGCCCGCGTCGCATACCTCGACGGCAATTTCAGCGCGCTCCAGCCGGAGACCGTCATCCGGGCAGTCATCACCACGCTGCGATCCGCCCCTACGCAGCCGGGTTCGCAGTCAGCGCGCTCGCAACGCGCCGCGGCCTCCGTCCACAATGCCCGCCGTGCGATCGGCGACCTGGTCGGCGCCGGTCCCGACTGCGTCGTCCTGGGCGGGAACGTGACGGTGCTGGTCGAGCAGTTCGCGATGCTGATCGGGCAGGAGTGGCGCCTCGGCGACGAGATCGTGCTCAGCCGTCTTGACCAGGACGGCTCCCTGCGACCCTGGCTGGGCGCCGCCAAGACATCGGGCGCCGTCGTCCACTGGGCGGAGGTCGACGTCGAGACGGGCGAGCTCCCGGAGTGGCAGTACGACCGCCTCATCACCCGCCGGACCCGGCTGGTCACCGTGCCGGTGGCGAATCTGGCCACCGGGGCCGTGCCCAACGTGCGGCGAATCGCGGATTTAGCGCACACGGTAGGTGCCCTGGTCGTCGTCGACGCGGGCGCCGCGCTGCCTCATATGCCGCTCGACGTAGCTGCCCTCGGCGCCGACCTGATCACTGTCGCGGTCGAGGGATTCGGCGGGCCGACTCTCGGCGCGATGGTCGCCCGTGAGGGACTGCTCTACGAGCTGGACGAGCATGCCGCCGAACCGGTGCCGCAGCGCTATGAGGTGGGCGCGCTGCCCGTCGAACTGCTCGACGGCGCCGTGGCCGCGGTCGATCACCTCGCGGGCCTGGACGAGTGGGCCACCGGGTCACGTCGGCAGCGCTTGGTCGCATCGCTTCGCGCGGCCGGCGAGTACGAGCACCAGCTGTTCGCCGCACTCGAACGGCGGCTTCGTGCCACGCCCGGCGTGACGGTACTCGGCGCGCCGGCGCAGCGCGTGCCGCTGGTGTCGTTCGGCGTCGAGGGACGCAAAGCGGCCGAAGTCGGCGACTATCTCAAGTCCCGCGGCGTCTCGGTGTGGACCGGTGCCACTGGCATGAGCCGCTTCATGAGCACGCTGGGCGCAGACGAACTCGGCGGCACGGTGCATGCTGGATTGATGCCGCACACCACGTGGGCCGAGACGGATCAGCTCGTGGCGGCATTGGACGACTTGGTATGAGCCCCGACGAGGGCGACCTCACCTTCGTCGAGACGACGCCCACCGACGATGTCATCGAAGGACATTCGCGGCGCCCGCCCAAACGCTGGACGATGCGCCCATGGTGGCTCGCCGCGCTGGTTCTCGCTGTGCTGGCCGCGGGCATCGGCATCGGCTACGCACTCGGCCGGCACACGCCGCAGGCCGCGCCCGCGACGCCGACGCCGATACCGGCCGGTTCGCTGCTCGGCGAGGTCCCGCAACTGTCGGCGACCACCAGGGTCTGCTCGGTGCAACCGACGGGCAAGCACCAGTTGCAGCTCGGCATTCAGGTCCAGAACGGTGGCGGAGCGCCGCTGCAGCTCACCGACGTGCAGGGCGTCTTCCCAACGGGAGAGCTCCGCATGGTGGCCGCAGCGGTCGGGCAGTGCAACGTTGCCGGCGTTCCGGTCGCCGGCCACTGGGTGACGGCCGGGGCCACCGCCTGGCTGCGGCTTACGGTCGACGTTCAGGTGCGGTGCCCGGCGCCGGATCCAGTTCAATTCCAGGTTGACTACATCGGCGGTGGCCCGCCTGCCAGCGTCACGCTTCCCGGGTTTCCCGACCTCGGCAACGTCAGATACTCAGGCTGCCAGTAACACCTTGCCGATGTGCTCGCCGGCTTCGAGGATGCGGTGCGCCTCGGCAGCGTCTGCCAGGGGCAGCACCCGGTCGATGACCGGCCGCACGTGCCCCGATTCGATCATCGGCCACACGAACGCCCCGGTGGCAGCGACGATCTGCGCCTTCTGCGCGCGCGGCCGGGCCCGCAAGGTGGACGCAGCCACGGTGGCGCGCTTGGCCATGAGCATGCCGAGATCCAGCTCTGCCTTGCGCCCACCCTGCAGGCCGAGTGAGAGCAGGCGCCCACCGATCGCCAATGCGGTCAGGTTGCGGGCGAGGTACGCCGCGCCGATGTTGTCGAGGATGACGTCGACCTGGCCGGCGAACATTGCAGCGAAGTCCTGTTCCCGGTAATTGATCGTCATGTCTGCGCCGAGCTCGCGACAGGCGTCGAGTTTGCGGGTACTGCCGGCGGTCGCGATCACCCGGGCGCCGTACCGGTGCGCGAGCTGGATGGCCATCGTGCCCACACCGCTCGCGCCTCCGTGGACGAGCAGCGTCTCTCCGGGCCGCAGCCGCCCGATGTCGAAGACCATCGACCACACCGTGCAGGTCGCCTCGGGCAGCGCGGCAGCGTCCACTGTGGACAGGCCGTCAGGCACTGGCAGCACGTGCCCGACCGGCGCGACGACCCGTTCGGCGTAGCCACCACCGCTGAGGAGCGCGCACACCTGATCGCCGACCCGCCAGCCCGTCACGCCGGTGCCGAGTTCGGCGATCGCGCCAGAGCACTCGAGTCCCAGATATGGCGAGGTGCCGGGCGGGGGATCGTAATGCCCCTGCCGCTGCAGCAGATCGGCCCGATTCACGGCGGTGGCAGCAACCTCCACCACGACCTCGCCCTCGGCGGGCATCGGGTCCGGAACGTCGCGCAGCTGTAACACATCCGGGCCGCCGGGCTCGGTAATCACGACAGCGCGCACGGGCATTATCTTGCCCGGCCGGCGAGATGACACCGGCGTCGGCAACCGGATCCACGGCCAGCGCCTAGAGTCGTCGCCATGACGAGGTCCCGATAGTGCAGCGCATCGTCGTCGGCCGCGGGCCGCTCACCGAGGCCGAGGTAGTGGCCGTCGCCCGTTCCGGCGCCGGTGTCTCGCTCGCGCCCGATGCGGTCGAGGCGATCACCGAATCGCGCAAGATCGTGGACGGTCTCGCTCACGATGTCGAGCCGCACTACGGCATCTCGACCGGGTTCGGCGCCCTGGCGACCACGCCCATACCACCGGATCGGCGCGCCGCCCTGCAACGCTCGTTGATCCGCTCGCACGCGGCCGGCTCCGGGGCTGAGGTAGAGCGCGAGGTCGTCCGCGCAATGATGCTGCTGCGTCTCTCGACGTTGGCCACCGGACGGACGGGCGTACGCCCCGAGACCGCAGCTGCGCTGTGCAGCTTGCTGGACGAGGGCATCACGCCGGTCGTGCACGAGTTCGGGTCACTCGGCTGCTCCGGCGACCTAGCTCCGTTGGCACATGTTGCGCTGGCGCTGATGGGCGAGGGGTCGGTGCGGGACGCGTCCGGGGTGCTGCGGCCGGCCGCCGACGTCGTGCGGCCGATCGAGCTGACCGAGAAGGAGGGCCTGGCCCTCATCAATGGCACTGACGGCATGCTCGGTCAGCTGCTGCTTGCCAGCACCGACTTCGACCAGCTGCTGCGTACCGCCGATGTCAGCGCCGCGATGAGCGTCGAGGCGATGCTCGGCACGAACCGAGTTTTCGCCGCCGACCTCGCCGCGTTGCGCCCTCAGCCCGGACAGGCGGTGGCAGCGGCGAACATGCGGGCCCTGCTGGCCGATTCGCCGATCATCGCGTCGCATGCCGGCCCCGACTGCACCTACGTCCAGGACGCGTACTCGCTGCGCTGTGCCCCACAGGTGGCCGGCGCCGCGCGGGACACACTGCGCCACGCCCGGACCGTGGCCGGCTACGAGCTGGCGGCCGCGATCGACAACCCCGTCGTCACGCTCGACGGGCGGGTGGAGTCGAACGGCAACTTCCACGGCGCGCCGCTCGGGTATGTGCTGGACTTTCTCGCCATCGCGGTCGCGGACCTGGCGTCGATGAGCGAGCGCCGCACCGACCGGATGCTCGACGCTGCCCGCTCCCGCGGGTTGCCGCCGTTCCTGGCGGCCGAGCCGGGCGTCGACTCCGGACACATGATCGCGCAGTACACGCAGGCGGCGCTCGTCTCGGACCTGAAGCGACTCGCGGTGCCGGCGTCGGTCGACTCGATCCCGTCCAGCGCTATGCAGGAAGATCACGTGTCGATGGGCTGGTCGGCAGCTCGCAAGCTGCGCCGCGCCCTGGACGGGCTCACGCGGGTGCTTGCGATCGAGTTGCTCACTGCCGCCCGGGCCCTCGACCTGCGCGCGCCGCTGGAACCCGGCCCGGCAACCGGCGCGGTGCGAGACGCGCTGCGGTCCACAGTGGACGGTCCGGCACGGGATCGGTTCCTGGCGCCCGAGATCGAGGCCACCGTCGCCTTCGTTTCCTCGGGCGTTGCGATCGCAGCTGCCGACGCCGTACTGGCCGAACCCCTGGAGTAGCGATGACCCGCACGATCCGCGCGCCCCGCGGCACGACCCTGACCGCCCGCGGCTGGCCGACCGAAGCGGCGCTGCGCATGATCCAGAACAATCTCGACCCCGAGGTAGCCGAACATCCGGACCAGCTCGTCGTATACGGCGGCACCGGCAAGGCGGCCCGCGACTGGGCGTCGTTCGACGCGATTGTCCGCACGCTGACAGATCTGCAACTGGATGAGACGTTGCTGGTCCAGTCCGGCAAGCCCGTGGGTGTGCTGCGCACTCATGAGTGGGCGCCACGGGTGCTGATCGCCAACTCCAACCTGGTCGGCGACTGGGCTAACTGGGAGGAGTTTCGCCGCCTGGAGGCCCTCGGGCTGATCATGTACGGGCAGATGACCGCCGGTTCGTGGATCTACATCGGCACCCAGGGCATCCTGCAGGGCACGTACGAGACGTTCGCTGCCGTTGCGGCGAAACTGGCGGCATCTGGCCGGCATGATCAGGGCGGCTCGTTGGCCGGGACGATCACGCTCACCGCCGGGCTCGGCGGCATGGGCGGCGCGCAGCCGCTCGCGGTGACGATGAACGGTGGCGTGGCGATCTGCGTCGAGTGCGACCCATCGCGCATAGCCCGGCGCCGCGAGCACGGCTACCTGGACGTGTCGGTCGAATCGATCGATGAGGCGCTGCACCTCGCGGTCGAGGCCCGCGACCAGCGTCAGCCACTGTCGATCGGGCTGCTCGGCAACGCCGCCTCGCTGGTGCCGCGATTTCTCGCCAACGACGCGCCGATCGACATCGTGACCGATCAGACGTCGGCCCACGATCCGCTGCGCTATCTGCCGATCGGTGTGGAATTCGAAGACTGGCAGGACTACGCGGCGCGCAAGCCCGAGGAGTTCACCGGCCGGGCGCGGGCCAGCATGGCCCGGCACGTCGAGGCGATGGTGGGCTTCCAGGACCGCGGCGCGGAAGTGTTCGACTACGGCAACTCGATCCGCGGCGAGGCGCAATTGGCCGGGTACTCGCGGGCGTTCGCGTTCCCCGGGTTCGTCCCGGCATACATCCGGCCGCTGTTCTGCGAGGGCCGCGGGCCGTTCCGATGGGCTGCGCTCTCCGGCGATCCGCGCGACATTGCGCGCACCGATCGGGCGATCCTCGACCTCTTCCCGGAGAACGAGTCGCTGGCCCGTTGGATTCGGCTCGCCGGCGAGCGCGTGCACTACCAAGGCCTGCCGGCGCGGATCTGCTGGCTCGGCTACGGCGAGCGCGACCGCGCCGGGTTGGAGTTCAACAAGCTGGTCGAGTCCGGCGAGATCAGCGCCCCGATCGTGATCGGACGCGACCACCTGGACAGCGGCTCGGTGGCGTCGCCGTACCGGGAGACCGAGGCGATGCTCGACGGGTCGGACGCGATCGCTGACTGGCCGATGCTCAACGCGCTCGTGAACACCGCAAGCGGCGCGACGTGGGTGTCGATCCACCACGGCGGCGGTGTCGGAATGGGACGCTCGATCCACGCCGGGCAGGTCACCGTCGCCGACGGCACGCCGCTGGCCGGCGCCAAGTTGGAGCGAGTCCTCACCAACGACCCGGGCACCGGCGTGCTCCGGCATGTCGACGCGGGGTACGAGCGTGCTGCGGAGGTGGCCGAGCAGCGGGGCCTGCGCATCCCGATGCGCAAGGGCTAGAGGGCTTCGTAAACCGCCGGCAGCAGGGGCAGGTCGGCGGGCAGCCACGGTACCTCGGGCGCCTCGTCCGCCGCGAGCCAGCGCAGCTCGTCGTGATCCTGCAACGGCAGTGGCTCGCCCGCCAGGAGCGCCGCCCGGTACACCCGCAGCACGAAGCTGTCCTGCGCCGCCGTGCCGAGCAGCGCGCCGACCCGGATCTCGACGCCCAGCTCTTCCCGGCACTCTCGCATGAGCGCGTCCGTCTCGGACTCGCCGGGCTCGACCTTGCCGCCCGGGAACTCCCAGCCACCTGCGACGGCGGCCGGTGCCGATCGCCGCGCGGCGAGCACCCGCCCTGCCCGGACGATCGCCGCGCCCACTACCACCAGCACCCTGCCCAGACTGTCAGAGCCGAGCGCTACGTTCACACTCATGGACTGCAAACTGGAACTGGTGATCGTGCCTGTCTCCGACGTGGATCGCGCGAAGGCCTTCTACACCGAGCAGGTCGGTTTCAACGCCGACCACGACGTTCGCGTCAACGAGAAGCTGCGATTCGTGCAGTTGACGCCTCGCGGATCGGCCTGCTCGATCGCAATCGGCGACGGCATCTCCCAAATGGCGCCCGGGTCGATGCAGGCGCTACAGGTTGTGGTTCCAGACATCGTGGCTGCCCATGCCGACCTCGAAGAACACGGCGTCGGGGTGAGCGAGATCGAAGACCTCGACTGGGGCCGGTTCGTCTACTTCAAGGACCCGGACGGGAACGGCTGGTCCGTGCAGGAGGTCGTCAGGAGAAGTCCGAGCGCACCTGCGTGAGCCGGAAGCTGTTGCCGGACGGGTCGCGGAACCCGGAGTCGATCCCATAGGGCCGCTCCTCGGGTTCCTCGGTGAACTCGACGCCCCGGCCGCGCAGCTCCTCGAAGGAAGCCTTGGCGTCGTCGGTCGTGAGAAAGACGGTGCCGGCGAAGCCCTTGGCCATCAGCTCGCGCACCTGCGCCGCCGTCGCCTCGTCCATGACAGGCGGTCCAGGGATCGCCATGAGGGTGATCGCGACGTCGTCCTGCCCGGGCGGGCTGACGGTGAGCCACCGGAAGTTGCCGAGCTCGGGCACGGTCACGTCGGAACGCACCTCGAAGCCGAGCTTCTTGGTGTAGAAGTCGAGAGCTTCGTCCTGGTCGTGCACCCACACCTGCGCAGTACCAATTCTGATCATGATGTCCTCCTGGTCGGGTCTGTTGTCGAGGACGCTATTCAGCTGGCCAGTACGGCGTCTTCTCGAAACGTGCGGTGTTGGGGGCGTCCGTACGCCCGCAGTACGCAGGCCGGGATCAATGCGCGGTCCGCGGCCGGCGGGAATGCCGCTCGGTACGCAGTGGGTGTTCGTCCGAACATCCGGCGAAAGCTCGCGGTGAACGATCCGATGCTGTCGAGCCCGACCGCGATGCAGATGTCTGCCACTGACCGGTCCGTGGTGCGCAGCATGGCGGCCGCGCGCTCCAGTCGGCGGGTCAGCAAGTAGGCGTGCGGGGATTCGCCGAAGGCGCGGCGAAACTCACGGCTGAAGTGCGCCTTCGACAGCCCTGCGGCCCGAGCCAGATCAGCAACGGTGAGCGGCTCGGCGTAGCGGGCGTCGGCCAGGTCCTTCGCGCGCAGCAGGTGCCGGGCCGGCGGGACGGACGCCACCCTTGCAGTATCCCGCACCGCACCGACACCGGTCTCAGACCAGGTCGATCGCGTCGGCGATGGAATCCAGCACCCGGTTGGGGCGGTACGGGAACCGCTCGATGTCCGCCGGGTGCGTCGATCCGCTCAGCACAAGGATCGTGTCCAGGCCAGCTTCGATGCCCGCCACGATGTCGGTATCCATGCGGTCGCCGACCATCACCGTCGACTCCGAATGCGCAGAGATCCGGTTGAGCGCGCTGCGGAACATCATCGGGTTCGGTTTGCCGATGAAGTAGGGGCGCCGCCCGGTCGCGGTCGTGATGAGCGCGGCCACCGACCCGGTCGCGGGCAGCGGGCCCGCGGCGGAGGGCCCTGTTACGTCCGGGTTGGTGGCGATGAATCGAGCACCGTTCGCGATCAGCCGGATCGCCTTTGTGATCGCCTCGAACGAGTACGTGCGCGTTTCGCCCAGCACGACGAAGTCAGGCTCACGGTCGGTGAGCGTGTACCCCGCCTCGTGCAACGGCGTCGTAAGACCGGTCTCGCCGATCACGTACGCCGAGCCGCCGGGTTTCTGGTCGGCGAGAAACGTCGCGGTGGCCAGGCCCGATGTCCAGATCGCAGACTCCGGGACGTCCAATCCGGAGCGGGCCAGCCGGGCGGTCAGGTCGCGCGGCGTGAATGTCGAGTTGTTCGTCAGCACGAGGAAGCGTCGCTCGCGGTCCACGAGCCGCTTCAGGAAGTCGGCGGCGCCGGGCAGGGCGTGGTCTTCCCGGATGAGTACGCCGTCCATGTCAGTGAGCCAGGACTCCGCCCGCTCGCGCATGCGGCGAGTATGCGGTATGCGATCTAGGCCGGTTGCGGCGGCGGGCACAATCACGGCATGCACCTTGCCTACACGCCCGAAGCGAACACGTTGCTTGCCGATGACCCGCTCGCCTTGCTCATCGGCATGCTGCTCGACCAGCAGATCCCGATGGAGAAGGCGTTCACGTCGCCGTACGAACTGCGCCAGCGCCTCGGCGGCAAGCTCGACGCTGCGACCATTGCCGGGTACGACCCCGCGGCGTTCGAGGAGTTGTTCCGCACGCCGCCGGCGTTGCACCGTTTCCCTGCCGCGATGGCCCGGCGCGTCCAGGAGTTGGCCCGCGTCATCGCGGACGAGTATGGCGGTGACGCGTCAGCGCTCTGGTCAGGCGTGTCGTCCGGCGACGAGCTGACGGCGCGGCTGGCCAAGCTGCCCGGCTTCGGCGCGCAGAAAGCGGCGATCTTTACCGCGCTGCTCGGCAAGCAACTCGGCGTGCAGCC
>DATFRC010000275.1:0-20010 GCA_035263725.1 Jatrophihabitantaceae bacterium | reverse complement strand
TGCATGTGGCGGCGCAGCGGCCGCGTCGGGGACGAAGAAGGATTCCGGCGGAAGCGTTTGGCCGTGGATCATCGGAATCGGCGTGGTGGGCGCGGGCGGTATCGGCGGGCTTGCCTGGTATCGACGGCGGCAGCGTAAGCGCGAGCTCCAGACAGCGCGCGCCAAGGTCACGCCGTACTACGACCGGCTGGCCGGCGAGGTCAACACCATAGAGCCAGGGGACAACGATGTCGCGATTCGGGCTATGGCGGACGCGTCGGAACGGTATGAGGCGGCCACGATGTTGCTCGACACCGCCGACTCGGTGGAGAAGTACTCGCAAGCCCGGCGGGCCACCCTCGAGGGGCTCTACGCAGCCCGAACAGCACGCAAGGCGCTCGGCTTGGACGAGGGTCCGCCGCTGCCGGCGGTTGCCGACACCGTTGGCGACCAGCTCAGCGAGCCGCAAGAGGTCAGCGTGCAGGGCAAGAGCTATCAGGGCTACCCGGACTACAGGCCTGGTGCGCCGTACTACTACGGCGGCGGGTACGGAGTGCCTGGCGGCTGGTATTCGACGCCGTTCTGGGAGACGTTGCTGATCGGCAGCGTGCTGGCGGGCGGGTTCGGTGGCTGGGGAGGCGGCGGGTACGGCGCGGGCTACGACAGCGGCTTTGAGGCGGGCCGCGACTCCGTCGACACGTCGACCGGCGGTGACTGGGGTAGCGGCGGTGGCGGCGGCGGCGACTGGGGCGGCGGCGGCGACTGGGGTAGCGGCGGCGGTGGCGACTGGGGAGGCGGCGGTGGCAGCGACTCCGGCGGCTCCTGGTAGCGCCGAGCAGCTGTCGCTTGCCGGCATGCCGCGCCGGCTGTTCGCGTGCACGCCGTCACGGCTGGCCAGCTTCGATTGCCCGCGCCGATATCGGATGACCTACCTCGACCGCCCACCGCTGCCGCGTGGAGCGCCGTGGGCCCACAACACACTCGGCGCCGTGGTGCACGTGGCACTGCACCGCTGGTGGCAATTGGGCCGGCGCGACCGTACGCCGGCGAACGGTGGACGGCTGGTGGACTGGAACTGGCAGACCGACGGGTTCCGGGACGAGACGCAGTCGGCTACCTGGCGCGGGATAGCACGGCGGTGGGTGGAACGCTACGTCGCCGACCTCGACCCGGACGACGAGCCGGTAGGGGTCGAGCGAATGGTCGCGACTACGACCGAGCGGCTGGCCGTCTCAGGGCGCGCCGATCGCATCGATGAGCGCGACGGTGAGCTTGTGGTCGTCGACTACAAGACGGGCCGGAGGCCGCTGACCGACGGTGACGCGCGCAGCTCGCAGGCCCTCGCCCTGTACGCGCTGGCCGCCCGGCGCACGCTGCGGCGCGACTGCCACCGCGTCGAGTTGCACCACCTGCCGAGCGGCAACATCGTCGGCTTCGCGCACACCGCCGAGTCTCTATCACGGCAGATCGCCCGCGCCGAGGCGACGGCCGACGACATCGTCGCCGCCACCGACACCCTCGAAGCCGGCGCGCACCCGGACGACGTGTTCCCACCGGCGCCCTCTCCGGGCTGCGCATGGTGCGACTTTCGCCGGCACTGCCCCGAAGGTCAGGCCGCGTCGCCCGGCGTGGAGCCGTGGGACGGGCTCGACGCCGAACTAGCCGGCATCGAGAGCTGAGCCCGAGCCATCGCGCGGCGGTAGTGCGGACCGTGCTGCCACGTTTCCGGAAGCGTCGCGACGGCAAGGCGGGCAGCACGAATCCCGGTGTGCGTCGCGATGCCTGCACCCGGCGTGGACGGCAGCCGGTACAGCTGCCGCGCCCAACTCGGCAGCAGCCCGACCGCCAGCGTCGCGAGCGTCGTCCAACCGACGCGGGCCGGCAGTGCCCAGCGCCGCGGCACCGGCAGCGGTGGTGCGAGCACGACGCGTGCCGCCTCCCGTGCCTCTGCGGTGAGCCGCAGCCGCGGTCGCATTGCGTCGAAGTACTTGTCGATGTCGCCGACGGTGCGCGGCGCGAGACGGGCCGGTACGCCCACCAGTCGGGCGGCGCGCACCTGCTCCGCGATGTACGCATCCGCGTCGTCCGCCGAGATCCGTACGCCGGCGTATTGTGCTGCGATCAGGAACGACGAGACCTCGCAGGCATGCACCCAGACAAGCTGTTCGCGATCAGTGACGCCAAGCTGCCGATGTACCTCCCGTACATGCGCGGCGGCAGCATCGACCTCAGCCGTCGTGCCGAAGCTGACGGTCGCGACATAGATAACGGTGCGCTGCAACCGTGCCCAAGGATCGTCCTGGAACGAGGAGCGCTCATAGAGCAGCTGCATCGCTTCGGGGTGCAACGCCTGCAACAGCAAGGCGCGCAGCCCGCCGACCATCGTCAGTGGCTCAGCGTGTACCCGCCAGGTCACACTGCCCGGCCCGAAGTAGCCGAGGTTCTCGCTCATCGCCAGAAGCTGATCAGCGCGGCGGCCGTGGCGGCGGGGTTCTCGACGGCAGGGGAGTGCGCGGCATCCGGCACTTCCACGTACGACGCGCCCAGCCGCCTGGCCATCTCGGCTTGCGCCTCCAGCGGGAACGCGTCGTCGCCTGATCCGGTGAGGACGAGCAGCGGCAGGCCGGTGGCGGCGAGCTCGTCCACCCGGTCCGGCTCGTCGACCACTGCCGTGCCCATGCTGAGCAGTCCCGTCGGGTCGTTGGCCAGGAACCGCTTACGCAGGAAGGCCTCCTGCGCCGGCGCCGGCGGGACATAGCCTGACTCGGCTGCGGCCAACTCCGTCATCGCGTCGTACACCGCGGACATGCCCTGCTCCACCAGGACCGGGCGGAGCCGCTCGATGCGTGCCCGGCGGCCGCCATCGATACCGACGGGCCCACAGCCCATCAGCACCAGCGACGCGAACCGCGCCGGCTCGGCGATCACGGCCGCGCGGGCGACGAACCCGCCGAAGGAGTGGCCCAGCAAGTGGACCGGCGCGCCCAGCATTGCTGCTGCGGAGCGCACGTCCGCGCTCAGCGCCTGGACGGAATAGTCGCTTCGGCTCGACGACTCGTACTGCCCCGGCAGATCGATCGCGACGGCACAAAATCCCGCGGCGGCAAGCGGTTCGAGGATCGGTGCGAAGTCTTCTTTGCTGCCGGTGAAGCCCGGCACGAGCAGCGCCGCGGGTGCGTCCAGGTTGCCGGCGCGCAGCGCCGCGATCGGACCGCCCGGAACCTCGAGGGTGATCATGCGTAGTACGTCGTGGACGGGCCGGCGACGAGCAGCCCGCTCCCGACCGGGAACACCTGGCTGCCCGCAGCCGGTGCCGGCACGGGATAGCGTGTCGTGACCTTGCCGGTGCGCCCGTCCAGCGCCGCGACACCGTCAGCTGTCGGCACGAGCAAGCGCGCCGACGCGAGGTCAGGGGCGACCACCGAGCCGTCCGGCGCGGTCAACGTCGGAAGCGTGGTGAGCGCCGCACTCCATCGTTGCGCGCCGGTGCCGTCAAGGGCGTAGCCGGTGCCATCGATCCAGATCAGCTCCCCGTCGTCCGCGGCGGTCTGGCTGATCGGCGCAGTGGCGGTGGGCGCGGGCTGCAGCGAATTCCGACCATCAACTTTGCCCTTGGCGGGGTCGTACATCACCAACTGCCGGGTGGACGGGTCGAGAGCGCCCACCACCGAGTCGGCCGTTACCGGCACCGTGCTGGTGTGCTTGAGGCGCCACAGCACCTGGTTCTTCTTGTCCGTCGAGGTCTGCTTGTCGTCGATGCCGGCTGTGCGGTCACGCAGCAACAGCTGGTCGCCGTCGGCGCAGCGCTCGCTCATCAGCACGCCGGCCGACCCCGGCACCACGGAGGTGAGCACACAGCCGTCGTCTGCGGGGAACGTCCAGCGGTCATAGCCGCTCGAGGGATCGATGGCGTAGACGAAGCCCAGCATCCACACGTAGAGCGTGTCCGAGGTGGTGAGGAACACGGGCCGGCCGGTGACGGTCAAGCCGTTCTCGTCCAGCGTCCGAGTCCACTCGCGCTGGCCGGTGCCGGTGTCGAGCGTGGTGACCTCGTTGCAGGCACCGGCGTTTTCGAAGATGGCGATGGCGCGGCCCTGGACCTGTGCGACCTGGCAGACACTGCGATCCGTACGGGTGTACGTCCAGTAGGCGCGGCCGGTAAGCGCCTCGCGACCGCTGACCGTGTGCGCCGAGTAGGTGACCACTGTGCCGCCCGAGAACGGTGCGCCGATCGCCGTTGCGTCCGGGGATCGCCACTTCGCGGCCGGCTCCGCCGGAGGAGTACCGAGCGGGACGCTCGGCGGCGCGGTCTTGACGCTGTGCAGGTGCACGTGGGTGATTTCCCCGGTGAACCACACGACTACGGTCACCGCCACGGCAACCGCCGCCACAGCGGCCACAACCGCGAAGTACCAGCGGCGCTGCCGGCGCATTGACGCCACGTAGCGCGCGAGCGGGTCGGCGCGCTCCTCGACGTCGGTCACCGTTCGATCCTTACGTATCCGCCTGTGGACCGGGTGGCCCGCCCCGCCGCCGTCGCCGGCGCGGAGCCGGCGTTTCCGGAGCCGAGTCCGGCGCGGCCGGCCCGACCGGCTTGCCGCCGCGAGTGCGGACCCGGCTGCGCTGGCGCCGCGGCTGCTCCGGACCAGACCGTTCAGGCCGCGACCGGCGTGCTGCCCGCTCGCGCGGCTGTTCGTCGGCGCCGGGAGCGCGCGGGCCGGCGTCTTGCGGGATATCGAGTTCGAGGAACAGATGCTCGGAGGTCGAGTACGTCTCCGCGGGCTCGTGGAAGGGCAGGCCCAGCGCATCACAGATCTGCTTCCACCGCGGCAGCTCGTCCCAGTCGACGAGCGTGATCGCCTTTCCGGAGGCGCCTGCCCGGGCGGTGCGGCCGATGCGGTGGATATAGGTCTTCTCGTCGTCGGGGGCCTGATAGTTGATCACATGTGTGATGCCCTCGACGTCCAGCCCGCGGGCGGCCACGTCAGTGGCAACCAGCACGTCCGCTTTGCCGGACCGGAAACCCCGCAGCGCGTGCTCGCGTGCGCCCTGCCCGAGATCACCGTGGATTGCGACGGCGGCGAAGCCCCGCTCGGCCAGCTCCTCGGCCAGCTTGGCCGCGGTGCGCTTGGTGCGGGCGAAGATGAGCGTCAGGCCGCGCCCGCGGGACTGCAGCACCCGGGCGAGCAGCTCGGTCTTGTCGAGGGCATGTGCCCGGTAGGCGAACTGCTCCACGTGCTCGATCGCCGCAGGATCGCTCGAACTGTGGTCGGCTCGGATCTGGGTGGGCTGGCGCATGAACTGCCGGGCCAGCGCCACGATCGGCCCGGGCATCGTGGCCGAGAACAGCATCGTCTGGCGCTCGGTGGGCAGCAGTTCAAGCAGCTTCTCGATGTCCGGCAGGAACCCCAGGTCGAGCATCTCGTCGGCCTCGTCGAGCACCAGCGTGGCGACTCCCGAGAGCCGCAGGTGGCCCTGCTGAACGAGGTCGAGCAGCCGTCCCGGCGTGCCGACCACGACGTCGACGCCGCGCCGCAATCCGGAAATCTGCGGCTCGTACGGGCGCCCGCCGTAGATGGTCAGCACGCGTACGCCCAGCTGCTTGCCGGCGGAGGCAAGGTCGCCGGCCACCTGCACGGCGAGCTCCCTGGTTGGTGCCACGACGAGTGCCTGTGCGTCCGCACCCTTGGCGCCGGGCAGCTCCAGCCGGTTCAGCAGCGGCACGCCGAACCCGAGAGTCTTGCCGGTACCGGTACGCGCCTGGCCGATCAGGTCGTTGCCGGCGAGCGCGATCGGCAGGGTGAGCTCTTGGATGGCAAATGTGTGCGTGATGCCCACATCCGAAAGTGCCGCCACGATCTCGGGGCGGACCGGAAAGTCGGCGAATGCGGGGCTGTCCGGGCGGACCGGGGCCCGCGCGGCGAGCGGCGTAACGGCCGCTTCGTCTAGCTCGGTCAATGAACGTTCCTCGAGGCTCGTGCGCCGACCTGTGAGCGCCGCCAGGGCGGGCCGGCGGGGCGCGATCTTGCGATCTCGCAGCCGAGCGGGTCAACGCGGAGATATCGGATCACCGCGATAGCCGCGACGATCCACTTGCGGAGTGTAGTCATGCGCCAGGCGATACCCTGCCGCCGTGCCCGACGACGCTGCGCTCATCGACTTGCTGGCTGCCCTGGCCTACGGCGAGCTCAGCGCCTTCGACCGGCTGGCCGAGGATGCCCGGATGGCGCCGTCGCTGTCCGGCCGAGCGGCGCTCGCGCAAATGGCGGCAGTGGAGATCGGCCACTACCGCTTACTGGCCGAGCGGCTGATCGCGCTGGGGGCGTCACCGGAAGAGGCGATGGCCCCGTTCGCGCCCGCCCTGGAGCGCTTCCACGCCAGGACGGTCCCGGCCGACTGGCTCGAGGGCCTCGTCAAGGCATACGTCGGCGACGGACTGGCCGCGGACTTCTATCGCGAGATCGCCGACTTCGTCGACCCCGCGACGCGAGAGTTGATCCTCGAGGTGCTCGCCGACGCTGGCAGCGCCGCGTTCGCCGTGCGCGAGGTGCGCGCCGCGATCGCCGCACAGCCGGTGCTCGCCGGTCGGCTGGCATTGTGGGGCCGGCGCCTCGTCGGTGAGGCGATCAGCCAGACGCAGCACGTCCTGGCCGAACGCGACTCGCTGACCACGTTGCTGATCAAAGGCACGGGCGACCTGGCTGGGGTCGCCGCGCTCATCAAGCGGATCACTGACCGGCACTCCGAGCGCATGGCCACACTCGGTCTGAACGGCTAGGAGATACGCCACCCGCTCGACGTCCGCGCGATGAGGTCCCGCTAAGGCGTGAAACCGACTCGACGCACGTCAGCTTGTGCGATCTCCACATAAGAGATCAGGTTGGCCGGGATGATGACCAGCCGACCCTTGTCGTCAGTGAGCTTCAGCTGCCCGTCCACACTCTTGAGCGCCGCGGCGACAAGTTCCTCAACCTCGTCCTGGGACTGGACGCTCTCCACCACGAGTTCCCGCGGCGAGTGCAGCACGCCGATCTTGACCTCCACCGGTCCTCCTGCCGTGACGTCTCGCAAACCAGCATCCACGCTAGCGCAGGAGCAGCCGCATCACAGTCACGCTGCGCGCACAGCGAAATCGCGACGCGCCCGGGCGCCGAGATTCCGGATCAGTCGGTGCGCGGGAAGTGTGAGATGCCGCGCCACAGCAGGGTTTCGAGCAATCGAACAGCGTCCGCGCGCGGCACCGGACGATCATTGTCGAGCCACCACCGCGCGGCCACCTGTGCCCCGCCGGTCAGCGCGATTGCCAGCAACTCGGCTCTGGCGCGGTCGAGACCGGTGTCGCCGGCCACCGTTTCCGCGACCGCGCGCGTGATCTCGGCGGTGGTGCGCTCGACGCGGTCCCGCACGGCCGGGTCCTTACCCAGATCGGTCTCGAAGATCAGTCGGAACGCGCCCGGAGCGCTGCGCGCCGTGCCGTCGACGAACTCGAAGTACGCGGACAGCACGCCGTGGACGCGCTCGCGGTTGTCGTCGGTGCGTGCCAGCGATTCGCTGATCGCTGTGGTGAGCGCGTCAGCCTGCTCGTCGACCAGCGCCAGGTACAGCTCCAGCTTGCCGGGGAAGTGCTGATACAACACGGGCTTGGACACGCCCGCGCGCTCGGCGATCTCGTCCATCGCGGCGGCGTGGTAGCCGTTCGCGACGAAGACCTCCTGCGCCGCGGCGAGCAGTTGCTGGCGGCGCGCCGAGCGGGGCAGGCGCCCGCCCCGCGCAGTGTCAACCGTGTCCGGCATTCCGGCAGCCTAACCGGGCAGTGGCGCCCGAGCCGAGTCGGAGAGCGCGGCGGCGAACTCGTCGCCGTCCGTCGCGACCCGTTCGAGCACCTCCGGTGCGGTAAACCGCAACGCCTGCTTCGCGGCGACTTCGTCCCAGGACACGGGCGTCGACACCGTCGGCAGCGGGCGCGCGCGCAGCGAGTACGGCGCCACTGTCGTCTTCGCCGGGTTGTTCTGGCTCCAGTCGACGAACACCTTCCCGGGACGCAGGCTCTTCGCCATCCGGGACACCACAAGTTTGGGGTGTGCCGCCTCCAGCCGCTGCGCTATGTGCTGGGCGTAGCGCGACGTCTCGCCCGGGGAGGCCACCGAGACCGCAGCGCTCACCTGCATGCCCTTCGAGCCGGACGTCTTGGCCGACGCTGTAATGCCGTCCGCATCCAGCAGCTCGCGCACGGAAAGCGCCACCTCGCAGCACTGCCGTATGTCGGCGGGCGCACCCGGATCCAGGTCGAGCACGAGCTGGTCGGTTCGCGGCGCGTTCTGCCCGTCGACTACCTGCCACTGCGGGACGTGCAGCTCGAGCGCGGCCAGGTTGGCGAGCCACACAAGGGTCGCCAGCTCCTCCACCACGACGAAGTCGATCGTCTCGCGGTCCATGGTCGAGCCCGGCACCGGCAGGGTCACGGTGCGCACCCACGACGGCGTACCGCGCGGGGCGTTCTTCTCGAAGAAGAACGCCGCGTCGACGCCGTTCGGATAGCGCTTCACGGTCAGCGGCCGGCCAGCGAGATGCCGAAGCAGCACCGGAGCGATCCGGGTGTAGTAATCGATCACCTCACCCTTGGTGAAGCCCGTCTCGGGGTAAAGCACCTTGCCGAGGTTCGACAGCGACAGCCGCCGGCCCTCGACCTCCACGGTGACCCGGTCAGCCATCGCGTGCGACCTCTCGTGCGGGTTTGTCGTCTCGGACGCGGACGAATACCGGATGGCGCAGTCGCCCGTCGTCTGCCCAGTGCGAGTACATGACCTCGACGACCACGTCAGGCTCCACCCATGTGACGGCGCGGCCCGGTGAGGGCGGTGGCAGGTCGGCGAGCACGGGATCCGAACGGGCTCGCAGGCGACCGGAGAGCTCTGCCACGTGGCGCCCCGACAGCCCGCTGCCCACCTTGCCGGCGAAGCGCACCACGTCCCCCTCGTAGTAGCCGAGCAGCAGCGAGCTCAGCGTCATGCTCGCGTCGAGCGCGTCGGACTCCCAGCCGACCACGACGAAGTCGCCGCCCTCCCGGAACTTCACCTTGACCCAGTCCGCGGTACGCGTCCCCGCGCGGTAGCGGCTGGTGAGCCGCTTGGCCACGACCCCCTCCAGCCCGTGCGTGCGCGCCGCCTGCTCGGTCGCCCGCCCGTCGTCGAACGACGGGCTCACTGTCCACTGTGGATGGTCGGCGGCCAACCGCTCGAGTGTGGCGCGCCGTTCGGCGAACGGCCGGTCGGTCAGGTCGACGCCGTAGAGGCGCAGCAGGTCGAACGCGATGAACGACACCGGAACCTCGGTTGCCAGCTGTGCCGCCTGGCCGGCCGCTCGGACGTGCATCCGCAGCTGGAGCCGCCCGAACGACGGTCGCCCGTCCTCGAACGCGACGATCTCGCCGTCGACGAGTGCGTCCTCGATATCTGCGCCCAGCCCGGCTAGTTCCGGGTATGCGACGGTGACGTCGTTGCCGAGCCGGCTGGTGATGTGTACCGCGGCCGCCGTGACGGAGACGAGGGCGCGCACGCCGTCCCATTTGAACTCGTATGCCCAGCCTGGTCCGGACGGCAGCACGCTGCCCGCGGTGGCGAGCATCGGCGTGGGCGGGGCTGGCATCGCACACTCATCTTGCCCTGATCGGGAATGATGGTTGGAGGTGCAGCCGAGTTAGGAGACTCGCATGCGGGCAATCTGGAAAGGCGCGGTGTCATTCGGCCTGGTGAACATCGGCGTCAAGATGTTCGCGGCCACCGAGGAGCGCGACATCAGCTTCCACCAGGTACGGCGCAGCGACGGCTCCCGCATCCGATACCGGCGGGTTGCTGAGGCTGACGGCGAGGAGGTCGCCTACGCCGACATCGCCAAGGGTTACACGCTGCCCAGCGGTGAAACGGTGGTGCTCAGCGACGAAGACTTCGCCGACTTGCCCCTGCCGAGCGCCCGCGTCGTCGACGTGCTGCAGTTTGTGCCCTCCGATCAGATCGACCCGATCTACTTCGCGAAGAGCTACTACCTCGAGCCCGAGCAGCCCGCCGTCAAGCCGTACGTCCTGCTGCGCGATGCCCTGGACAGCAGCGGGATGGTCGGCCTGGTCAAGGTGGCGCTGCGCAACCGCGAGCAGTTGGCGACTCTTCGGGTTCGCGACGGGGTGATTGTCCTCGAGACGATGATCTGGCCGGACGAGGTGCGCGAGGCGAGCTTCGCCTTCCTCGACGACGACGTGCAAGTGCGCCCGCAGGAACAGGCGATGGCAGAGTCGCTCGTGGCGAGCATGGCCGGCGACTTCGAGCCCGAGCAGTACCACGACGACTATCGCGAGGCGCTGCAGAAGGTCATCGACGCCAAGATCGAGGGACGCGAGGTCGTCGAGACGGCACCCGCCGCTCCCGACACGGGCCAGGTGGTGGACCTGATGGCGGCGTTGCGCGCATCCGTCGAGGCGGCCAAGCGCAGCCGCGGCGAGGCGGCCCCGGCCAAGAAAGCTCCGGCCAAGAAGGCACCGGCAAAGAAGGTGGCGGCCAAGAAAGCTCCGGCCCGCAAAGCCCCGGCGAAGAAGGTCGCGGAGAAGGCCGCTCGCCGCAAGTCGGCGTGATGCTCCCGGCACGTCTGTCATCCGCGCCGCTGCCGCCACTGGACGTGTCCGTTCCGCCGTGGCCTGGCCGTCGGGTTCGAGTAGGTGCCGCCGAGCTGTTCGTGCGTGCCACTCCGAGCGGCGGCGAGCCTGCGCTGCTGGTGCACGGGCTGGGCGGAGCGTCAACGAACTGGACGGACTTCGCCGGGCAGCTCGCGCCGTGGCTCGCGATCGAGGCGCTTGACCTGCCGGGATTCGGCCGCTCCGGGCCGGCACCCGACCGCGACTACTCGATCGAGGCGCACGCCGGAACCGTGACTCGTTACCTCGACCAGTCCGCCCGGGGTCCCGTGCACCTGTTCGGCAACTCGATGGGCGGCGTGATCTCGATCCTGATCGCCGCGCAGCGTCCCGACCTCGTCCGGTCCCTGACGCTCACGTCCCCGGCGGTGCCGGACCTGCGTCCGAAGCGGCTGCGGGTCGACCCGATGCTGGCCGTTGCGCTGGTGCCGGGCACCGGGGGAGTGATCCGGCGGCGTATTGTCCGTTATCCGGCGGACGCGCGAGCCCAGGCGGTGATCGGTCTGTGCTTGGCAGACCCGTCGCGGGTGCCGCCCAACCGCCTGGCAGAGGCGGTCGAGGAGATCGAGCTGCGCGATGGATACAGCTGGTCAACCGATGCGCTGCTGCGCTCCTTGCGGGGCCTCGTGCGCACCTACCTGGTCACCGGCCGGCGCAGCCTTTGGACCCGCATGGCGGGCATCAGGGCACCGACCCTGGTTGTCTGGGGTGGGCGCGATCGACTCGTAGACGTGGCGCTGGCGCCGCGGGTGGCACGCACGATCCCGGGGGCCCGGCTGCTGTTGTTGCCCGACGTCGGCCATGTGGCTCAGCTCGAGGATCCCGTGACGACCGCCCGCGCGGCGTTGGCTCTGCTCGAGGACGTCCGGCGCGTTGACAGAGCGGCCGAAGAGGGTGTGGCACCCTGAGCGCGTGCGAGATGTCCGGGATTACGGCGGCGTGACTATGAGGTCACGCGATGACTATCTCGACGACGAAGAGCGGTACGCGGACGAATATGACCAGGGGCCAGGTGCGCTGCGCCGCGGCGTCCGCACGTTCGTGCGTCGCTACGGCTGGCGCGCCTATGCGTTGCCTGTGCTCACCGCGGTCACCGTCGTTGTGCTCATGACGACCACGAGGCCCTCGCTATCGCACAGGGCCGCGACGCCACCACCCGCAGGCGGGCACACATCCGCGCATGCGGCGCCGCCGGCCTACCCGGGGACGGCAGAGCTCAAGAGCGACCAGCCGAGCGGGAGCGTGCAAAGCGAGGCGTTGGCCTCCGACGCGCTGCCATCCGGTCCGGCGTACACGGTGCGGGGTACCGGAACGTTCCGGGTGCTGCCGGGCACCGGGCCGGTGGTCGGCCACGGGACGTTGCACCGCTACACGGTCGACGTCGAGAACGGCATCACCGGTGTGGATCTGACCGCTTTCGCCAAGCTGGTCGACACCTCGCTCGACGACCCCCACAGCTGGACCGCGCGCAGCGGCGTCGCGCTGCAGCGCGTCGACTCCGGATGGGCCGACTTCCACGTCACGCTCACGTCGTCGATGACTGTGCGCGCCCTGTGCGGCTTCGAACTGAAGATCGAGACGTCCTGCTGGGCCCCTAACCAAGACTCCCGGGTCGTGCTCAATGTCGCCCGTTGGGTACGCGGCGACGTCTCGTACATCGCCGATCTCCCCGCGTATCACATTTACATGATCAACCACGAGAGCGGGCACGCACTCGGGCATATGCACAGCCACGTCTGCCTGTCGAACGGGCTGGCGCCGGTGATGATGCAGCAGACCATCGGGCTGCGGTCGGTCAGCGGCAAGATCTGTGCCGCAAACCCGTGGCCGTACCCGCCGGGCGCCACGGACGCGCCGGGCGTCGAGGCACCGGATACCCCGCAGAACAACCCGCGCATCCCGAACTAAGCGGGAGCACGCGCGTCCGGGGATCGGAGCGGAATACTGGGGCGTGGGTCGCCGGTTTCCCATCGGTGGATACGTATCTGGAAGGAATGTTGTTGTGACCCTGCCCCCATTGGTCGAGCCCGCCGAGTCGCTGACCGTCGACGAGGTGCGCCGCTACAGCCGGCATCTGATCATTCCCGATGTCGCGATGGCCGGGCAGAAGCGGCTCAAGAACGCCCGCGTGCTGGTCGTGGGCGCAGGTGGGCTGGGTTCGCCTGCGCTGATGTACCTGGCAGCCGCCGGCGTCGGCACGCTGGGCATCGTCGACTTCGACGTGGTTGACGAGTCGAACCTGCAGCGCCAGATCATCCATGGGCAAAGCGACATCGGCCGCCCCAAGGCGGAATCGGCGCGCGATACCGTCCGCGAGATCAACCCACTCGTGAACGTCATCGTGCACGAGGAGCGTCTCGACAACGACAACGTCCTTGAGATCTTCTCCGGCTACGACCTGATCCTCGACGGCACCGACAACTTCGCGACCCGATACATGGTGAACGACGCCTGCGTGCTGCTCGGCAAGCCGTACGTATGGGGCTCGATCTACCGGTTCGACGGCCAGGTCAGCGTGTTCTGGGACAAGTACGGCCCGAACTACCGCGACCTGTACCCCGACCCGCCGCCGCCCGGCATGGTGCCCTCCTGCGCAGAGGGCGGCGTGCTCGGCGTGCTGTGCGCCTCGATCGGATCGGTGATGGTGAACGAGGCCATCAAGCTCATCACCGGCATCGGCGAGACGTTGCTCGGCCGACTGCTCGTGTTCGACGCACTCGAGATGAGCTGGCACGAGATCAAGATCCGGAAGGACCCGAACACTGCGAAGATCACCGAGCTGATCGACTACGAGGAGTTCTGCGGTGTCGTTTCCGAGGAGGCCGCCGCGGCTGCCGTCGGCTCGACGATCACGCCGTCCGAGCTGAAAGAGCTCCTGGATTCCGACAAGCCGCTCTACCTGGTGGACGTGCGCGAACCGGCCGAGTGGGAGATCGTACGGATTCCCGGCGCGACGTTGATCCCGAAGGATCAGATCCTGCGCGGCGACGCGCTCGCCTCGCTGCCCCAGGACAAGCAGCTGGTCATGTACTGCAAGACGGGGGTGCGCTCGGCGGAGACATTGGCCGCGGTGAAGGCGGCCGGCTTCTCCGACGCCGTCCACGTGCAGGGCGGCGTGGTGGCCTGGGTGCGACAGGTCGATCCGAGCCTGCCGTCGTACTGACAGGTTCCGCTCGACGGTGCCGGCGGGTATTACTTGCACATGAGCGATCTGCTGGCACTCTTCAAGGTGGGGTGCGCGTTGTTCGGGTCGCGCGTACATGCCGTACGCGCTGACCAATGGAGCCTTGGCACGCCGTGCGCTGAGTGGGATGTCGCCACGTTGGTCGACCACGTCATCGACGAACACCTGTGGGTGCCGCCTCTGGTCGGCGGGCACGACCTGGCGTCCGCGGGCGGCATCGTGGAATCCGTCAAGCGCACCCTCGGCCCTGACCGGGTAGCCGCCTGGGACGACGCTGCCCTCGACTCGCAGCGGGCGTTCGGCGAGCCGGGTGCGCTTGACCGCGACGTGAATCTCTCGCGCGGTCCGACGCCGGCCACGGAGTACATCGGCGAGATGATCGCCGACCTGACGATTCACGGCTGGGATCTGGGTCGGGCGATCGGCGTCGGTGATCCGCTGCCCGACGACCTCGTGCAGTTCGTGAGGCCCCTAGCCGAGCGGTACGGCGGCGCGGAGCCGTACTTCGCGCCGGCGGTTGAGCCGCCGGACGACGCCACGGACGAGGAACGCATGATCGCGCTGACCGGCCGCCAGCCTCGGTGAACGACGAGCTCGCCCAGCGCATCCTGACCTGTGTCGAGGCGATCCCGGCCGGCCGCGTCATGAGCTACGGCGACGTCGCCGAGTACGCCGGCGCGCGAACGCCCCGGCTGGTCGGGCACGTGCTTCGGCACGACGGCGGCAGTGTGCCCTGGCACCGCGTGCTGCACGCCGACGGTACGTTCGCTGATCACCTGCGCGACGAGCAGCGCCAGCGGCTCATCGCCGAAGGGGTTCGAGTAACGGACGGCCGCGTCGACCTGCGTGTCTACCGATGGGACGGGAAATCGTCGTAGCGGCGTGCTGGGATGGCTCCGATGACAGTGACCACGACCTACCGGCTGGTGCGCCCGACCCGCGCGGCGGTGACCGCGCCCCGGCTGGACGATGCCCAGCGCCGGGTCGTCGAACACCCCGGCGGACCATTGCTGGTGCTGGCCGGTCCCGGCACCGGTAAGACGACCACGCTGGTCGAGACGGCGGTGGCCCGGGTCGAGGCCGGCGTGCCCATCGAGCAGTTGCTGATGCTGACGTTTGGACGGCGAGCGGCCGGCGAGCTGCGCGACCGCGTCACCGCACGGCTGGGCGGCACGGTGCGGGAACCCGTGGCCCGCACGTTCCACTCCTACGCGTTCGGCGTGCTGCGCATGGTGGCGGTGGCGGCCCAGCTGCCGGCCCCGCGGTTGCTGTCCGGGCCGGAACAGGACGTGATCCTGCGCGAACTCGTCGGAGGCGACCTGTCCCGGTGGCCGGCAGGGCTGCGTCCGGCTCTGGGCACCCGGGCGTTCGCCGGCGAGCTGCGCGACCTGCTGCTCCGTGCCGTCGAGCGCGGACTGGACGGTCCACGGCTGGCGGCACTCGGACGCGCGCGGCGCCGCGACGATTGGGTCGCCGCGGGCGGCTTCCTCCAGGAGTACCTGGACGTGACGTCACTGGCGCGGCCGGGCGCGTGGGATCCGGCCGAGCTGATCCGCGCTGCCACCGACGCGTTGCTCGCGGATCCGGCGCTGCTCGCCCGCGAGCGGACCCTGCGGCGGCACATCCTCGTGGACGAGTACCAGGACACCGACCCGGCTCAGGCGGAGTTGCTCGCCCTGCTCGCAGGTGGCGCCGACGAGCTGATCATCGTCGGCGATCCCGACCAGTCGATCTACGCATTCCGTGGCGCCGAACCAACAGCGATCCCCGACCGGTTCGGTGAGCTGCCCGTGGTCGCGCTGGGCACCTCACGCCGGGCCGGTTCGGCCCTGCTGGCGGCCACCCGCCGGATCGCGATGCGGCTTCCCGGCCGGGCTGAGCACCGGGCGCTGTCCGCGCCCCAGGGTGCGCCGCCCGGACGCGTCGAGGTGGGGCTGCTGCGCTCGGCCGCAGAGGAGGCGTCCTACGTTGCGGCGATGCTGCGCGGCGCACATCTCGACGACGAAGTGCCGTGGTCGCGGATGGCCGTGCTGGTCCGCTCGACGACTACGACGCTGGCCGTGCTGCGGCGCGCGCTCGTCGCGGCCGGGGTGCCGGTCGCGGTGCCCGGCTCGGATGTCCCGCTGGCCGAGCAGCCCGCCGTGGCGCACCTGCTTACCGCGCTTCGGTGCGTGCTGCGCCCGGACGAGCTCACCGAGGACCTCGCCGAACACCTGCTGCTCGGCCCCATCGGGCGCGCCGACGCGCTGCAGCTGCGACGACTGCGCCGCGAGCTGCGGGCCAGCGGCGACGGCCAGCTGGCGCCCACATTGCTCGACGAACCCGGCGCGGGCCTGCTACCGGAGCGGGTGCGGCGGCCGGTCCAGCGCGTGGCATCCGTGCTCGCAGCGGGCCGCCGGGCGCCCTCCGCCGGGGCGAGCGCCGAGGACGTGCTCTGGGCGGTTTGGCATGCCACCGGGCTGGCCTACACGTGGGAGTCCGCGAGTCTTTCCGGGGGGCCGGCCGGGGCAGCGGCCGACCGCGATCTCGATTCCGTGATCGAACTGTTCGAGTCGGCGGCGCGATTCACGGACCGGCAACCCGGCGCAGCACCCGAGCGCTTCTTCGAGCACCTGGAGGCTCAACAGATTCCAGGTGAGACGCGCACCCCGAACCCGATGCGCAGCGAGGCTGTACAGGTGCTGACGGCACATGCCAGCAAGGGTCTCGAATGGGACCTCGTCGTCGTGGCCCACGTCCAGGAAGGCGTGTGGCCCGACCTGCGGCGGCGCGGCACGCTGCTCGGCTCCGACCTGCTGGTCGACATCGCGGCCGGACGCGACGGGGCGGGTGTGTCGACGCTTGCCCCCCAGATCGCCGAAGAGCGGCGCCTGTTCTACGTTGCCGCCACCCGGGCGCGGCGCCGGCTGGTCGTGACTGCCGTGGCCGGCGACGATGAGCAGCCGTCCCGGTTCCTCGACGAGATCGACCCGGTCGAGGGAGAACGTCCGTATGTGAGCGTTCCCCGGGGCGTGCACCTGCCCGACCTCGTCGCGACGCTACGCGCGGTGGTGTGCGATCCGGGCGCAGTGGGCCCCGAGCGGCAAGCGGCGGCTGGCGAGCTCGGCCGGCTGGCCCGCGCCGGCGTCGCCGGCGCGCATCCGGATGAGTGGTGGGGGCTCAGCCCGCTGTCCGACGACGGGCCGGTGGCCGATCCGGAACGGCCGGTGACCATCAGTCCGTCACGCATCGAGTCCTACCTGCGCTGCGAGCTGCGTGCCCTGCTGACCCAACTCGGGGCCCGCGACGACGACCAGGTCGGGGCATCACTGGGCACGCTGATCCACGACGTGTCGGCGGCCGCACCGGACGCCGACCTGCCGACACTCGAACGGCTACTCGACGAGCGCTGGCACACCCTCGACTTCGGAGCGTCCTGGCTGGCCGCCCACGAGCGCGAGCGCGCCCGGACGATGCTGGCCAAGCTGATCGAATGGCAACGGGGCAGCCGCGCCACGCTGTCGCTGGTCGACGTTGAGCGCGATTTCGACGTCGTGGTGGGCGAAGCGAGGTTGCGCGGGCGGGTCGACCGCCTCGAGCACGACGCATCCGGTCGGTCGGTGGTGGTCGACCTCAAGACCGGGCGCAGCAAAGCCGACGACCCCACAACCAATGCCCAGCTCGGCGCGTACCAGCTAGCCGTCGAGGCGGGTGCGTTCGGCGCGGCCACCTCCGGCGGCGCCCGGCTCGTGCAGGTCGGCACGTCGCACAAGGGCGTCGTCGAGCAGGTGCAGCCACCACTCGCCGACGCCGACGATCCGGGCTGGATCGGCGACCGGGTCGACCACGTGGCGCAGCGGCTGCGCGGCAGCGTCTTCACCGCCACCGTGAACTCCTACTGCGGTGCATGCGATGTCAAGTCCAGCTGCCCGCTCATGTCCGAGGGCCGGCAGGTGACGGCGTGATCTCGTCAACTCAGCTCGCCCTGCTGCTCGGCCTGTCGGCACCCACCGATGAGCAGGCCGCGGTGATCGAGGCACCGCGAGAGCCCGCGGTGGTGATCGCCGGTGCGGGATCCGGCAAAACCGAAACGATGGCCGCTCGGGTGGTGTGGCTGGTGGCCAACCGCCACGTCACGCCGGCGGCGGTGCTCGGCCTGACGTTCACTCGTAAGGCGGCGGCTGAGCTGGGCCGGCGCATCCGATGGCGCCTCTCGCAATGGCGCCGGGTCGTCGAGAACGAACGTCCCGACGACACCGAGCACCTTGCCGAGCTGCTCGGCGGCGAGCCGACCGTATTGACCTACGCCGCCTACGCCAGCCGGCTGGTGGGCGAGCACGCGATGCGCGTCGGCGCCGAGCCGAACCCTCGGCTGCTGTCGCAGGCAGTGTGCTGGCAGCTCGCCGACTCGGTCGTGCGACGCTACGGCGGCGACCTGCCCCGTGGCATCGGCGCGCTGGCATCGGTGTCGCAGTACGTCCTCGCACTGACTGCGCAGCTGGCCGACCACCTCGCCGAGCCGGACGCCGTCGCGGAGTTCGGCACCGCGCTGGAGAAGCGGCTCACCGCCGTCTACGGCGGTGAGCCGCCGCCGACAAGTGACGCCGGCAAACTCTTGGAATCGCTGCGCCACCGTGGCGCGCTGCTTCCGCTCGTGAGTGAATACCAGGCCAGCAAGCACCGCATGCCGGCTGTGGATTTCGGCGACGAGATGGCCCTCGCAGCGAGGCTCGCGGGATTGCCCGATGTGGCACGCATCGAGCGGGAACGATTCGGCGCGGTACTGCTCGACGAGTACCAGGACACCGGCCAGGCGCAGGCGGTCATGCTGGCCGGGCTGTTCGGCGACCGGCACCCGGTCACCGCAGTGGGCGACCCGTTTCAGTCGATCTACGGCTGGCGCGGAGCGAGCGCCGGCAACATCGGCCGGTTTCCGGCGACGTTCGGTGGGGCTGTCACGTACCCGCTCAGTACCAGCTGGCGCAACGACGAGGTCGTGCTGTCCGCGGCGAACGCCGTCGCCGCGCCGCTGCGCACCGGCGCCGCAACGGTCGCTCTCAGGGCCCGTCCCGGCGCCGGGCCCGGCACGATCCGCGCGGCGGTCACCGAGACGGTAGAGGACGAGGCGCAGTGGCTGGCTACCCGGATGCGCGCGGAGTGGGAGGCGCGGCTCGCGGGTGAGCGCACGGCGGCGGTGCTCGTCCGGCGGCGCTCGCAGATCGACGCGGTGCGTATGGCCCTGCTGGCCGAAGGGCTGCCGGTCGAGGTCGTCGGCCTGGGCGGGCTACTCACCACGCCCGAGGTGGTCGAGGTGGTGACCACGCTGCGGGTGCTGGCCGACCACAAGTCGGGCTCCGCCCTGGCACGGCTGCTCAGCGGCGCGCGGTGGCGCATCGGGCCACGTGATCTTGCTGCGCTGAGCGACCGCGCTCGCGAGCTCGCGCGGATGCGCCGTGTCGACGCCGCCGAGGACATCGATCAGGGAAGCCTTATCGAGGCGCTCGACGACCTCGGGCCGGAGGGCCGCTACTCGCCGGCCGGGCTCTCACGGATGCGGGCGCTGTCCGTCGAGCTGCGCGCGTTGCGCCGGCGGCTGTCGGCGCCGCTCGCGGAGCTGGTCGCCGACGTCGAGCGCGTGATCGGGGTGGACGTCGAGGTGGCGGCGCGTGCCGACCGGGTGGCCGTCGGCCGGGTGCACCTCGACCGGTTCCTCGACGAGGCGGCCCGGTTCGCGGCTGATGCCGACGAGGCGACGCTGCCGGCGTTCCTGGCTTTCCTCGACGCCGCCGAGGTGGAGGAGAACGGCCTGGAATCCGGTGAGGTCGCCGTTGAGAAGGAGCGCGTACAGATCCTCACCGTGCACGGCGCAAAGGGCCTGGAGTGGGACGTGGTCGCGGTGCCGGGGCTGGTCTGCGGTGTCTTCCCGGCCGAGCCCAGGGCCGTCGACTGGACACGTACCCGGCAGCTGCTGCCCGCCCCACTGCGGGGTGATCGCGGTGAGCTTCCGGCGCTGCGACTGGAGCATGCCGCGAGCCGAAAGCAGGTCGGCGAGATCGTGAAGCGGCACGCCGCCGAGGTTCGCGAGCGGCACCAGGACGAGGAGCGCCGCCTCGCGTACGTCGCGTTCACCCGGGCGCGGTCGGTGCTGTTCGTCAGCGGCTACGCCTGGGACGTCGCCAAGAACGCC
>DATFRC010000274.1:0-4992 GCA_035263725.1 Jatrophihabitantaceae bacterium | reverse complement strand
TGTCGCCCCGCACTCACCCGATGCGCTGATGACCCTGACGTTCGCCAAGCCGTCGGGTAACTTGCCGCTCGGCAGCGACTTCCTCGGCAGGGACGTGCTGTCTCGGGTGCTGAACGGAGGCTGGGCGCTGCTGGTCATGGCGGCGGCGGCGACCGCGCTCGGGATTGTGGTCGGCGCCGCCGCCGGAATTTCCGCGGCCTACCGGCGCGGCCGGGCCGACGGCTTCATCATGCGCACCGTCGACGTGATACTCGCGTTCCCGCAGCTTGTCTTCGCGTTGCTGCTCGTCAGCGTCCTCGGCCCGCGGCTGTGGCTCATAGTCATCGCCGTCGGGCTGTCGCATGCGCCGGCCGTTGCCAGGGTCATCAGGTCTGCCACGCTTGATGTCACGGAGCGGGATTTCGTCAAGGTGGTCGAACTGCAGGGGATGCGACCGGCCAAGGTAATGGCGAAGGAGATCCTGCCGAACCTGATCAGCCCGCTCATGGTCGAGGCCGGGCTGCGGCTGACCTACTCGATCGTGATCATGGCCGGGCTGTCATTCCTCGGGTTCGGGCAGCAGCCTCCCGCGGCCAACTGGGGCCTGATGATCAACGAGAACCGGATCGGCCTTCAGCTCAACCCGTGGGCGGTGATCGTCCCGGCGGCCCTGATCGCCCTGCTGACGATCGGCACCAACACCTTCACCGACGCGGTCGCGCGGGTAACTCTTGGCGTCGACCGCCGGCCAGAAGAAGCCGCGCTGACCGACGATCTCGGCCTCGGGCGGTAGCAGTGACGACGGGTTCCGCCCCAGCCGACGCCGGCATCCCGCCGACGTCGGCCGCTGCTCCGGTCAGGCTGGAGGTAGCCGATCTCGAGATCCGGATCGGTCGATCCGGCCCGGACGTCGTCAGCGACATCAGCTTCGCAGTGCCGGCCGGGAACGTGCTCGGCCTCGTCGGCGAGTCGGGGTCGGGCAAGACGACCGTCGCGCTCGCGCTGCTTGGTCACACCCGGCGCGGCCTGCGCATCTCCTCGGGCGAGGTCAGGCTCGACGGAGTCGACCTGCTCGGACTCGGCAACGCAGAATTGCGCGCGGCGCGCGGCGCGCGCGTCGCCTACGTTCCGCAGGATCCAGCGGCAGCCCTCAACCCCACACTCCGGGTGGGAACGCAACTCAAAGAGGCGCTGCGCGTGCATCCCGGCGCGGTCGACGACCCGGCCGGTCGTGTCCTTGAGGTCATGGCCGAGGCTCGGCTGGACACGACGCCTGAAATGCTCCGCCGTTATCCCCATCAACTGTCCGGCGGCCAGCAGCAGCGCGTCGGGCTGGCCATGGCATTTTGCTGCCGGCCGTCGCTGATCGTGCTCGACGAGCCAACGACCGGGCTTGACGTCACGACCCAGCGGCACATTCTCGATACCGTCCGCAGCCTCTGCCGTTCATACGGTGTGGCCGCCGTCTACGTGAGCCACGATCTGGCCGTGGTCGGTGGACTGGTTGCCGAGGTGGCGGTCATGTACGCGGGCCGAATCGTCGAGATCGGCCCGACCGCCAAGGTGTTCGGCGAGCCCGTCCATCCCTACACGCGCGGCTTGCTGGCCGCGGTGCCGTCGCCAGGCCGCGCCGAGACGCTGGCCGGAATCGAGGGCCAGCCGCCGCGACCCGGACGGCGCGGCCGCGGCTGTTCGTTCGCGCCGCGATGTCCGTACGTGATAAGCGAATGCCGCAGCGAGGCACCGGAGCCCGTCCTGGTCGATGCCCGCCAGGTGCGGTGCATCCGCACGGCCGACGTCCGCGCGACGACGGCAGCGCGGACCGCTGCGGTACGCGAACCAACCGGGGACGGCAGCTCGCCGGCCCTATCCGTGCGCGGCATCTCTGCCCTGTACGGCCGCACGCCGGTGCTCTCAGGCGTCGAGCTTGATGTACCGCCCGAGTGGTGCGTCGCAGTGGTCGGCGAGTCCGGCTCGGGGAAGACCACGCTCGCCCGCTGCATTATCGGCTTGCACCCGAACTGGACGGGTGAGATTACGTTCCAGGGCGCGCGCCTTGCTCCGAGGGTGCGGGAGCGGCCGAAGGATACGCTGCGGCGGATCCAGTACATCTTCCAGAACCCGTACACCTCGCTCAATCCAAGGAAGACCATCGGGCAGATCGTCGCGCAGCCGCTTGACGAGCTTGTTGGCCTGCCGTTCCGAGAGCGGTCTGAGCGCGCTGCCCGCGCGCTCGAAGACGTCTCGCTTGGCGGCGACTTCCTGTCCCGCTATCCCGATCAGCTCTCCGGCGGAGAACGGCAGCGCGTCGCAATCGCCCGGGCGCTGGTCGTCGAGCCCGACCTGCTCATCTGCGACGAGGTGACCTCCGCGCTTGACGTGTCGGTGCAGGCGGTCATCGTCGAAGAGCTTCGCAGGCTGCAGCGTGAACGCCACCTGGCAATGCTCTTCATTACCCACAACCTCGCCCTCGTGCGTTCGATCGCGCAGCACGCCGTCGTCCTGCGCGACGGTGTCGTCGTCGAGTCCGGGCCGGTCGCGCAGGTGCTTGAGCATCCGACGGACGCATACACCGCCAGGCTGATGGCGGACGTGCCCAGGCTCTGACGACCGGGGCTAGGCGGCGGGAGGGAACGTAGCGGCCCAGAAATCGGCGATGTCGATCCGGCGCATGAACGCCACGTCTGGCTGGCCGAGGGCGTACTCCACGAAATCGCGCAGTCCCGATGCCCGGCCCGGCTGCCCGCTCCAGCGTGGGTGCACTCCGACCGACATCATCCGCCCGCCGAGGCCACTCCTGCACTCCTCGAGCAGATAGTCCAGGCTGAGCCGCAGACCCTCGCCGAAGTGCCGAGGCGTGGCGTAGGTCGGCGGAATCAGGTAACGGACGTCGTTGTGCACCTTCGTGTACGGCACGACAAGGAATGGCCGGCCGAGCGTCGTCACGAAGTATGGGAGCTCGTCGTTATTCGCGTCCGAGTCGTAGCGGAAGCCGCCATCCTCGGCAAGCAGTTCCCTGGTGTGCACGGTCGGGAACGACCGCACCATCCAGCCGCGCGGCCGCTGGCCTGTCGTCCGCTGCAGCGACTCGACAGCCTGCGCGATCTCGGCCCGCTCCTGCTCGCGCGTCATGGCCGGCCCGGGGCCGGCATCCGGACCGTACCAGTGGTAACCATGCCCGAGCACGTCATGGTCGCGATCTCGCAGCCAGGCGCACAGCGGCGGGTTGCGCTCGAGCGCACGGGCGCACGCGTTGAAGGTTACGGCTATCTCGTGTCGGTCGAAAAGACGGCACAGTCGCCAGATGCCGACCCGGCTCCCGTACTCCATGTGCGTCTCGGTGCCAAGATCGCGAATCTCCGGCCCGTACTGAAACGAGTACTCACCCCACGTGTCATTGCAGCCGTCGTCGGCGAGCGAGTACTCACCGCCTTCCTCGTAATTGACCACCAGATTGATCGCCACCAGCGCTCCGCCGGGCCAGACCACGCGCGGAGGCTCGGGGCCGTAGCCGACGAAATCGCGTTCCGGACCGGCGACAGCTTGGGCATTCGCGTCGTTCATGGCGCCGATCCTGGCAGTGTCACCGATCGCAGGCAAACGAGCCGGCCGTATGCTCGGTGCATGGGTGTCGCGTTCGTCGCACATTGCGTCCTCAATCAGAACTCCAAGGTCGGCGACGGTGCCCACTGCGCCG
The DNA here is from genome assembly GCA_035263725.1 of Jatrophihabitantaceae bacterium. Lineage (GTDB taxonomy): Bacteria > Actinomycetota > Actinomycetes > Mycobacteriales > Jatrophihabitantaceae > DASXRA01. The sequence continues at coordinate 1,316 of DATFRC010000274.1, read as the reverse complement.
GGGTCTTCTCCCCGATCGTTGACGTGCTGCGGGCCAAGGGCTGGCGGATCGAACAGATGCCATGCCCCGAGCTCGCGTTCGCCGGCCTGAACCGGTTCTGGGCGGTGCGCGAGCAATACGACACCGCCGCCTTCCGGCGGCATTGCGCCAGGCTCGCTACCGCCGTCGCCGACGTGATCGCGCTGCGCGTCGATCAGGGCGAAGATGTCGTCCTGATCGGGGTCGACGGCAGCCCGTCCATGGGCGTGACCATCACAAGCTCCGATCCGCAGCGCGGTGGCCGCCCGGAATGGCCGGACGGCTCGCCCGAGCTGATCAGCGGCGAGGGCATCTTCGTCGAGGAGCTCAGGCGGGAGCTGACCAGCCGCGGCATCGGTTTCCCGCGGGTCGTCGGCGAGGCGCACGCGATCCCCGGGTATGACGAGGCTACCCAGCGGGCGGCAGTCGAGTCCGCGCTCGACGGCTGATCATGCCGACCGCTGCGCGGCAGGTCAGCAAGCTGACGGAGGCCTGATGAAGCGTGACCAGCGCTCGTTCCGTGTCGCCCTGGTCGCCGACCAGTTCGTGAACCCGCCACGGGGCGGCGTGGACGGCGTCGCCGCCGCCGCCGAGGCTGGCTGGGGCGTGGTCCAGTTGCCCGCCGACGACTATCCGGACGCGGTCACGCAGCGGCTGCTTTTCGAGGTCGCCGAGCAGGCGGACGAGTTCTCCCGGCACGGCTATGACCTCGTCGTGGTCGGCCAGCGCGACGGCCTCGCAGAGGCACTTGCCCGGGTCGGCCTCGCTGTGCCCGACGCGATCACCCCGGAGAGCTACGTTGCGCTCAGGGAATTTCTAGACAGCCGGCCGAACCCGCAGGCCCTCCGCCAGTTCGGGTCCGGCGCCGGCTGAGTTTGGGGCCCTCGCTACAGCTCGCCCGCGATGAGCTCGAGCCCGACGGCGTCGGTTTCGACCCGCCAGAACGAGCCCGTGCGCTCCGATGCCTCGATCTCCGGGGTGCGGGTGGCGGTCACGTAGAGCGCCGAGCCGTCGAAGACGACGTTCGTCGCGTGCTCGCCGAGATCGATCTCGGACAGCACCTCGCCGTCCGGGGAAAGCACCGTCACCCCGCCGAACGTCGTGTTGGCGACGAAGAGCCGCCCGTCGGCGGCGAACGCCATGCCGTCGGGCACGTGGGTATCGGGTAGCTGGCAGAATGTGACCGCGTCAGAACCGTCCAGCCGGCAGACCCGGTGCGCCTTCGATTCGCTCCAGTAGAACCGGCCCTGGGCGTCGAAGGCTATCCCGTTGGGGTAACTGCCTGGCCGCTCGAGCAG
>DATFRC010000273.1:0-10511 GCA_035263725.1 Jatrophihabitantaceae bacterium | reverse complement strand
CACCCCATCCGAAGCAGCCGCCGCCGACATGGAACTCGTGTTCCCGCGTCACCGGCGTCCGCTGTTCTGCCGGCTGAACCGCCACCGGTGGGAGACCTTCCGCACCGAGGACGCCAAGGCGTATCAGCGATGCCAACGCTGCGGCAAAGACGAAACCGACATCTGGGCGGGCAACAAATCCGGTCGCGAGTACGACCCGAACGAGATTTCCGCAAGGCTCTTCTGGGGTGGCGGTGCGGGTCCGGGTGGTTTGGTTTAGGCCCCTCGCCGCAGCTACCCACAGCCAGGCTGCGACGCACCGAATACGAGCACCTGCGCCCGCGAGGGGTCCAGCGCCCGCGAGGCGTCCGGCGACGGCGACGGGTTCAGCGACGGCGAGTACCTCGTCGGAGAGGACATCTTGCCGGGGAAATACCACACGGACGCCGGTGGCACCTGTTACTACACCCGGCTGATGAACCGGTCCGATGACCCGAGCGCGATCGTCGTGAAGGAGAGGTTCAACACCGCGACCATTATGGAGGTCGAGCCCACTGACTATGCGCTGCTGGTCAGCGGCGGCTGCATATGGGAGCCGATGGGCGTGCCGATCGAGCACGCCAGTTGATGTCGCGGTCAGTCCCCCGGTCGACCGCAGCGTGCACCGCATCACCCACCTCCTGCATCAAGATTCGCGTGCCGTTGAAGTCTTCTGGTCGCCAGGTTCATCAGCATCGACAGGATTACTGTGGGCCTCTGGACCGGCCCGCCGCAGTCGTCCTGGAGGTCGCGTGCGCATCAGCCTTGGCGATGTGACTCTGTGGTTCGACGTCTCCGGGCCATCGGTCATCGCGCAGGGAGACACAACGGCGGAGCGCCCGGTCCTGGTGGCCGTCCACGGTGGCCCCGGCCTGGACCACATGACGGTGAAGTCCGCGCTAGAGCCGCTGGCCGACGACGTCCAAGTCCTGTACTTCGACCTGCGCGGCCACGGCCGCAGCGAACGCAGCAGCGCCGAGTCCTGGAACATGCGGACCTGGGCCGATGACCTGCGGCGGCTGTGCGACGCGCTCGGACTGCACAAGCCCGTCGTCCTCGGCAGCAGCTTCGGCGGAGACGTCGCGCTCACCTACGCGGCGCTGTTCCCCGATCACCCCGGCGGCATCATCCTGGCCAACACGACTTGTGGCCACTGGGGCGGGCCACGAGTCATCGAGGCGTTCGGCCGCGTCGGCGGCCCCGAGGCAGCTGCCATCGTCGAGCGCATCTACGCCAGGGACCCTGAGGACCTCCAGGCTGAGTTCACCCGCGTCTGCTACCCCCTCTACAGCGCCACGCCGGGCTGGGCCGAGGAGTCCAGCCAGTTCCTGGCTCGGATGATCAGGAACCCCGACGTCGCCGCGCACTACACCAGCCACGAGGTCTCAAGCTTCGATCCCTGGAGCCTGCTCGGTGCCGTCCGGTGCCCCGTCCTGGTCCTTGCCGGCGAGGACGACCCGGTCTGCCCACTGCCCGTCGTCGAGGAACTAGCCAGCCAACTGGCGGCCGACACCACCCGCCTCGTGCGCCTGCCCGGGGCGCGTCACACCATCTTCCGCGACCGCCCGGACCTCGCCTTCCCCGCCGTCAGGACCTTTGTCGCCCAGATCACCGAAGCATCCTCACGATCGGGCTAGCGACGCGCGCTTGCCAAGCCAAACACCGCGTCCAGTTCGCCACCGCCGCCGACGCTTACCGACGACACGCTCGCCTCGACGGGGTATGAAGAGTTGGTGGCCAAGTACAGGCTCAATCCTGCCGCTGTTGAGTACGCGCGCACGCTGATCGGTTCGGGCCAGTACATCCTCGACAGTGATTGGGGCGACGTTCAGCCTCGCGCCGAAGCCCAGAATGCCTATTTGGAGCGGCATTCCTGGGAGGAGTACGCCGCGTGGCACCTTGGGCTGACAGAGGGTGCTAAGGATGAAACGAAGGCACGCTACGCATTCGTCTACGGAGACCTGCGCCGCCTTCATCGCACCGGGCTGATCGCGTGCGTCTACCGTGCGTCCGAATGGCGTCACAAGGAGATTGAACTCGCTGCCCACGGCCTGCTGCAGCAGCTCGATGCGAAGACGAGCGTCGGAACCGACTGACCTTCTGCGGCGCGAGCAAGGGTAGCTCGGCCTCTCACGAGCGGCTCCCGCGTGCTTCAGGTGGTTGTCCTCGACGAGGCCTATTGTCCAGCCAGCTCGGCTACGACTGGGGCGAGCATCTCGGCGAAGTCAGCGCCGAAAACGAAGTAGGAGAACCCGATCTCCTCGCGTCGGCGCTGGATCTCCTCAGCGGCCGCTGCCGGGTCACTCGGGAGGATCGCGAGCGAGTCCACCGCGCGAAGGGCAGCAGAGTCCGTGTCCGGGGGCGCCATGAACGGAGCGACACTGTCGCCGATCACCGGCACGTGCAGCGCGAGTTCGACGTCCCGCATGGCGCGGAAGTCGCGTGACAGCCGCGCGACCTCGCCCCGGGACTCACCGGGCTGCAGCGCGAAGTTGACCGTATCTGCGAGTTCGGCGGCCAGCGCTAGGGCCTTCGGGCCGCGTACGGCCATCACCACCGGCGTGTGAAGGTCGGGGCCATCGAGGTCTCGCAGCGCGGTCACGGTCTCACGGACTCGGGCCAGCCGCTCGCCCGATGGGAGGTCGGGCAGTCGCAGTTCGCGGAGTGTGTCTTCGATCCCGGGCCTGCCGGTGCCAATTCCCATCTCGAAGCGACCATCGGTGAGCACCGACAGCGAGTGCGCTTCCCATGCCGTGCTCCACGGCACGCGCAGCGGGGAGGCATACACCCACGTGCCCACCCGCAGGTCGGCCAGGGCTGCCGCGACGGCCACCGTGGGGCCAGGCGCCGGCTGCCAGTGCGGGACGTCGGGCATCAGGAGCGTCGAGTAGCCGCTGTCGGCGATACGGCGCACCCGGTCGCGCCACGTCGGCAGGTCAGTTGTGAGCGGTGCGACGACCCCGAATCGGAGTGGTCTTGCTCGGCCGGTTGCCGTCGTATCGGTCATCGTTGCTGTTCCCTCATGTCGACCCGCCCCGACTGCCGGGTTCTTGCCCGGTCTACGAACCGGCCCGGCGGTTTTCGACAGTGCGGGGCTCATCGATCGCCCGGGACCGCCTCGTAGCCGTCACGATGAGGGCTCGTGGCCCGATGCCTGACGAAGAGGACTGCTCCCACCACGACCAGAAGAGCGCCGACTGCTAGCCAAGGCCAGGGGCTCAACTGTTCGGTGCATGACTGACTGCCGTCTCGCGCGGTTGTGCACACATCACCTGGACCGCCACGATTGAGGTACCCGACGTAGAGAACCGGTACGCCGAGACCCGAGATCAATCCGAGCACCTCACCGCGCGGGCGATGGATTCGCGCCAAGGCGATCGCCGCGATCACGCCAGCGGGTATGACGAATACGCCGATGGTCAGCGACGTCAACATGCCCAGCATGAACCCGGCCCCGACAAGCAGCCAGGCCACGAACCACAGCCAGTCACGCAGCATCGAGGTGCTCACGCTCATGTTCCCCCTCCGCAGCCCGCTCCGAACTTGGCGCGGCTATCCGGGGAACCGCTTCCACTGGCCCTCGGAGACGACCTCGACGGCGCCGCCGGTCACCATGATCGCCGTCTGGTCGTCCATGGCGTACGCCGGACCCCCGATGTCGGCCGCCCATCTCTCAGCCGCCGCCAGGGTATTCGTCGGGAAGACATCAAGGTGCGGGAAGATCGAGAAGTCGACGACGCCGAGGGTGCGGTCGTCCGGCGCGGATGCCCACTCGACGAAGTCCTCACCGATTCGGGGAGTCATCACCATGCTTCCGGCGCTCACTCCTACCCAGACCGCCTCGGGCAGCGACGGCAGGAGGTCCGCCAGCCCGGACTGCCGCATCCAGTGGCACAGGTACGTGGCATCGCCACCGTCCACCAGCAAGACGTCAGCCTCCCGGACCCAGGGAACCCAGCGATCCTTGCCGATGCTGGGCAGTGCGGTGAGCTCGAGGACGCCCAGCGACTTCCATCCCAGGTCGCACATGAATGACGGGGGCTGGCCGGCGATGAAGCGCCAGGCCGACGCCGGCGTGCACATGGGGTGGCCGTACGCCGCGGTCGGAATGCAGAGGGCACCGGAGTCGGCGATCGGCTTGCCCAGCAGCTCGACCAGCGCATCGCGGATGCTCGTGTTCGTGACGCCCCCGGAGGTGAGAAGAAGCTTCAAGGTGCCTCCTTTAGAACGCGGTCATGACGCTCTGATCGAAAGTCGAGAGCGGGTTCATGGAAGACAGACTGAGTAGGTTAGCGAAACTCATCGCCCCTGTGTGCGTCGTTTCACGACCAGCCGGGGCCCACGCTCGGCACGACGCGCCGCATCGGGTGACGCTCGCTCAGCATCGTCGGTTTCTGTTCCTGATCCACCAGGGAACCTGGCCGTGCCGGTCCTGGAAGGTGCCGGTCGGCCCGTCCGGCGGCAGGGTTGCAACGTGGACGATGGCGTCGGTGCCTTCGGTGACGGTCTGCGTGCCGCGGTGGTTGTTGAAGTCGGTGCCGGTGAAGCCGGGGTCGGCAGATGCAGTGGAACGACCCGGCGCCGCTGGACACGTTGACGATGCGCGGATGTTCGACTGCGCGCAGCAGCGGCAGGAACGCGTGCATCACCCGTATCGGACCGAAGACGTTGATCGCGAATCCCTCCATCGCTGCGTCAGCTGTCAACTCCTAACCGCTCAGGCGAGGTGCCGCAGCGCCCGCGTTGTTGATCAGGACGTCCAGGTGCGCCCGTACTCGGTGCGTACCCAGACGGCAGCTGCCTCGACGCTGTCGTCATCAGTCCGGCTTCCCAGAGCGCAGAACGCGCCCGCGCCGCGACATGATCGCGCGGTTCCCGGGTACCGATCACCGCTCGGGCGGGCCATCATCGAGCAAGGCCTGGCGAAGGTGAGGCCATCATGACAGGGTTCGGAACCGACTGGCGCACCGAGGGTGTGCGGGTGATCCCGCCGTCGGCATTGGACCCCAACACCCCGCAGACCCCCGGCATGAATCGGGCTGCGGCGATCACATTCGAGCGGGTCGGCGCGCGCCGAATATGGGCCGGTGCGGTGACCATTCACCCAGGCGCACGCACGAGCGCTCATCACCACGGCGAACTGGAGTCGGTCATCTATGTGGTACGCGGCCGGGCGCGGATGCGCTGGGGCGAGCACCTGGAGTACACCGACGAGGCTGGCGTCGGCGGGTTCATCTACGTACCACCGTTCGTCCCGCACCAGGAAATCAACGTCCTCGATGAGGAGCCCCTCGAGTGCGTCCTCGTCCGATCCGGCCAGGACCCGATCGTGATCAACCTCGACATCGAACCCTCCGCTGATCTGACCTGGGCGCCGTGGGTGGATCCGAACCACCCGGCCAACGGCCTACAGCCGTGACCTGATCGCGTAGCTGTCGGGCTCGTGTCGCCTTACGGCCTCGATCGCAGCACGGCGACCTCGGGATACTCCTCGGGCGGGCCGTAGCCGTGCTCGACCAGCCACCGGACGTTACTCAGGCATCGCAACGACCACCACGCGCCGATGAGTTCGCGGTCGACCTCGGTGCCGTAGCCGGCTATGACGTCGCCGAGATGCTCCGCGTGTCCGAGCGTAAGGGTGGCGAGGTCGAATAACGCGTCGCCTTGGGCCGCCTCGGACCAGTCGATGACGCCGGTGACCGCGTCACCGGCGACGAAGACGTGGTCCACCTGCAGGTCGCCGTGAATAAAGACCGGTGTCCACGCCCGGAGTGCCGTCTCAGCGAGTCGACGGTTGCGTCTGACCACATCGGCGGGAAGGACGTCGTTTGCGACGAGCCATTCGCACTCACCGGCGAGGCGCGATGCAAGCTCGTCGAGGTTGCGACCGGGCCACGGTGGCAGCGGCGCGTCGTGCAGCGCCCGGACGGCGGCGCCCGCTGCGGCCCACGCCGCCGAGGATGCGGTAGACGGCTCGCCGAGGTGGCCAAGTGCCGTCCCCGGAACAGCGGCCAGCGCGAGTACGGGCGGGTTGCGCCAAAGGATCTTCGGGGTCGGGATCGGCACCATCGCCATTACCTCAACCTCGACGTCGGTGCGGGCCTGATCGGCGTCGATCTTCAAGAAGACATCGCCGACGCGCAGGGTCGCGCGCTCGTTATGGGCGACGACAACCACGACCTCCTCCACGTCGGCCATGATCGCGGGCATGGACGACCGACGTCACCCCCATTTGCGGTGCGCAAGTGCGGGCTCGTCTGCGTCGCGGGTGGGTTTCGTTACGGGTTGGCGACGGCCCGCACTGGCGCCGGGTTCCAGGTCCGGTCGAGCGCTGGGGGTCGTGGCGCGTACATGCGCATCGTGATGCCGAGTGGGCCGGTAGGGGCGGGAAGCCAGTTGGCCTGCCGGTCAGGGCCCGGGTTGGCGTGTTGACCAAACCGCCCCGGCGGCGCATCCGCTCGACTAACGCCTCCTCGCCCATCGGGCACCTCCGTCCGCTTACCTCGACAGGCAGCCGAACTACGACGTGATATCAGACGCTGTGGCCGCTGCATTTCGTTGTGATGACGTGAATGCGGCGGTATAGAAACGGCCATCACGACGAAGAGGCGCCTGGGCAGGCGCGAACTGGCAGCCACCGCGAGCTAGGGGATCCCATCGCTGCCGCCGGCGGACAGCTCGCCCTGGGACTGGAGAATGAGCGTTCGGCGCGTGCCTCGCACACCGTATGTCCATGGCGCGTGGACAAGTGTCAGGACGGCGGAAGGTGCAGCTCGGCTTGTATCACTTGCTCTAGCGCTGACGCGATCTTCTGGTGTCCGGCGGCGTTGGGATGGTCGCCGTCGGAGGCCAGGTAATGCGTTTCGTCGTAGCTGTAGTCAGGGCCTTTGAATGCCAGGCGCAGGTCGACATAGGCGGACCTAGTTTGCGCGGCGACTGTCTTGATCGCCGTGTTGACCTCGTCGGTCACCGTGGCTGCCGCGTCCACGTACGCGGGACCCTGCGCCTGCGCGTACTGCCCACCAAGCCAAACGCTCCAGTAGTCGAGCAGCGCCACAAGGATTGGGTGTCCCGCAGTGAGTTCGTCGACGCGCTGCACGATGACCCGAAGATTTTGCTCCAGTTCAGGGATAGCGGGGGCGTAGCAGTCCAAGGTTGTACCGCACTTCGTCGAGTACCCGACGTCGTTGGCGCCAACCTGCAGCTCAACCGCATCGGACCGTTTCACATCGTCGATCACCCCGTGGTTCTGATTGACCTGCCGGACCACGTCCGCGGTTGTATACCCACCCACGGCAAGGTTGTCCGTCGAAACCTCCCGAAGGCCGGGTACTGACAGGTCAGCAGCGCTCAGCTGCGGATACGGCGTGCAATCACACGCCGAGCCCGCGGGTACCGAATCGCCGAGCGCCACCACCGACCACGTGCCGCCATGCAAAGTCGGGGAACTCGTCGATGTTGGTGTCGTCGCCGGTGAGGAAGCCGGCGGTTTCGTCGCTGCAGGGCTGCCGCTCGTACATCCAGCGACAAGCAGCAGCATCCCGATGATTCGCCACCCCGTCTTCCGCCACATCAGTACCTCCCGGAACAGGCGACAGCGGGACAGACGCCGACCGACGTGCCAGCCCAGCATGCTCCCCGCCCCGCGAGCAACCAACAGCCTTCGCAGATGCCGCATCTGAAACGGCCCCGCAGATGTCAGATCGAGCGCTTCCGCAACCTTGGCCGCGTGCTTGCTACCCGCGGGCGGACACCGGCAGGAGCGCACGCTCGGCGGCATGAGTAGCCCTGTGTCAAGCAGCTTCCGCGAGAACCCTTTGCAGTGCGCCCTGTTTGGCGGGGTCGTAGGGCACGCGGTCTTGCCAGCAGCGCCAGATGATGTGCAGCCAGGCGCGGGCGAGGATGCGGGTCGCGTGGGGGTGGTCGTGCTGTCTTGCGCGGGCGCGTCGGTAGAGGTCGGCGGCCCACGCGTTGGCGTGGTGCGAGTCGCCGGCGAAGTCGATGACGGCGCCGCGCAGTTGTTTGTCCACCGCCCACCGGTAGGCCACGACTTTGACCTTGCCGGACTGCCGGGTCGACGGGGCGGCGCCGGCCAGGCAGGTCAACGCTTCCGGGGTCGGATAGCGGCCGCGGGCGTCACAGATCTCGGCGAGCAGCCGAGCTGCCCGAACGGTGCCGGCCTTGGGCAGCGAGGTGAAGATCGCCGCGTCCGGGTCGGCGGCAAGCTGCACGGCGATCTGCTTGTCCACTGCCGCGATCTGCTCGCGCAGGCCGGACAGGGTGACCACCAGGGACAGGGTGATTTCCGCGCGGGTGGCGGCCTGGTCGCCGGTGGTGCCCCGCGGCGCGTCACGCAGGTGGGCCCAGAGCCGGTCAAGGTTGGCCAGATGGTTGTAGTGCTGGGCGCGCAGCCAGTTACCCAGCCGGGCTGCGGAGAGCCAGTCAGCCTTGTCCTGGCTGGAGAATCGGCGCAGGAACGTCAAGGAGATGTCGCTGTCCAGATCGCGGAACAGACCGACCGCGCCGGGCAGCGTGATCTGCAGGTGCCCGCGCAGCTGGTTCGCCATAGCCACGCGCGCAGCCACCAGATCCTGGCGGGCGCGCACCGTCATCCGCAGCGTGATCGTCTGCTCCGAATCACGAGTCAACGGCCGCAACCGGCCCGGTCGGTGCGCAGCACATCGGCCAGCACGAACGCGTCGAATCGATCGTCCTTGTTCCCGGCCTGCCCGTAACGCGAGCGCAGGTTCTTGATCTGGTTCGGGGCGATCACGAACACCGTGAACCCTGCCTCGAGCAGCGCGTCGACCACCGGCCCATCCGGGCGTTCGATGGCCACCCCCACCACCCGCGCCCAGCGCAACCGGATGATCACGCCCCGCAGCTCCGCCGCACGATGAGCGACGCTGAACCGCTCGCGAACCCTGCCCGCCGAATCGACGACAGCCACCGCATGATCAGCGCTCGCCCAGTCAATACCCGCCGTCACCAGATCGACGACCCGACCAGTCCCCGTGTTCGACACTCATCGTGTCCCTTCCTCGCTGTTGCAGCAGCAGGTTGGGTACCCGACGGTTCGGGACGCGACTGCCGGTAGCTCACTGATCGGCGCTCTGCAGGCGCTCAGCCCTGTCGCCAGTCCACGCTTCCTGGACCGTCGTCACCGGCACGACAACCGTGCCCGATCAAGCCACCAGCAAGAACAAGCTTCGCCCAGTGAGCCGACGGCGCGCAACACCGCGCGGCCCAAGCGATGCGCATGCTGGGACATCCGCTGCGGCCGATCCTGTTCACCGGCTAGAAACCGGCGGCGGCCAGGTCAGGGGTGACGGCGGGCCACTAGCGCGGCTGGGTAGTTCGTTGTGAACGTCGGCGGCGGGCTGCTCCCACGCCGCAGATCAACGCTACGACAAGCGCGAGGAGCCCAGCCCAGACATGGTTGGACTGATGATCCGCCAGCCCATGCCAGATGTAGAGCACGCCGACAGCGAGAAACGACACCGCGAATCCCACCCAGGGGTTGCGTACGGGCCGGTGCCGCGTCACATCCGGAATCATTCCATGTCAGGTGGGCACCGTCAGTCCCGTGGAGGGGCGCTGGTGGGTGCGTTCGGACTTCGATGCCGCCGACACGGCCGCGGCGTGGATGCGACTCGCACGCAAGCACGTGCCTGAGGCGCTTTCCGATCGGCCGGACTTGTCCTGGCCAACTGCCGGGCGTAAGTGAAGCCGAACCAAAGAGAAGCTGGCTGTTGCTTGACGAGCGTCGACCGCGGGCGTTATATAGATCTAGGTCTCTAGATAAATGGAGTGAATGCTGGTGATCGAGTTCCATCTCGACGCCCGCTCGGGTGTCTCGCCATATCGTCAGATCGTGGATCAGGTGCGCCGCGCGCTGCGCCTGGGCCTGCTTGACGAGGGCGACCAGCTGCCGACCGTCAAGGAGGTGGTGGGTCAGCTGGCGATCAACCCCAACACGGTGCTCAAGGCGTACAAGGAACTCGAGCACACCGGGCTGGTCGCGGCCCGGCCTGGTGTCGGGACGTTCGTCACCGCGACACTGCGCGACGGATCCCTGGCTGCGCACGCGCCGCTGCGCCGCGACCTGATCCGCTGGCTGGGCAAGGCGCGCCGGGCCGGCCTGGACGAGGAGAGCATCGAGGCCCTGTTCCGGGACGCCTTTCGGGCCAGCGCCGAACAGGACATAGCGTGAGCGCCGTCCTGCAGGCCGAGGGCCTGAGCAAGCGGTACCGCCGTCGGTGGGCGCTGACCGACTGCACGCTTTCCATCCCGTCAGGCCGCGTCGTCGGCCTGGTGGGCCCGAACGGGGCCGGCAAGACCACCCTGCTCAACATCGCGGTCGGCCTGCTTCCCCCGACCCGCGGGCACATCGACGTCCTCGGCGCCGCGCCGGCGCGCGGCCCGGCCGAACTTGCCCGGGTCGGCTTCATGGCCCAGGAGACCCCGACCTACTCCACGCTCAGCGTCGCCGA
>DATFRC010000272.1:0-17110 GCA_035263725.1 Jatrophihabitantaceae bacterium | reverse complement strand
GTCGCGGTGGGGAGCCGTGACCGCGGGCCGGTCACGGAGCACCCGCGCCAGCACCCCGTTCACGAAGCGCGGCGATTCATCCGTCGACAGTGTCTTCGCCAGCTCTACCGCCTCGTCGATCGCCACTGCATCCGGCACCTCGGGGCGCCACAGCAACTCGAACACGCCGAGACGCAGCACGGCCCGGTCGACGCCGGGCATCCGCTCGACCGTCCAGCCCTCGGCGTAGCTGCCCAGCAACTCGTCGATGCGTTCCCGGTGCGCGACGACGCCTTCGACCAGTTCCGCCGTGTAGGGATTCACCGGCGGCTCACCGAGGGCAACCCGCTCCGCGAGCGTTGCCAGCGGGTCGGTGCCACGCAGGTCCGCCTCGTAGAGCAGGTCGACCGCTCGCTTGCGGGCCTTGCTACGAGCTGCCACGGCTGACCACGCATACGGCCGTCCGGAGCCTCATGAGGCACGCCCCAGGTAACGCCCGTCGCGGGTGTCGACCTTGACCTTCTCGCCGGTGCTGACGAACAGCGGCACCTGGATCTCGGCACCGGTCTCGAGCGTGGCCGGCTTGGTGCCACCGGTGGCCCGGTCGCCCTGCACGCCGGGGTCGGTGTGGCTGATCACCAGCTCGACGCTGGTGGGCAACTCGATATAGAGCGGACTGCCTTCGTGCACTGCGACGACGACATCGGCGTTGTCCAGCAGGTAGTTCGCGGCGGCGCCCACGGTATCGGCAGAAACATGCACCTGGTCGTAGGTGTCGCTGTCCATGAAGACGAAATCCGTGGCCTCCTTGTAGAGGTAGGTCATGGCGCGCCTGTCGACGGTCGCGGTGTCGACCTTGGTGCCTGCGTTGAACGTGCGATCGACGACCTTGCCCGACAGCACGTTCTTCAGCGTGGTGCGAACGAACGCCCCACCCTTGCCGGGCTTGACGTGCTGGAACTCGACGACGGTCCACAGCTGCCCGTCAATGTTGAGCACCAGACCGTTCTTCAGGTCGTTCGTGGTCGCCACGGGTCTCCTCGCGCAGATGTAGGGCCGGCGTGCCAGTCTACCGACGGGTCGCACGCGCACACTCGCGTGCGAGGCTTGGTGCGTGGAGGTGCTCGCAGATCGCTATCGCCGGGTGCGCTCGCTCGGCAGCGGGGCGATGGGCGAGGTGTGGCTGGCCGACGACACCCTGCTCGGCCGGCCGGTCGCGATCAAGCAGCTGCGCACCGACCCGGACGGCCACCTCGGCCAGTGGGACGAGCGGATCCGGCGGGAAGCCCGGTTGGCCGCACAGCTCAACCACCCGAATGCCGTCGCCTTCTAAGACCTACTCGTCGTGGACGAGCAGCCCTACGTCGTCATGGAATGGGCCGCAGTACGTGTTCCTGGTTGCCAAGGTGGTGATCGGTGGCTTTCCGACGTGGCGGGCGACTACGTCGACCGCCCGTCCGTGGCCCCTCTGAAACGGCACGACACGGTCCGCGCCGCCGCCGAGCTCGAGCCGCTGCAGCAGCGCGTCGCCTGCTGATCAGGCGAGCGTGGACGACAGCCACGAGAGCGCGAGTACGTAGCCCTCGACGCCGAGCCCGACGATGACGCCGGTGGCGACGCCCGAGACGAACGAATGGTGGCGGAACTCCTCGCGCTTGTGCACGTTGCTGATGTGCACCTCGACGAGCGGTGCGGTCAGCGCCGCGCATGCGTCGCGCAATGCGACCGACGTGTGCGTCCACGCGCCGGCGTTCAGCACGACCGGCGTGGCCGCGTCGGCCGCCTCGTGCAGCCAGCCGAGCAACTCGCCCTCGTGGTCGGTCTGGCGAACAGTGACGTCGAGGCCGAGCTCCTCGCCAGCTTTGACGCATAGTGCCGCCAGCTCCGCGTAGGTCGTGTTGCCGTAGATCGTCGGCTCGCGGGCGCCCAGTCGGGCGAGGTTCGCGCCGTTGAGGACCAGTACCCGAGCAGTCACCGCGCCACCTCCGCGTAGGCGGCGGCCAGCGCCGCCGGGTCCGGGTCGTCGACGACAACCGGCCGGCCAAGCCCTTCCAGCACGACGAAGCGCAGCCGGTTACCGCGTGCCTTCTTGTCGATGCGCATGGTGTCGAGCAACATCGGGAACGCGTCGCCCCGGTAGGTGACCGGCAGGCCCAGTGCGGCGAGGATCGAGCGGTGCCGGTCCGCTGTGACGGCGTCCAGGCGGCCGAGCGCCCGGCCGAGCGCCGCCGCGAAGACGAGGCCGATCGACACAGCTGCCCCGTGGGGCCACCGGTACCCCTCGGCGCGCTCGATCGCATGCCCGAGGGTGTGCCCGTAGTTGAGGATCTCGCGCACCCCCTTCTCGGTGAGATCCTCGCTGACGACGTGCGCCTTTACCCGCGCGCTGCGCTCGATGAGCTCCTGCTCGGCCGCATTGCCAGCTGTCGCTACGGCCACCGGATCTGCCTCGATCAGTTCGAGGATCGCCGGATCGGCGATGAAGCCGCACTTGACCACCTCAGCCAGGCCCGCGACATAGTCGACGTGCGGCAACGTGGCCAGCGCGTCGAGGTCACACAGCACGCCTGCCGGTGGGTGGAACGCTCCGACCAGGTTCTTGCCCCGGTCGGTGTTGATGCCGGTCTTGCCACCGATCGCGGCGTCCACCATGCCGGCGAGCGTCGTCGGTACGTGGACGACGCCGACGCCGCGCAGCCACGCCGCCGCAACCCAGCCCGCGAGGTCGGTGGTCGCTCCCCCGCCCAGCCCGATGATCGCGTCCGAACGGGTGAAGCCCGCCTGACCCAGCACGTCCCAGCAGAACCCGGCGACGGTCAGCCTCTTGGCGTCCTCGCCGTCGGGTACCTCGACGGTGTGCACCTCGAAGCCGCCACGGCCGAGGTCGGCGCGGACTATCGCGGCGGTCGTGCGCAGCGCCGCCGGGTGCACGATCCCGACCCGGGTGACCCCGGCCAGGAGCGGCGCGAGCTCACCGAGTAGCGCGCGCCCGATCAGCACGTCATACGGCGCTGGGCCGGCCACCGGAATGCGAGTGACGGTCACGTTTGCCATGCCGGTGCTGCGAGCGCGTCCTCAATCACCGCGGCCACCTCCGCGGCGCTACCGCGCCCGGTGTCGACGGCCACGGTGGCCACGCTGCGGTACAGCGGCTCACGCTGCGCGGCGAGTGCGGCCAGCCTTCCGGGCGGGTCGGCGGTGAGCAGCGGCCGCTCCTGGGCGGGCCCGACGCGCTGCTGCAGAACGGGCAGGTCGGCCTGCAGCAGCACCACGGGGACGCCGGACGCGGCGAGCGCGGTGCGCGTCGCCGCGGTCAGGATCGCCCCTCCGCCGAGTGCCAGCACGCCGTCGAAACCGTGCAGTGCACCGGCGATCGCTTCGGCCTCTGCTGTTCGGAAGACCTGCTCGCCGTCGCTGTCGAAGATCTCGCGGACCGTACGGCCGGTGCGCGCCTCGACCAGCTCGTCGGAGTCTGCGAACGGGACGCCGAGCCGCTGTGCCAGCAGGCGTCCCGCAGTGGTCTTGCCGGTGCCGGGCAGCCCCACCAGCACGGCACGGGGGCTCATGTAGCCGGCTCGCGCTCAACAGCCGGCACCGCGGCGAGCCCGCGCTCGCGCAGCCGGGCGAGGTATGCCTCGGCATTGCGGCGCGTCTCGGCGAGGGAGTCCCCGCCGAACTTCTCCAGCGCCGCCTGTGCCAGCACCAGCGCCACCATGGCCTCGGCCACCACCCCGGCGGCGGGAACCGCGCATACGTCGGAGCGCTGGTTGATCGCCACGGCGGACTCGCCCGTGGCCGTGTCCACAGTGGATAGTGCCCGGGGAACTGTCGAGATCGGCTTCATCGCTGCCCGGACACGCAGCAACTCACCGGTGGTCATGCCGCCCTCCGTACCGCCTGAGCGCCCGGTCACCCGGCGGATTGCGCCATCGCGATCGCGCACGATCTCGTCGTGGGCCTGCGAGCCGCGGCTCCGGGCCAGCTCGAACCCGTCACCCATCTCGACACCCTTGATCGCCTGAATGCTCATGAGTGCCGCGGCGAGCCGGGCATCCAGGCGCCGGTCGCCCTGGGCGTGGCTGCCCAACCCCGGCGGCAGACCGTAGGCGACGACCTCGACGACCCCGCCGAGCGTGTCGCCGGCGCGCCTCGTCGCGTCGATCTCGGCGATCATGTCCGCCTCCGCGGCCTTGTCGGCGCAGCGGACCGGCGAGGCGTCAACACGCTCTCGATCGTCCGGGCGCGGAATCACGCCCGCCGGCGCGGTGACCGACCCGATCGACACCACGTGACTGAGCACCTCGACGCCGAGCGCTTGGCGCAGGAATGCGCGGGCGACAGCCCCAAGCGCCACCCGCGCGGCCGTCTCGCGGGCACTGGCCCGTTCCAGCACCGGCCGGGCGTCGTCTACGTCGTACTTCTGCATGCCGGCGAGATCGGCGTGCCCGGGGCGCGGCCGCGTCAGCGGCGCGTTGCGCGCCTGGCTCGCCAACACGTCGGCCGGAACCGGATCGGCGGCCATGACGGTCTGCCACTTCGGCCACTCCGTGTTGCCGATACGTACCGCAACCGGCCCGCCCATCGTCCTCCCGTGCCGCACCCCACCGGTCAGCTCGAGCTCGTCCGCCTCGAAGCTCATCCGGGCACCGCGGCCATAGCCCAGGCGCCGCCGGGCAAGGTCGCGAGCGACCACGGCGGTCGTCACTTCGACGCCCGAGGGCATACCGTCCAGGACGGCGACAATCGCGGGCCCGTGCGACTCGCCCGCGGTGATCCAACGCAGCACGCCACTAGTCTGGCATCAGTGCACGGCGGCAATCAGAAGGGCGCCTGTGATCAAGGCCGGGCCCAGGGCAATGTGGCTTTTCAGCGACACACGGCGGCTGACAAGCATCACGACGGCGACCAGTGCGCCGAGAACGAAGCCGGCAAAGATGCCGTAGAACACGTGCCCCCAGCTCAGCCAGCCGAGGTAGAGCGCGAGCAGGCCGGCGAGCTTGACGTCACCGAAGCCCAGCGACGCCGGGGACAGGACCGCGGCAGTGCAGAAGATCGCGAATACCACGGCTGCCGCAGCAACCGACCGGCCCAGGGACGCCCAGTCGCTGCGCACCGCGGCGGCCAGGGTCAGCAGCACGAGCGCGCCACCAGCCGCCGGCAGCACCAGCCGATCCGGCAACCTGTGATCGCGGGCGTCGACGAGCAGCAGCGGCGTCGCCAGCAGCGCCAACGCGACGAACGCCGGCAGCGCCGCGGACCACCCGGCGGCGTGGCCCGCCAACACCCCGAGGACGGTGCCGACGATCGCGGTGGCCGTGAGTGAGCGCCGGGCCGGCTCCGGCGTGGCGGCCAGCCGCGCCAGGAACGGCGACGCGAGCAGGCATGCAGCACCGCCTGCTACGGCTCCGAGCAGCCACGACGACACGGGCGGTCAGCCTAGGGCATACCGCGCATCCTTCGCGGCCGCGTTTCCACAGGCCATGATGGCGGCATGCAGTTCGACGCGATCGTGCTGGCCGGCGGAGCCGCGCGGCGGCTCGGCGGCGCGGACAAGCCCATGCTCGACATCGACGGCGCGCCGATGCTCGTCCATGTGCTCGACGCGGTCGCGATGGCGGGCACCCGCGTCGTCGTCGGCCCGCGCCGCTCGATCGACCGCGCGGTGATCTGGTGCCAGGAAACGCCACCCGGTGGCGGTCCGGTCGCCGGGCTCGCAGCGGCCGTGCCGCTCACCACCGCATCCACTGTCGTCGTGCTCGCAGCGGACCTGCCCCGGATCGGGCCGGCAATCGACCGGCTGCTCGAGGCGCTGCAAGGTGACGCAGCCATGCTGAGCGCCGGCGGGAGGCGCAATCACCTCGCCGCGGCCTGGCGCCGACCCGCGCTGGCCGCCGCTCTCGGACGCGTCGGCGGCCCTCGGGGGGTCTCCATGCGCGCGCTCGCCGCAGGGGCTACCGTCGCCGAGGTCGCCGATGCTGGGTGGGGCGACGACTGCGACACCTGGTCCGACCTGGCCCGACATCGTTCCCGGAGTGCACGATGACCAATCCGCTAGACGCGTGGGTGGACGAGCTGTCCACCGCGCTGGACGTCGACCCGGCCGCGACCGACGTGCAGCTGGTGCTCGATCTCGCTCGGGACGCCGCGCACGCCGTAACCCGGCCGGCGGCGCCGCTCACCACGTTCCTGGTCGGGCTGGCCGCCGGGCTGCGCGGTGCCGATCGGGCCGACGTCACCGCGGCGGCTACCACGGCACAGCGGCTGCTGGCCGCACGAGATCAGCCGACGAGCTCGGGCTCGGAGTAGACGTTCAGGCGCTCGCCTCGCACCAGGCCCGCCAGCAGCAGCCCGTACGTACGGGCGAGATCTACAGCAAGGCTGGACGGTGCGGAGACGGCGGCCACGCCTGCGCAGCCCGCAGCCAATGCCTTCTGGACGATCTCGAACGAAACCCTTCCGCTGACCACGAGCAGCCGATCGGTGGCCGGCAGCGCACCGTCGAACAGCGCCCGGCCGATGACCTTGTCGACGGCATTGTGCCGGCCGACGTCCTCGCGCACCGCCCCTAGCTCGCCGTCCGCTGTGGCCAGCGTCGCCGCGTGCAGGCCGCCGGTCCGGTCGAACGCCCGCTGCCGGCGCCGCATCGCGTCGGGTAGCCCCGCCAGCACCTGCCGGTCGATGTGCCAACCCGGCGCGTGCAACACAGCGTCCGGAGCCGGAAGCAGCGTCATGACGTCGGCGCTGCACACGCCGCACGACGCGGACGTGACGAACGCGCGCGAGCGCGGTGGGGTGACGCCGGTACGCAGGGACACACGCACCGCGTTGCCTTCGCGCGAGGCCTGCATGCCCGTGATGTCGTCCGGGCGGCCCACCGCGGATTCCGCGACCAGCCAGCCGGCCGCCAGCTCCAGGTCGTGACCCGGCGTACGCATCAGCACGGCGAGCACGTCGTCATCCAGCGACAGGGTGAGCGGTGCCTCGACGGCAAGTTCGTCGGGCGCCGACGCGGTGCCCGGCCCGCGCAGCTGGACGATCGCTCGCCTGGTCGTCATGACCGCCATACCGCGAGGGTACGGATTCCTGGCGTGATCTTGGACTTGTGGTCGCTATGCGACCGAAAGTCCAAGATCATCGACCAATCAGGCGACGAATCAGCTCAGGCGGCGGCGCGCTCCCCGATCGGACGGCGCCGCCGGGCGGCGGCGAGCGATGGCGGCGTCCATGCACCGTCCGGGTGGTAGACGTTCGTCCCGGGCGGCACGATCTCGTCGATGCGGTCGAGCACGGCGTCGTCGAGGGCTAGCGACGCGCCCTGCAGCGCATCCGCCAGCTGTTCCAGAGTGCGCGGCCCGAGGATCACGGACGTCACCGCGGGATGCGTCACCGGGAAGGCCATCGCGAGCTGTGGCAGCGTGCAGCCGATCTCGTCCGCCAGCCCGATGAGCTGCTCGGCGACCTCCAACTTGGCTGCGGTCTCGGGCAATGCCGGATCGAACCGGTCCTGCCGGATGGTCGGCCGGCCGCTTCCGAGGTCAATCGGCTGACCGCGGCGGTATCGCCCGGTGAGGAACCCGTACGCGAGCGGGCTCCAGGTCAGCACGCCCATTCCGTAGTGCTGGCAGGTCGGCAACACCGACGTCTCGATGCCCCGGGCCAGGATCGAATAGGGCGGCTGTTCGGAGCGAAAGCGCATCAGCCCACGCCGCTCGGCGACGTGGTGCGCCTGCGCGATCTGCTCCGCCGGGAACGTCGAGCAGCCGAACGCGCGGATCTTGCCCTGGTGCACCAGATCGGTCAGCACCGACAGGGTTTCCTCGATGTCTGTGGTCTCGTCCGGGCGATGGATCTGGTAAAGGTCGATCCAGTCCGTCTGCAGGCGCGCAAGGCTTTCGTCGACCGCGCGCAGGATCCAGCGGCGCGAGTTGCCGCCGCGATTGGGGCCCTCCCCCATCGGGAAGTGCACCTTGGTAGCCAGCACGACGTCGTCGCGTCGTCCGGCGAGCGCCTTACCTACGATCTGCTCCGACTCGCCGGCCGAGTACATGTCGGCGGTATCGACGAAGTTGATGCCGGCATCTAGCGCTGTGTGGATGATGCGGGTGCAGTCGTTGTGGTCCGGGTTGCCGACTGAGCCGAACATCATCGCGCCCAGGCACTGCACGCTGACCTCGATGCCGGTGCTGCCGAGCGTTCGATAGCGCATGGGCCGCAGCCTAGGAGCTGGAGTGCGCTCCAGCACAACTCAAATTACGGATGGAGTCGCTCGCCGTTATGCAGCATAGCTACATACTTGGCTATGAGCCGCGCACGTGTCTCGGGGCGCCGCGCAGCTGCGACGCGATGCAGGATCGCGTAGCGGTTGCGGCTGTCCAGGGTGGCGAAGAACGCGCGTGCGGGCGGATCGGCGTCGAGTGCGGCCGAGAGGTCTGGCGGGACGGTTGCCGTGCTGGGGCTGTCGTAGGCGGCCTCCCAACGGCCGTCCTTCCGGGCGCGCTCGACCTCTGCCAGGCCGGCCTGGCGCATCCGGCCGGCCGCGATCAGCGCATTCGCCTTCTCCCGATTGACCTTCGACCATCGGCTGCGCGGCCCGCGTGGCGTGAACTTCTGCAGCCAGACCGTGCCATCGAGCGAGCGCTTCTGCCCGTCGATCCAGCCGAAGCACAGCGCAACGTCCAGCGCCTCCGCATAACTGACCGTGCGAACGCCGCGCCCGGTCCGGCCGATCTCGAGCCATAGCCCGGGCGAGTCCGCATGGAAATCGGCAAGCCACTCCTCCCAGTCCGTGGCCGTGCCGAAGCGCACTCGAGGCAGCTCAGGCACCGGGCAGCTTCTCCTGCAGAGCCGCCCGCATCGCGGCGACCGGCGCCGGCCGGCCGGTCATGAGCTGGACCTGCAACGCCGCCTGATGCAGCAGCATCAGCGTCCCGCCGACCACCGTCCCACCAGCCGCGGCCACCGCGGCGGCCAGCGGCGTCGGCCACGGCGCATACACCACGTCGAGTACCGCACACTCGGCGCGCCACTCGCGGGCGGCGAGCGGATCGGCGGCCCCGGGCGGCAGCGTCGAGATGACCAGGTCGCCCACCGGGTCACCGAGCGCTCCCACCTCGACGTCGATACTTGCGCGCTGCGCCGCGGCGCGGACGCCCTCGGTACGTGTTGGGTCGCGTACCTGCACCGTGCACCGCGCCAACCCCAGTTCAGCGAGCGCCACCACCGCCGCCTGCGCGGTGCCACCGGCCCCCAGCACACTGGCCGTCGCCGGCTGCACGCCGCACTCGTGAAGCGCTGTGACGATGCCGGCCACATCGGTATTGTCGGCCGTCCAGCCCCCGTCCGGGCGACGCAACAGCGTGTTGGCGGCGCCGACCACCGTCGCCCGCGGACTCGCCGCCGACGCCACCGACAGGGCCTCGCGCTTGAGCGGCATCGTGCACGCGAACCCCACCCACTCCGGACCGCGGGACGCCAGGAACTCCGCCAGCTCGTCCGCCCCGATCTCGACCGCCGTGAACGTCCAGGCGAGGCCGAGCGCTCGATAGGCGGCGCAGTGCAGAACCGGCGAGAGCGAGTGGGCGACGGGCCGGCCGAGTACCGCCGCCCTGCGCGCTATGAGCAGCCCCAATGGTTTTGGCGGCACCTCTCCACCGCGGCCTGGAAGTCACTGGGGCTGGCAGTGAAGTACAGGTGTCCCTGGGCGTCGCCGTTGACGTAGTACAGCCACGAACCGGCTGCGGGCGTCACAGCTGCCGTCATCGCGGCGCGCCCCGGGTTGCCGATCGGCGTCGGCGGCAGCCCGTTCTCGATGCGCGTGTTGTACGGGGACGGCTTGTTGAAGTCGATCTTGGACGGATCCTGTCCGGCCAGTTTCGCGCCGTACACGCTCGTGGCGTCGATGCCGAGTGGCACGCGCCGCGCCAGCCGGTTGTAGATCACCCGGGCGACCTTGGGCCGGTCGGCGTCGAACTTCGCCTCGGCCTCGACCATCGAGGCGACGATCAGTGCCTGGTAGGGCGTCAGGCCCATCTTGTGGGCCGCATCGGCAAACCCCATGTCACGGTCGACGCCGGTGAACTCGCTGGTCAGCTGTTGCAGCGCGTCTGCCGGCGTGGTGCCCGGGTCGAAGGCGTAGGTGTCGGGGAACAGAAAGCCCTCGGCGGACTGCGGTGGCTTCGCACCGACGGTATAGCCCTCCGGCAATCCGAGACTGGCGACGTCCGCCGCGGCCGCCTGCATCTTGCTTAGTGGGACGTTGAGGACCTTTGCCAGCCGGACGAGGATGTCCTGTTCCACGAGCCCCTCGGGAATCGTCACCTGGGTGGAGACCCGCGCCGAGGGGTCGAGCAGCAACGCGAGCGCCTGCTTTGCTCCCATGTGCTTGCGCAACCGGTAGAACCCGGGCTGGATCGAGCGCGAATTGCTGTTCGCGTCCGCCGCATCGGTGAACGCCCGCTTGCTCGCCACCACGCCGTGATCCACGAGTGTCGCCGCGATGTCGGCCGACGTGTCGTTGGCGTTCACCTGGACGAGAACCTGGCCGGTGCCCGGCCCGGACCAGTCCTTGGCAGCCAACTGCCGCTCGATGACCGGACGCGCGACGAGCCAGCCGAGTGCCACCACGAGCGCGACGACGATGATGCCCGCCGTCGTCGCGAGCCACCGCCGGCGCCGGCGCCGGCGCTCGGCCTCCCTGGATCGCCGGTCACCTCCGCGGCGGGGCGCGTTCGGCCCGTAGTGCGTGACCTGCTCGTCGTCGAAGTCGCCGCCGAAGAACAGGGAGGGTGGGTCGTACGATTCGGTCGAGTCCGAGGGCTCGAATCTCACCGGGCGCGCTCCATCTCGGAGTTCATACAGGACCGTCCGACTGTGCGTGCTGGGCGTTCAGCCACTGCTGCAGAATCTCGACCGCCGCTGCCTGGTCGACGACGGCACGCCGGGCCCTCCCGCGAACACCGCGCGCGGCGAGCCTACGCTCTGCGGCCACCGTGGTCAGCCGCTCGTCCACCAATTCGACTGGTATGGGGGAAATGACCCGTGCCAATTGTTCCGCATAGTCCCGTGCCAACGCCGCCGACGTGCCCTCCCGGCCGGCCAGTGTGACCGGCAGGCCGACTACGACACCCACGGCTTCGTGGTCCTGGACCAGTCGCGCCAGCTCGCGCACACCGCCTTCGCGCGCCAGCGTGGCCACGGGGCTCGCGAGAACTCCGCGCGGGTCGCTACGGGCCACGCCGACGCGCACTGTGCCGACGTCCACGCCGAGCCACACCCCGGTCACCGCGCTCACGCTGTTCACCCGGTGCCACGCTCCGCGACATACCTGCGCACGCCAGCAAAGGCCTCGGCCAGCTTCGCGGCGTCTCCTCCCGCGCCCTGCGCGAGGTCCGCCTTGCCGCCACCGCGGGCGCCGAGGACGGGCGCGAACGCGCGAACCACATCGTTCGCCGAGAGCCCGGCGGACTGGCCGGCCTCGTTGACGGCGGCCACGAAGCTGACGCCCTTCTCCCCCGGTGCCGCCAGCACGACGACAGCCGCCTCGGACTGCGGCAGCCGGCCGCGGACGTCGAGCGCCAGGGAGCGCAGCTCGCCGGCGCCGACGCCTGACGGCGCCTCGGCAGTCACGACACGCGTCGCCCCGAGCATCTCCGCGCTCTCGGCGAGGGTGCCGGCGCTGGCCAGCACCGCGGCCGCACGTAAGCGTTCGAGCTCCTTCTCGGCGGTGCGCAGCCGGTCCAGCGTCGCAGCGATTCGCTCCGGCAGCTGGTCAGCTGGCGTCTTGAGGTCGCCGGCCAACTGCTGGACTAGCACGTGCTCACGGGCCAGGTAGCGGAACGCGTCCAGTCCGACCAGCGCCTCGACGCGGCGCACGCCGGAGCCGATCGACGCCTCGGACAGCAGCTTCACCATGCCGATCACTGAGCTGCGAGCCACGTGCGTGCCGCCGCACAGCTCGCGCGAGTAGTCGCCGATCTCGACGATGCGCACCCGCTCGCCGTACTTCTCGCCGAAAATGGCGATCGCGCCGAGGCGCCTAGCCTCCTCCGGATTGGTGATGAACGCGCGCACCTCGAGGTCGTGCAGCAGCACCTCGTTGATCTCGTCCTCGACATCGGCGAGCACACTCGGCGCGACCGCCGACGGGTTGTGGAAGTCGAAGCGCAGCCGTCCGGGCGCGTTCAGCGAGCCGGCCTGTGCGGCCTGCTCCCCCAGCGTGCGGCGCAGCGCGGCGTGCAACAGGTGCGTCGCGGAATGGCTGCGCGAGACCGACGCGCGCCGGCCGACATCGACGAGTGCGAACGCGGGGTCACCGGGACGCACCTCACCGCGCAGCACCTTGATCTTGTGCGCGATCACGCCCGGCACGGGCGTTTGCACATCGACGACCTCGAGCTCGGCATCGTGGCCGGCTGCGTTGATCGTGATGCGCCCGAAGTCTGGTTGTTGGCCACCGCCCTCGGCGTAGAACGGGGTGACATCCAGGACGAGTTCCACCTCGTCACCCTGGCCGGCCGCCTCAAGCACGCCGTCCTGGCCGACGAGAGCAGTGACTTGCGACTCGCGGGCGACTTCCTGATAGCCGGTGAACTCGCTGCCACCCTGCTCCAACACGGCACGCCACACCGAGGTGTCGACGAACCCGGTCTTCTTGGCCTGGGCGTCCGCTTTCGCGCGTCGCTGCTGCTCGCGCATCAGCCGGCGGAAACCGCCCTCGTCCACCGTCAGGCCCTGGTCCGCGGCCATCTCGAGGGTCAGCTCGATCGGGAAGCCGTACGTATCGTGCAGCTGGAACGCCTTTTCGCCGGACAGCTGCGAGCCCCCGGCGCGCCGTACCTCCATTGCTTGCATGTCGAAGATCGCCGTCCCGGCCCGCAGGGTGTGCCGAAACGCCTCCTCCTCCGCGTAGGCGTATGTCGAGATACGCCCGAAGTCGGTGACCACCTCCGGGTAGGACGGGGCCATGCAGTCCCGCGCGACGGGCAGCAGTTCGGGCAGCGCCGGGTCCTCATAGCCCAGCAGGCGCATCGCGCGGATCGCGCGGCGCAGGATGCGCCGCAGCACGTAGCCGCGTCCCTCGTTGGAAGGGACCACACCGTCGCTGATCAGCATCAGGCCCGACCGCACGTGGTCGGCGATCACCCGCAGCCGCACGTCGTCGGGATGTGACTGGCTGGCCGCGTGCCCGGACTTCGCGCCGTACGTTCGGCCGGTCAGCTCGGCGGCCCGGTCGAGGACGGGCTTGGTCTCGTCGATCTCGTAGAGGTTGTCGACACCCTGCAGGATCGTCGCGATGCGCTCCAGGCCCATGCCGGTGTCGATGTTCTTGTTGGGCAGATCCTCGACGATCTCGTAGTCGCCTTTATGCGGGCCGGTCGACTTGCCGCGCTCGTACTGCATGAAGACGAGGTTCCAGTACTCGGTGAACCGGTCCTCGTCGACCGCCGGGCCGCCCTCCGGGCCGTACTCGGGGCCCCGGTCGTAGAACAGTTCGCTGCACGGACCGGCCGGGCCCGGGATGCCCATGTCCCAGGTGTTGTCCTCCTTGCCCCGGCGCACGATGCGCTCGTGCGGGATGCCGATGACGCGGTGCCAGATGTCGACCGCCTCGTCGTCGTCGAGGTACACCGTGGGCCAGATGCGCTCGCCGTCCAGGCCGAAACCGCCCTGCGCCTGCGAGGTAGTCGACAGCTCCCAGGCGAACCTGATCGCGCCTTCCTTGAAGTAGTCGCCGAAGCTGAAGTTGCCGTTCATCTGGAAGAACGTGGCGTGCCGGGTGGTCTTGCCGACCTCGTCGATGTCAGGGGTGCGGATGCACTTCTGCACGCTCGTGGCCCGCCTGAACGGCGGGGTCTGCTGCCCGGTGAAGTACGGCACGAACTGCGCCATGCCCGCGACGACGAACAGCAGATTCGGGTCGTCGAACGGCAGCGGAAGGCTGGGAACGACGGTGTGCCCGTTCGCCTCGAAGTAGGCGAGGAACCGGCGCTTGATCTCCGCGCTCTTCATGACGGGTACGGGACGCGGCCCAGCCGGCCGTCGAGAGCGGTGCCCTCATGCAGTTCGGCTTCGCGCTTTTGCCTTGCGTCGCGTGCCTCGGCGGTGAATTCCCGCAGTGACTCGGACATCTCGGCGAGCCCGCTGCCGAAGCTCCGCGCGATTCCGCGCGGGGTCAGCATCTGGGCCACGGCCGACAGCTTGCGCATGATCAGCACGCCCATCGTGATGCCCATTGCCAGCCAGAACAGTCGCCTGCTCACCGAACTCACCCCTTGACCGCATCCTCCTCGACCGATTGGTACGCCGTGCGACCCTACCCGGTCAGTCCGGCGGGCTCGCGGCAGTTCCACGGATCGCAGCGCGCAGCCGCGGCAACCGCTCAGCCAGGGCACGCTCCGCGCCGTGGCCGCCCGGACGGTAGTAGTCGCGGCCGACCAGTTCGTCCGGTGGGTACTGCTGTTCGGCAATGCCGTCGACGGTGTCGGGTGGGTAGACGTAGCGCTGCGCATGGCCGAGACGCGCGGCACCCGGGTAGTGGCCGTCGCGCAGGTGCGGTGGAACCGCGCCGGCGAGGCCGTCCCGCACGTCGGCCTGCGCCTCGTTTATCGCCTGTACTACGGCGTTCGACTTCGGCGCCGTCGCGAGGTGGATCGTGGCTTGGGCGAGGTTGATGCGCGCCTCAGGCAGCCCGATCAGCTGCACCGCCTGCGCCGCCGCGGTGGCCGCCAGCAACGCGGTCGGATCGGCCATGCCGATGTCCTCGCTGGCGTGGATCACCAACCGGCGGGCGATGAACCGCGGGTCCTCGCCGGCCTCGATCATCCGGGCCAGGTAGTGCAGCGCGGCGTCGACGTCGGAGCCGCGGATCGACTTGATGAATGCGCTGATCACGTCGTAGTGCTGGTCGCCGTCGCGGTCGTAATGCACCGCCGCCGTGTCGACAGCTTTCTCGAGTGTGGCGAGGTCAACGGTGTCGGATGTGCCGGCGGCCGCTTCCAGCGCGTTGAGCGCACGTCGCGCATCGCCGGCCGCCATCCGGATCAGGTGCGCCCGCGCGTCGTCGTCCAGCGTGACGGCACCGCCCAGGCCGCGCTCGTCACGCAGTGCCCGGTCGATCACCTCGTTGATGTCGTCATCGCTGAGCGGCTGCAGGGTGAGCAGCAGGCTTCGCGAGAGCAACGGCGAGACGATCGAGAAGAACGGATTCTCGGTGGTCGCCGCGACCAAGGTGATGGTGCGGGTCTCGACGGCGCCGAGCAGCGAGTCCTGCTGCGTCTTGGAGAAGCGGTGGATCTCGTCGATGAACAACACCGTCTGGCGGCCCGGGTAGGTCAACTCGCGCCGGGCGTCGTCGATCACGGCGCGGACGTCCTTGACGCCGGCGTTGAGCGCTGACAGCTGCACGAAGCGGCGGTTCGTCGCGTTCGACACGATCTGTGCGAGCGTCGTCTTGCCGCTGCCAGGCGGGCCGAACAGGATCAGTGACATCGGCTCCTCGCCCTCGACGAGGCGCCGCAGCGGAGATCCGGCGCTGCGCAGGTGTTCCTGGCCGACGACCTCGTCGAGAGTGCGGGGCCGCATCCGTGCGGCGAGCGGCGCGTTGGCCGTCTCACGCACGACCTCGGCCGGCGGGTCGAAAAGGGTCACGGGATCAGCGTAGGCAGCTGCGCCGACGAACGGACGCGTCGTGCCGTTTCGGCCGTCCAGACCGCGAACGCGGCAGTGGCACGGCCGCCGCGCCTGCGTCTGCCCTAACGTGAGCTGAGTGGAGGTCCTGCGCTACACCGCGTTCTCGTCCGATCCCCGCGGCGGGAATCCCGCCGGCGTCGTCCTCGATGCGACGGGCGCGAGCGACGCGGAGATGCTCGCCGTCGCCGCCGACGTCGGCTACTCGGAGACCGCGTTCCTGGTTCCCGGCGGCAGCGGTGCGTTCGAGGTCCGCTACTTCAGCCCGCTCGCCGAGGTTCCGTTCTGCGGGCATGCCACAGTCGCATCCGGTGTCGCGCTCGCCGAACGCGACGGTCCGGGCCGGCTGACGTTCGACACAAAGGCGGGTCGCGTCGACGTGACGACCTCGGTCTCGGCCGACGGCATGCCCACTGCGACGCTCGTAAGCGTCCCGCCGCGCAGCGTCGACCTCGGCGACGACGACAGGCAGGCCCTGCTCGCAGCGCTGCGCTGGTCGGAGGCTGATCTCGATGCAGGCCTGCCGTTGCGCGTCGCCTATGCCGGGGCATGGCACCCGATCGTGGCGGCGGGGTCACGTGCTCAGCTGGCGAAGCTCGACTACGACTTCGACACGCTCTCTGAGCTGATGGCCGCCCGGCAGTGGACGACGATCGACCTCGTGTGGCGCGAGTCGGCGACCGTGTTCCATGCGCGCAACCCGTTCCCGCCCGGCGGCGTCATCGAAGATCCCGCGACCGGCGCGGCGGCCGCAGCGTTCGGGGGGTATCTGCGTGAATTGCGGCTGACCGACGTCCCGGCCACGCTCACCGTCCACCAGGGCGTCGACATGGGCCGGCCATCGCTGCTACGAATCGACGTCCCCACCGAGGGGGGCATCGCGGTAACCGGCGCGGCGGTCGCGCTGTGACAGATCGCCGACCTGGTCGGCGTACCAACTGTTCGACAAGTGCTCAGCGATCTTGCGCAGCGTCCAGCCCTCGCGCCGACGATCCCATTCATCGGGCCCCGCTGCGAGCAGCCGTAGCCGGAAGGTCCTGGCCAGGCGGGTCAGCCGCTGCCGTGCCTCGTCCAGATCCACCTCGGTGAACGGGGCGAAGTCCGCGTGCGTCGTAACGAGGCTGGCGTGCCAGGCGTCCGGCTCGGTGGAGACGCCGGCGAGCACCGCCTCAATCTCCGCCAGGTGGTCGAGCAGGTGGTCTGCCTGCCGGCGGATGACCTTGTGCGGTGTGTAGATGCGCTCGCCGTCCTCGCTGACGCGCGGCCGGCCGTCCCATCCGATCCAGGTGGCGGCTAGCTCCAGGGTGCGCGCGACAGCCGCTTCGATCCCGACGCCGGGGTCCGCCGATGCCATGATTTCGACGGTAGAGCCGCGACCGTACGGTGCCCGCCGAACTGTCCGCGTCGGATCGGTTCTGCCGTCGGCGGACCCCTAGTTGTCCAACCC
>DATFRC010000271.1:0-3091 GCA_035263725.1 Jatrophihabitantaceae bacterium | reverse complement strand
GAGGACACGCAGGCGATCGCCGCGCCAGCGTTCGACGCCGCCGGCCGGACCTCGGCCGCTGCGGCCAGCACAAGGCGCCGGCGCACAGCGGATGAACGGCGCGCGCAGGTGCTGGAGGCGGCGATCCACGAGTTCGCCCGGCATGGCCTCCACCAGGCAACGACGGCCGCCATCGCTGCCCGGGCGAACGTCTCCGAGCCCTACCTCTTCGCCTTGTTCCGCGGCAAGAAAGACCTGTTCCTCGCGGCTCAGGACCGTGCCCGCGATGACATCCAGGCCGCACTCGTCGCGACCTGGCGGACGGCGGCACCGAAGGAGCCCCTGGCGATCGCGCTCCGGCGCTGCCACGGGCTGCTCACTCACCCCGACAGCCCGCGCTGCCGGCTGCAGGGATTCGCCGCCGCCCCGGCGGACCCCGAGATACAAGACCATATGCGGAGCGGCTGCCTGGACAGCTTTAACCTGATCCAGGGCCGCACCGGTGCGGACACGGCGTCCGTCGCCAGGTTCATCGCCATGAGCCTGCTGCTCAACCTGGCCTCCGAGCTCGACCTTCCCGGCCTCGACTCGATGGGCGCGGCCTAGCATAGAGAAATGCCGAGCAGCTTCTACCAGCTCGTGATCGACTGCCACGACCCGCACGCGCTGGCCAGGTTCTGGTCCGCCGTGCTGGACGAGCCGATCCTGTTCGAGACCGACGACGAAGTTATCGTTGGGGCCGACAAGCACACCTACCCCGGCTTGTGCTTCGGGATCGTTCCTGAGGCCAAAACCATCAAGAACCGGCTGCATATCGACCTGGCCCCCGACGACCAGGCAGCCGAGGTGGCGCGGGTGCTGGCGCTGGGCGCCCGCCACGCCGACGTGGGCCAGGGGGACGTGCCCTGGGTGGTGCTCGCCGACCCGGAAGGCAACGAGTTCTGCGTGCTGCAACCGCACAAGTCGCTCATCGACTAGAGCGAACGCGGTACCAGTCCGGCGTCACGGGCGGCCTCTGACAGCGGATGGCAGCGTCTACGCAATGGGGCGTAACCGGGTCGTGTCTCGCTACGCCTGTCCGCGTAGCAGGTCGCGCGCCTGGGCGGAGCCTTGTCCTAGCGCGAGAACATAGGATCACGGCATGGAACACCGCGCCGGGTCATTCCCCCTGCGTGTGGTGGCGCTAGACGTGGTGCTCGCGCTTTTCATCACCGTGATGCAGGTGCAGGGCACGCTGGCCAAGGTTGCCGCCGAGGGGGCACCGCGTGCACTCACCGACTTCGGAAACCTCGGGTACGCGCTGCTGATAGTAAGTGGCCTGGTTGTGGCCGTCCGCCGCCAGTGGCCGATTCCCGTGTTCCTCACCGCCGCGCTCGCGAGCTTGGTGTATTACGGTCTCGACTTCCCGGATGGGCCCGGGTGGCTCGGGCTCTTCGTCGCGCTGTACACCCTCACCGCCTACGGCGACGGGCGCCGGTCGTTGGTGATCGCCGGTGTGGGCATCGGGGTGCTCTCCATCGTGTGGCTGTGGCTGTTCGCCGCGGCCGACATCAAGCCGGGCAGCGGCGCGCTCGGCTGGGTGTTCTTCCGCATCGGCGCGTCGGTCATGAGCGCGGCCCTGGGCGAGTCCGTCCGGTCCCGGCGGGTCATCGCAGCCGAAGCTCAGGAGCGTGCCGAGCGGGCAGAACAGACCCGCGAGGAAGAAGCGCGGGCGCGGGTCGACGCCGAACGGCTCCGGATCGCGCGCGAGGTCCACGACACCGTCGCGCACGCCATCGCAATCATCAACGTCCAGTCCGGGGTCACCGCGCACGTCCTCGACAAGCGACCGGAACGGGCACGCGAAGCGTTGCAGGCCATCGAGCAGACCAGTTCCCGGGCGCTGCGGGAGATGCGAGCCATCCTCGGGGTACTCCGTGACGGCAACGACGGCCGCGCGCCGCACCCCGGCCTGGGACAGATCGACGAACTCACCGCCAAGGCGCGCGACGCCGGACTCGACGTCACGTTGGAAGCAGCCTCGCCTGCCGCGCCGTTGCCGAGCGCCGTGGGCAGCGCCGCATACCGAATCCTGCAGGAATCGATCACCAACGTGATCCGCCACGTCGGCCCGACCCGGGTGACGGTCGCGCTGAACCCCGGGATCGACGTCCTGGAGATCCGCGTGACCGACGAGGGTCGCCGTGCCGCCGCGGGTGATGACCCCGCGGACCCGCACCTACCGGCCCAGCATCGCACCGGCAACGGCACCGGCAGCTCGGCCAAGTCAGGCCGCGGGATCCTTGGCATGCGCGAACGTTGTCAGCTGCTCGGCGGCGAGCTCGACGCCAAGCCGACTCCGTGCGGTGGTTTCGAGGTCACGGCCCGGCTGCCCCTCGCACCGACCGGGTCGCGCCTATGAACACAGCATCCGCGTCACCGGCCGCAGCTCCGATCAAGGTGCTGCTCGCCGACGACGAGGGGCTCGTCCGGTCCGGGTTCAAGGTGCTGCTCGACGTCGAAGACGACATCACCGTAGTGGGAGAAGCGACCAACGGCGCCGAAGCCGTCGAGCGTGCCCGCGCCGCCCGACCCGACGTCGTCCTCATGGATATCCGCATGCCGAAGCTGGACGGAATCCAGGCCACGACCCAAATCACCGAGATGCGCGGCCTGGAACGCGTCCGGATCCTCATCCTGACCACCTACGACACCGACGCCAACGTTTTCGAAGCACTGCAAGCCGGTGCCAGCGGCTTTTTGCTCAAGGACGCCGGACCGGCCGAGCTACTGCATGCCATCCGCGTGGTCGCCGCGGGAGAAGCCCTGCTCGCGCCCCGGATCACCAGACGTCTGATCGGCCAGTTCACCGCGCGGCAGACGGCAGCCAGGGCCGCGGAGGACCGGCTCGCGGTGCTCACCGAGCGCGAGCGAGAGGTGCTGGCCCTGGTGGGGCGCGGGCTGAGCAACGACGAGATCGGCGCCGAGCTGTTCCTCAGTCCGGCCACCGCGCGCACCCATGTCAGCCACGCGATGGTGAAACTGGGCGCGCGCGACCGCGCGCAACTGGTCGTCATCGCCTACCAGACAGGGCTGGTCAGCCCGGACGCGTGACCGCGTAGCGCCCTACGAC
>DATFRC010000270.1:0-2547 GCA_035263725.1 Jatrophihabitantaceae bacterium | reverse complement strand
GTTCCATCCGCAGCGACAGCGTCTCGAGCCCCTGCAGGAACAGGAACGCGTTGAACGGCGAGAGCGCCGCGCCGAGATCGCGCAGGGTCTCGGCCCGCAGCTTCATCAGATAGCCGTACATCCCGAACGTCTCGTGGAACTGCAGGCCGTGGTAGGCCGGCGACGGGTCCGCGACCACGGGAAACCGCCCGTTGGACCAGTTGAACGTGCCAGCCTCGGCGACGACACCGCCGATACTCGTGCCGTGGCCGCCGAGGAACTTGGTCGCCGAGTGGATCACGATGTCGGCGCCCCATTCGATCGGGCGGCACAGGTACGGCGTCGCGAACGTGTTGTCCACGATCAGCGGGAAATCGTGCTCGTGGGCGATGGCCGCCAGCGTCTCGATGTCCAGCACGTTCCCGGCAGGGTTGCCGATCGTCTCGCCGAAGAACGCCTTCGTGTTCGCGCGGACGGCCTGCCGCCAGGCGTCCGGATCATCGGGATCGACCCACGTCAGCCCGACGTTCATCTTGCGCAGCAGGTGCTTGAACTGGTTCACCGTCCCGCCGTAGAGCGCCGAGGACGAGACGACGTGGTCGCCCGGCTGCAGCAGCGTGAACAGCGCGGCTGCCTGAGCGGCGATCCCGCTGGCGAACGCCACCGCGCCACAGCCGCCCTCGAGGTTCGCCACTCGCTCCTCGAACACCGCGACGGTCGGGTTCATGATGCGCGAGTACGTGTTCCCGTACTCCTGCAGGTTGAAGTACGCCGCCGCCGATTCCGGGTCCTCGAACACGTAGCTGGTCGTCTGGAAGATCGGCACCGCACGTGCGCCCGTATTCGGGTCGGGCCGTTGCCCGGCGTGCAACTGCCGTGTCTCGAATCCAAATGCGCGAGCTTGTTCGGCACGGGCGGAGTTGTCGGTCACGAAGCCCTCTTCCTCGACGTCACCCGTCGGCCCCGCCTTCAGCCCCGGCGCCGACCGCGGCTCCGGCTGCGGTCCCGGCGCCGGCTGCGGCTCCGGCCAGGAAGCGGCGGATGATGGGTGTCTGGCGCGCTTCCTCGAGCAGGAAGCAGTCGTGGCCGTACGGCGCCTCGATCACGTGGAACTCGACCGGCTTGCCGAGGCCGCGAAGCGCGTCTTCGATCCCCCTCGACGAAGACGGCGGGTACAGCCAGTCGGAGCTGAACGCGATCAGCAGCGTCCGCGCCACAACGCCTTCGAGCGCCCGCGCAAGCGATCCGCTGCCGTACTGCCGCGCAAGATCGAAATATGTCAGGGCGCGCGACATATAGAGATAGGTGTTGGCGTCGAAGCGCCTGACAAACGAGTCGGCCTGATGGCGCAGGTAGCTCTCGACCTCGAACTCCGGTTCGGTGATCGTGTAGCGGATGTCGTCGGCGAACTGCAGCCGCCGGCCAAACTTGCCGCTCATCGCCGCTGCGGACAGGTACGTAACGTGGCCGACCATCCGCGCCACGCCCATGCCCGCGTTGGGCGCACCGCCCGTGCCGTAGTAGTGGCCGCCCTGCCAGGCCGGGTCGCGCATGATGGCTTCACGCGCGATCGCGTTCCAGGCCACGCCCTGTGGCTGAAGTGCGTGCGTGCTGGCAATCGCCACGACGGCATCGACCTGATCGGGAAACAGGATCGACCACTCGAACGCCTGCATCCCGCCGAGCGAGCCACCCGCTACCGCCGCAAGCCGCTCGATACCGAGTACGCCGAGCAACGCGCGCTCGGTCCGCACCATGTCCGCGACAGTGATCACGGGGAAGTCCGGCCCGTACGGCCTGCCTGTCGCCGGGTCGATCGACGACGGGCCCGTCGTCCCGCGGCAGCCGCCAAGCAGGTTCGTGGACACGACGAAGAAGCGGTCGGTGTCGAAAGCCTTGCCGGGGCCGATCATTCCGTCCCACCAGCCGAGCCCCTTGCCGGCCGTGCCGTCGCGGTCCTCGGCCGCGAACCCGTCGCGCGTACTGGATTCGGGCGGCGTCTTTGACAAGCCAGCCGCGTGCGCGTCACCGCTGAGCGCATGGCACACCAGGATGACGTTGTCGCGCCGGGGTGAGAGGGTGCCGTAGGTCTCGTACGCCACGCGGACCGGGTGCAGCTCCCGACCGCAGTCAAGCCGCACCGGCTTCGGCAGGTCGAGGTACTGCGTTTCGACACTGCCGACTGAGCCGGCCGCGAGCGTCGAGGCTGGCGCCATGAACGCGATCATAACTAATCGTGGGCCGTCCCGGCCGGGGCATTTTTGAGTATCTCTATAGGAAAACTAGAGAGACCGGTGAGGGTGGCAGCAGGCGACATGACTACGATTCCTAACGTTCTCCCCCGGTCAACCGCCACCACCAGGATGCTGACATGTGGGTGCGAAGGCGCCAGCAGCCGCGAGCAACGCTCACCAGGGATGACGGCCGGTCGCGCGTAGTCCGCCCGGCGGCGCCCCCACCGGCGGGCGGATTGATCAGCTGGGTGACGCTGGCGCTGCTGACGGTGGGATCGGTCGGCTCGCTGGGGTCGGCGCCGGCGCTGGCGGTCTTTGGATTGGCCTCGGTGTT
>DATFRC010000269.1:0-3510 GCA_035263725.1 Jatrophihabitantaceae bacterium | reverse complement strand
GCGTGTTCGGCCCATTGCTGCGCGGCGGAGAGCCAACCGTGCACGAAAACCACCGGCCGGCCTGTCCCGCGATCGGTATAGCGCAGTTGTCTGCGCGTCCCGCCGGCGAGTCGCAAGAACCCCCGTCGCTGCCGATCTGCGTGGCTGGGGCGTTTCTGCTCGCGGTCAGACACAACAACCGCGTGCGTCGTGGGTCGCTGAGTATCGATGCGCGGCCGAGTTCGGCATCTCTTCTCTTCCTCAGTTCGTTGACGAAACACGGGCTGGTGATCGGCACCCCGGCCTACGTGACCGCAGAGCGATGCGTTGCGTCGCGCAGTGTCGATCAGTGAGTCGCGACGCCCCTGTGTCGCGTGTACCAGCCTTCGGTCGGCGGCGCGGGGAGCCCACTCGGCGCCCACCGGCCGGATCGCGAGAGAGATTGCAGGCGGAGCCGGCGTATCTGGCAGTAGTTGACGATCAGGATGGTGGCGTTTAGGAACACCATTGACCACAGGCCGATAGCCAGGTTGAACATCAGCAGCACACCGGCAGCGGCCAGGTTCACCAGACGGAACGGCATCTGCCGGCGAAGCGTCAGGGACAGCACGACCAACGCGGACCCGATCCAGCCGAGGAGCTGGATCACGGCTGCCTCCGGTAGGCGCAGCAGAACTCGGCCGCAGGAATGCGGCCGCGTGTTCCGTACGGCGGCTCCGCCGGCTGCGCAGCGCCGCCAGCTGAAGTGAGGAGGGTCCAGCGGTCCCCATGGGTGGTAACTGACATGACCTTTTCTTTCAGCGGCAACGATTGACTGTGCAGCAGCACAAACGGGCTGCCCTCGGACGGAAACGCTAGAAGCCGCGCTGCTGAGTCACATCCGTCGCGACTACCAAGATCGGCGCCCGGGACTGCCCCGTGCGGCGTGCGCGGATCCGTAGGACTACTGATTTTCAGACCAATAGCGCAACGACATGCATCAGCGGTCCTCGCGCGCGCTCCTCACCTGCTTCGACGGTTGCCGAGCGCCAGGTACACGGACCCGAGGTGGCGAACGATGCATGCGTGTCTCGACCAAGATGATCTTCGGATCGCGAGCTCAAGCGGGGCGCGGAATCCCGGATCCTTCAGGGCAGCAGCTCGTGCGTGAGGGCGTAGGCGACAGCGCCAGTGCGGCTGGTGACATTGAGCTTGGCAAGGATGTGCTCGACGTGGTGTTCTGCGGTACGTCGGCTGATGGACAGCGTCTTGCTGATGTCTGGGTTGGACGCACCGTCGGCGAGCAATCGCAAAACCTCCAGCTCGCGCGAGGTGAGGGCCGAACGTGCCGGTGGGCCCGCCCTGTCCTGGCGTTGGGCACCGGTCGGCGATTGCGCGGACGAGCGGAGCGCGGCAACGCAGGCCTGGTCGAGACCCTTTTCGCCGGCGAGGTCGGGCGTGCCAGTGGCTGCCCGCTCGGCCCAAAGGTCGGCGGCGGCGAGCAATCGCGCACTCGGAGACATGCTCCGTCCCGCGAGCCCGAGCGGATATCCCGAGCCGTCGAGGCGTTCATGGTGGGCGCTGACGTCGGCGGCCAGGTCGGCGAGCGGATGAACCCGGGAGAGAATGCGCTGGCCGTAGTGCGGGTGTAGGCGGACTGGTTCCGCGATCGCCGCCGCCTTGCGTTCATCTGCTGGTGCACGCGCGGCATTGTCTGCATGTTGCAGCATCCGGTAGGGCACAGCGATCTTGCCAATATCGTGGACGAGCCCGGCCCGATAGATGCGTTCCTGTTCGGCTCCGGCGAACCCGAGTTGAGTGGCAGCGTGGCTGGCCAAGTTGGCGACAGTGCGAGAGTGGCGACCACGCCGGGCGGATTTGAGGTCGGCGAAGTCAGCCAGCGCTTCGCACACGGCTACCCGCCTGTCGCCGGGTAGCGCATTAACCGAGGTGCCCGGGTCACACGAAAGCACATCGCTGAGGGGAATCGGACCATCGTCCGCAGGCCACAGGCTGTCACCGAGGTCTAGGTATGCCTCGGCGACGTCCGGGTCGAAGTAGCTGCCGGCCCGCCCGCGGACCATCGCAGCGGCCGCGTCGGGGCCGCTGAGCCCTCGGACGAGGTCGGCGGCGAGCGCTACGTGCAGGATCCGGGCGGACCGAGGAATCGCCTCCGCACGCCGGTGGAACGCTGCGCCGCGGCCGTCATACCGTTCATATTGATTGTGAACGGCCTCCTGCACATGACGACCAAAGCCGAGACCGGCAGCGAAGTCGGCGGCGATCTCGCAGTGCGATGCCATCGCCTCGTGAGCCAAGGAACCGCACTGCGCCGCGAAGGCGGCGAGCCGGGCAAGCCGCGCGGGCAGGCTGGGGTCCAGCCGTAAGCGGCCCATCGCCCAAGTCGTTACGCTCCGGGGGCTGTGCAGGTCGACCTGTGTCAGGTCGAGTCCGGGTCCAAGTTCGTCATCGGCGTAGAACCGGCCCAGGACCATGCCGCAGGCGCCGCAGCCCACGTCCTTGAGAAGCGCCCCGTAAAAGACGGCCTCCATCTCCTCGGGTTCCACTCCGAGGGCCCGCCCGAGGTGGGCGCCGACGAAGGCCGTGTTCGTCCCATGTTCCATGCGCTCGGCGGCAGCCATACCGGAGCCATATGCGAGGGCGCACAGCAACTCGGCTGTGCGCCAAGTGTTGGATGCCCGGCCAGGAGGGGATCCCACGGCGGCCGTGCCGCTCACCGGCCAAGCATAACCGGACACGGCGGCAGCCGATCCGCGCAAGAGCCTGTGACGGCGGTGAGAAATGGGGGGACTCCCCCATGCGCAGCGCCCGGACAGACGTGCACGCTCTTGTCAGCACTCGCCTTGCGAGTGCGTCAAAGATGCCTAGTTCCCGGAAACCCGGTCAGGGACGCGACCTCCTGGAGACCGGCCGGAACAGTCACGAAAGACACGATCGAGGAATAACGGCGTAGGCGTTGCAGTGGAACGGGAGGGTGAAACCGAACCGATGCCTGAGGGGGAGGCGCCGTCCGCGACCGGCCAGGAGCGAGCGGCAATCATGATGTTCGACGACCGCCGGGCGCGCCGGTGACCGACCGTGCGACCACGCAGCGTGTTCCGAACTGTCGACCGCCAGGATGCGCATGACCACTGCTCTCTGCGACCCTCCACCGAGAGCGGCCGCGTACGCGTTAGCTCTGAGGGATTCCGAGGCTGCGGCGGTCGGCGCTGAGTTGGTCCGCCCAGCCGAGTGGGGGCGCGTGCGTGAGTTCACCACCGCGATTTCGGATACGCCAACGGCGCTGGCGATCACCGGAGAAGCCGGGGCGGGCAAGTCAACCCTGTGGCATGCCGGTATCGACGCAGCGGAGGCTGCCGGTTACCGCATACTCCGCAGCGAGCCGACGGCCGGCGAGATCGACCTGTCCTTCGCCGGACTATCCGACTTGCTCGCCGAGCCATCCATCTTGCTTACGAGCGATATCCCGTCGCCGCAATGTGAGGCTCTCGAAACTGCGTTGCTGCTACGGCCCGCCGGCGCCGAACCTCC
>DATFRC010000268.1:0-11234 GCA_035263725.1 Jatrophihabitantaceae bacterium | reverse complement strand
CACCGACCGCCTCGTCATCGGCTACCCGTACTTCGAGACGCGCGAGCCGATCGTGTTCGAGGACCCGACGACCTACGTCGAGGGCGACGCCCGCCTCGAGCACGCCGTCACGCACAGCTGGAACCACGGGATGGGCGAGATCGTCTCCGCGCTGCTCGACGAGGGCCTGGTGCTGACACAGCTCGTCGAGCACGACACAGTGCCGTGGGAGGCGCTGCCCGGCCAGATGGAGCCGACGGGCGAGCTGCGCGAGTGGCAGCTGGTCGAGCACCGCGAGCGGCTGCCGCTGACGTACACGCTGCAGGCGGTCAAGCGCTGATGACCGCCGTCTTGCGGGGGGCGCGTCCCGACGACTACGAGGCGATCGTGTCCGTGGTGGACGACTGGTGGGGACGCCCGATGGCGCACATGATGCCGCGGCTGTTCCTGGACCACTTCCATGCCACGAGCCTGGTCGCCGAACGAGACGGCGCACTGGCGGGCTTCCTGATCGGGTTCCACTCGCCGTCGCGCCCCGGCGGCGCGTACATCCATTTCGTCGGCGTCGCGCCGAACGAGCGGCGCACCGGGCTGGCCCGGCGCTTGTACACGGCATTCTTCGACGCGGCCATACAGGACGGCTGTACGACGGTCAATGCCATCACCGGGACGGCGAACACCCGCTCGATCGCGTTCCACCGGGCGATGGGCTTCAGCGTGCGCGGACCGGTGTCCGACTACGACGGGCCCGGCGCCGAGCGGATGGTGTTCGAGAGACCGCTCACCATCGAGCCCCAAGGCACGCCGTGATCTTGGACTTCTGGTGGCTATTCGACCCGAAGTCCAAGATCATCGCGGGAGGGGGCGCGTGAAGGGGCCGCTACGCTCGTCGTGCTATGTCTACGCCGTCTGTCGCTGAGCTGCGGCAGCGGATCGGGCAGCTGACCCTGCGGGACGCGGACCGCCTCGGTAGCCGGCTGTCCCGGCGCGCCGACCTGCGACGCCTGGCGGGTCAAGTCGAGCGCGCCGAGCAGCTCGTCGCCCGGCGCGCCGCCGCCGTTCCGAAGATCGCGTACCCGCCACTACCGGTGAGTGCGCGCCGCGACGAGATCGCGGCCGCCATCCGCGACCATCAGGTCGTCGTGCTCGCGGGTGAGACCGGTTCCGGCAAGACGACGCAGCTGCCGAAGATCTGCCTCGAACTGGGGCGAGGCATCAGGGGCACGATCGGGCACACCCAGCCGCGCCGGCTCGCCGCGCGTACCGTCGCGCAACGCATCGCCGACGAGTTGCGCACACCGCTGGGAGACGTCGTCGGGTACACGGTGCGGTTCACGGACCACGTCACCGATCGCACCCTCGTTCGGCTGATGACAGACGGCATCCTGCTCGCCGAGATCCAACGCGACCCGCGGTTGCTGCGCTACGACACGATCATCGTGGACGAGGCTCACGAGCGCAGCCTCAACATCGACTTCTTGCTGGGCTATCTGACCTCACTGCTGCCGCGGCGTCCGGACCTGAAGCTGATCGTCACGTCGGCCACTATCGACCCGGAACGCTTCGCGCGTCACTTCAGTGGGGCACCGATCGTCGAGGTGAGCGGCCGCACGTACCCGGTCGAGGTCCGGTATCGCCCGCTGGAGGCGGAGACATCTGACGAGGACGAGGTGATCACTCGGGTCCCGGCGAAGGATCAGGTCGAGGGGATCGTCGACGCGGTGCGCGAGCTGATGCGCGAGGGACCGGGCGACGTCCTGGTGTTCCTGTCCGGCGAGCGGGAGATACGCGACACCGCCGAAGCGCTGCGCGGTGTGGACGCCGAGGTGTTGCCGCTCTACGCCCGGCTGTCGACCGCCGACCAGCATCGGGTGTTTGCGCCGCATGCCGGTCGGCGCATCGTGCTGGCCACGAACGTCGCCGAGACGTCGCTGACGGTGCCGGGAATCCACTACGTGATCGACCCGGGCACGGCGCGCATCTCCCGGTACAGCCGGCGCACCAAGGTGCAGCGACTGCCGATCGAGCCGATCTCGCAGGCGTCGGCCCGGCAGCGGGCCGGTCGCTGCGGACGCACCGCCGACGGCATCTGCATCCGGCTCTACTCCGAGCGCGATTTCGCCGGACGACCGGCGTTCACCGAACCGGAGATCCTGCGCACCAACCTGGCTTCGGTGATCCTGCAGATGAAGGCACTGGGGCTTGGCGATCTGGAGCGGTTCCCGTTCGTCGAGCCGCCGGACCGACGGTCCATACGCGACGGTATGGCGCTGCTTGAGGAGCTGAGCGCGCTGACCCCCGATAGCGCGCTAACGCCGACCGGGCGGCAGCTCGCGCAGCTGCCGGTGGACCCACGCATCGGGCGGATGATCGTCGAGGCGCAGCGGCAGGAGTGTGTCCGCGAGGTGCTCGTCATCGCCGCGGCGCTTTCGATCCCGGATCCCCGCGAACGTCCGGTCGACCAGGAGGAGGCGGCCCGGCAGAAGCATGCGCGCTTCGCCGACGAGCACTCCGACTTCATCGGTTTTCTCAACCTGTGGCGCTACCTCGGCGAACAACGCCGCGAGCGGTCCGGCAACCAGTTCCGCCGCATGTGCCGGGAGGAGTTTCTGCACTACCTGCGCATTCGCGAGTGGCAGGACCTCGTCGGGCAGTTGCGCCAGGTCGCGAAGGCACTCGATATCGAGGAATCGACGGGTCAGGACGCCGATCCCGGGCGTATCCACGCGGCGCTGCTCGCCGGGCTGCTGTCGCACGTCGGCATGCGCGCCGACGCTCGCGAGTACCTCGGGGCGCGCAACAGCCGGTTCGTGATCGCGCCCGGTTCGGTGCTGGCACGCCGCCCGCCGTCGTGGGTGGTCGCCGCCGAACTGGTCGAGACGACACGGCTCTACGCCCGGGTTGCCGCGCGTGTCGATCCCGCCGCCGTGGAGCAGATGGCCGGGCACCTCGTAGTGCGGACGTACAGCGAGCCGGAGTGGGACGCTCGGCGCGGCGCCGTGATGTCGCGCGAACGCGTGACCCTGTACGGGCTCCCGCTCGTGGCCGGCCGCCGAGTGCAGCATCCTGATCTGGTCGCGGCACGGGAGCTGTTCATTCGGCACGCGCTGGTCGAAGGTGACTGGGACACCCGGCACGCGTTCCTGCGCGAGAACCGTGCCCTGCTGGAGTCGCTGGCCGAGCTGGAGGCGCGCACCCGAAGGCGCGACCTGCTGATCGGCGACGAGGAGCTTTTCGCCTTCTACGACAGGCGAATCCCCGCAGATGTGACCTCGGCCCGGCACTTCGACGCCTGGTGGAAGCAGGCTCGGCGCGCCAACCCTGCTCTGCTTACCTTGACGCGAGACGACGTGCTCCGGTCCGACGTCGCTGACGAGCAGCCAGCTGAGTGGCACGCCGGCGACGCCGCCCTTCCGGTGACGTATCGCTTCGAGCCCGGTGCGGCTGACGACGGCGTGACCGTGCACGTGCCACTCGATGTGCTGTCCCGCCTCGGCGGCACCGAGTTCAGCTGGCAGGTGCCGGCGCTTCGCGAGGAGTTGGTCACCGCCCTGATCCGGTCGTTGCCGAAGGACCTGCGGCGACATTTCGTCCCCGCGCCGGACACCGCCCGGGCGGTGCTCGCGAACATCAGGCCCGGCGGCGAACCGCTACTCGACGTGCTCCAACGCGAGCTGCACCGGCGCAGCGGTGTGTTGATTCCCCGTGACGCGTTCGACCTCGATCGAATACCGGCGCACCTGCGGGTGACATTCGCGGTGGAAGACGCGTCGGGCGGCGTTCTCGCCCGAGGCAAGGATCTCGGCGCGTTGCAGCACGACTTCGCCGAGCCGGCGCGGCAAGCGGTCGCCGCGGCGACCGGCATCGAGCGTGTGGGGTTGACCGACTGGCGGGACGACCTCGACAGCCTGCCCCGCGTGATCGATCACGCGTACCCGGCGTTCGTCGACGCAGGAAGTACCGTTGCCATAAGGGTTTTCGCCACCGAGGCTGAACAGGAGGCGGCGTTACGCCCCGGTATCCGGCGCCTCATTCGGCTCACCGTGCCGTTCCCGACGAAGGCCGTCGCACTCACCAGGCGCGGACGCCTACTCGGGTTGGCCGCGATGCTCGACGACTGCGCGGACGCCGCGGTTGACTCCCTGATCGCCGACCCGCCCAGCGAACGCGTCGCATTCGAGAAGCTGCGCGACACGGTCCGCGCCGAGCTGCCAGCCGCTATGCGTGACGTGGTCGCGCTGACTGAGAACGTGCTCGCTGCAGCGCAGGATGTGAGACTTGCGCTGCGGGTCGATCCGCCGGCCCTGCAGCGCGAGGCGGTGGACGACATGCGCGCGCAACTCGTCGCGTTGCTCCCCGGTGGGTTCGTCACTGCGACCGGGCGGGCGAGGCTGCGCGACCTGGAACGCTACGTTCGCGCGATCGGACGGCGCCTGGAGCGGCTGCCCCGGGAGGTGGCGGTCGACCGCGCCCGGATGCGGCGCTTGCAGGCCGTCCAGGCGGCGTTCGACGAGCTCAGACGCGCGCTGCCGCCCGCGCGTGCCGCGGCCCCGGACGTCGCCGACATACGCTGGCTGATCGAGGAGCTGCGCGTGAGCCTGTTCGCGCAGCAGCTGGGAACGGCGCGTCCCGTGTCGGAGCAACGCATCTATCGCGCTATCGATTCGGTAACCCCGTAGGCGACGCGCCGTGGCGTGCCTATCATCAGGCCGTTCCGGTATTTGGCGGTCGATCATGAGCGAACTGGCTGACTTCCTGCTGCGGCGCATCGCAGAGGAGGAGCGCGTCGCCTGGGGCGCGCCCAGGCGCGGCAGCGCTTCCGAGCTGCTCAGCCCGGGGCGCCTGCTCGCGGACTGTGCGACGCGCCGCAAGATCATCGCGCTGCACGAGGTGCACCTGGTATCCAACGGCTTGCCGGCGATGATGGACGGCGAATCGGGTTCCTGCCGGGCCGGCGACAACGAGCGCGACTACGTGTGCCCGACGTTGCGATTGCTGGCGCTGCGTTATGCAGATCATGTCGAGTTCCGGCCGGAATGGCAGGTCCGCGACGAACTGACCACGCTCGTATCCGGGTGAGCGGCAACTGTCATGCCGATCGTTTGGTGCTGAGGATCAGCCCGCTGGACCAAGCCATCTCGACGCTGATTAGGTCCGGACGACTCAGCAGCCTGCTGCGGACCTGCCAGGTCTTGTGTGCGTAATTGGCGTCGGCGAACAGCTCCGGCGCCATGTCGTCGACCAGCAGGTGGCCGCCGGGTCGCAGGGCGGCGATGGTCGTGCCGAGCCCTTCCCATTTGCCACCCTCGGCGTCGGCGAAGATGAGGTTGAAGGTTCCCAAGCGCGGCAGGACGTCGAGGGCGTCACCGTTGATCAGCCGTACCCAGGTGGGCCAGTCACCCGCGGCGGCCTGCTGTGCCGTGACGGCATCGCGTTCGACCGTGATGACGTCAACGTCGTTGCGCTCCTGGAGGCCGTGGGTGATCCAGGCGGTGCCCACGCCCATACCGGTACCCAGCTCCAGCGCTCGCCCTCCAGGGGGAACGGCGGCGGCGAGAACTGCCAGCAGGCGCCCGGTGTTCGGATCGCAGGACATGGTGAAGCCCGCTGCAGCGGCGCGCTCGGTGGCCAGCCGCACCTGCTCGGGCAGGTCGAGGTCAGGACCGGTCATCGGGAAGCTCCAGCTCAGCCAGCACGGGCAAGTGGTCGCTCGCGATGCGGACGTCGGAGTCGTCGATCACGTCGGCGCTGCGTATGCCGATGCCGGGGCCGGGGAAGATCCCGTCGATGCGCCGGGTGAGTGCCCGGACGTTCGAGGTGAATCCGTTGCCCACGCCGGCTACTGCGAACGCGTCACTACCCCGGGCGGCAAGTTCGCGCCAGCCGGGCTCGTCGGGTGAGGCGTTGATGTCGCCGGCCACGATCGAGGGCACATCGGCCGGGACGAACGCCTCGAGCGCGCGGTGCACCTCGCCGATCTGGTGCGGCTGCGATCCGCCGTCCAGGTGGACGCCGGCCACCCCGAACAGCACGCCGGAGTACCGGAGCAGCGCCATCGCGACACCCCGTTGGTGGTAGCCGCGGTTGCGGGTCAGCAGCACGTGGTGCGTCGCCACCACGTCGACCGCCAGGGTCGAGAGCAGCAGGTTCGCGCCGGCGTAGCGTCCGCCCGTCACGATCACCATGCCTGATCGGCGCGCGAGCGCTGCGCACTTGGATCGCCAGCGCAGGAACCGC
The DNA here is from genome assembly GCA_035263725.1 of Jatrophihabitantaceae bacterium. Lineage (GTDB taxonomy): Bacteria > Actinomycetota > Actinomycetes > Mycobacteriales > Jatrophihabitantaceae > DASXRA01. The sequence goes on along the minus strand of DATFRC010000268.1, from coordinate 5,018 downwards.
GGGGCCTCCTGGATACACGCGACATCGGGACGCGCGGCGTGGATGACCCGGCTGACCGCCGCCGCGTCGTCGCGCAAGGATCGGACGTTGTATGTGAGCAGGCGCAGCACGACCACGCAAGCATTCTTTCGTCAGCCGGCCAGGGAGGCGAACCCGGCCGCGACCGGCGCCAGGCGCAGCACGTCGTCCGGCCCGGCGAGGTCAGGGAGTGCGACGAAGATGGTCCCGACTCCGTGCTGGGCGAGCAGGCGGTATCTGCCGAGGTGCTGTTCTGTCGTCCCGGCGTGATGCCGCCGGGCGTACGCGGCGGCAGGCGTTCGCCCGCGTAGCCTCTCCACGAGCGCCGCGGTGTGCTCGCGGTCGCGGCCCACGACCGGCACGTCCAGCACGGTGACCGCGATGCGGCCCTGCACCGTCCTGACGGCACGCTCGACCGTCTCCAGGTCGGACGCAACGTTGCAGGCGTCGGCATGCGCGGCCGCGATCCGTAGCGTGCGCTCCCCCGATCCGCCGACGATGATCGGGATTTGGGAGACAGGACGGGGGTAGCACGTCGTCTCCGGCAGCCCCGCCGCGGGCTTCGTGCCAGGTGCCCAGAGGGCGCGAAGCGTCGCAATCGCCGATTCCAGCTGGCCCAGCCGCTCTCGCGCGGGCGGGAACGCCAGCCCGAAGGCGGCATGCTCGCGCGCCCACCAGCCCGCCCCGATCCCGCAGAACGCCTGCCCGCCGCTGAGCACGTCGAGGGTGGCCGCGGCCTTGGCGGTGATACCGGGTGCGCGGAACGTCACCGGCGTTACGAGCGTGCCCAGTCGCATCCCGCTCGTCAGCCCGGCGAGCAGCCCGAGCGTCACCCACGGTTCGGGGATCGGCTCCCACGCTCTGCCGACCTGTGGGATTTGGATGAGGTGGTCCATCAACGCCAAGCCTTCGAAGCCCGCCTCGGCGGCGGCCGCCGCGATGCCGCGCAGCCAACCGGCCGGGTCCTCGCCCCAAGGGAAACGTGAGATCTGGAGCACCAGCCCGGGCGGCGGTCCCGCAGGCGCGGCGACGCTGCCCGGGCTGTGTGCCGGCTCGACCTGCACCCCGCTTTCCGCACGTACGACGACGTCCCAGCCCTCATCGGCGAGCTCGGCCGGGACGTCGCGCATCCGGCGCAGCTGCGCGTCGAGCGCGGGCGTGGGGACCGGCACGTCACGCAGCCGGTTGCGGCGCCGGGACTCGGCCGAGTCCACGTCGAAGACCACCGCCACGGCCGGCAGCCGGGCAGTGCGCGCGAGCTCGCGCCACGCGCGGCGGCGGGCCACGTCCGTGCCAAGGGTGTCCACGACGGTGGCCAGTCCGCGGCGCACCCGGGCGCTGACGATCTGCTCGAGCAGCGCGAAGGCGTCCACGGAGGCGTCGAGGTCGTGCGGCCCGCTGCCGACGATGCCGCGCAGCGCGTCCGACGACACGATCTCGGCGGCACGGTAGCGCGCGGCGGCCCACGTGGACTTGCCCGATCCCGACGCGCCGATCAGCACGACGAGCGCCGGGTCCGGGACGGTCACGGCGCGAGTGTCGCAGTCCGGACGGCGTCAGCGGTGCGCCGGCGTAGCAACGGTGCCGCGTCGCGGACTGCGGTGTCGGGGTCGGCGATGTCGGTCAACGCCAAGATCTGCAGGAACTGCGGGGCCTGTGCGCTGGCCCGCCCGGCGATCAGGTACGTGGGCACCTGCCCCGCCGCGCGAGCGACGCCGACCGGCGCCTTGCCGGAAAGCGACTGGACATCGAACGATCCCTCGCCGGTAAGCACGAGGTCGGCGTCCCGAACTGCCGCCGCGAAGCCGAGCAGCTCGAGGACGACGTCCACGCCGGCCACGACCGTCGCGTTCAGGAACGCGATCGCGCCGGCGCCCAGTCCCCCCGCGGCGCCGCTGCCGGGCACGTCAGACAGCCGCGCGACCTCGGCCCACCGGCGCAGCCCAGCGGCGAGGCGAGCCACCTCCTTAGGCCCGGCTCCCTTCTGCGGAGCGAACACGTAGGCGGCGTCAAGCAGCAGGGCGGTAACATCGCAGGCTAGCTGTACATCAAGCGGCGGCGGCCGCAGCGCCGAGGTATCCAGGCTCGCGAGGTCGGCCAGGGCGCCACCGCCGGGTGGCAGCTCGTGACCGCCCGCGTCGAGCAGGCGCGCGCCCAGGCCGCGGGCGAGCCCGGAGCCGCCGTCGGTGGACGCGCTCCCGCCCACTCCGAGCACGAGCCGTTGTGCGCCGGTGGCCGCCGCGGCGCGGACGAGCTGGGCCACTCCGCGTGTGTCGGCGGCGAGCGCCGTGATCGAGCTCGGGGTGCGCACGAGCCCGAGGCCGCACGCCTGCGCCGCCTCGACGATCGCCGTCTCGCCATGGACGGCGAAGCGAGCCCGCACCGGATCGCCCAGCGGCCCAGCGACGTCGACGTCGTGCGGCGTGGCGCCGCGGCATACGAATGCGTCGACGGTGCCCTCGCCGCCGTCCGCGATAGGCAGGGTTGTGACGACCGCGTCCGGCACCGCGTCGAGCACGCCCAACCGCATCGCCTCGGCGGCTTGCGTCGCGGTGAGCGATCCCTTGAACTTGTCCGGCGCGACCAGAACCTTCACGAACTAATAGTGACGTCGGCCTGCCGTACCAATAGGTTCAGCAGCTTGGTCTGCTCGGGAGTGAGCTGCAGCAGCGCGGCCAGCTCGTCCGCGGTCATGCGCAGCCGGCCAGGTCTCGAACCGACTCCACTGCCGCTGCTTTCTCGCAGTCGTCCGTCGAGCAGCGCGTCGATCTCCTTCTGGGTGCGGGGATCGTCAGGACCCCACTCGCACAACATGACGATCACGTCCCAGGGGATATCCAGCATGGCTGCCATTTGCATCTGCAGTACGCCGACGTCGGGCAGCACGCGGCGTTCCTCGACGGTGCGCAGCCGATAGCCTGCATCGAGCTCCTCGTGCTCGCCCACGACGAACTCGGTGCGCGAAGCGCCGAGCAGCGCGCTCAGGCTGGCATCGGTGTCGCCGTGCCGCAGCGCCACCCACACCGCTGCAGGCAGACCATCCGCGCCGTCTACCTGCGTGCGCGCGAAGGCCACCTCGAGGGGCTCCTCGTCGGGCTGGGGGCGGGCTTCCCGCCCCTGGGCAAGCAGTTGCAGCACTGCGATTGGCGGGCGTGCCGCGGCGATGGCAGCCTCATATTCGGCTACTCGGCGATCGGGCTCGCTGCGGGGCATGGCGGAAACCTATCTCGCGACGTCCTCGATGCGCATGATGTCGGCGGCGAGTAGCGCCGCGAGCAGTTCGCCGCGGGCCCTGATAGAGGGTAGTTCGACCGTCTCGTCCGGAGCGTGGGCGCCGTGCCCGCGCGGGCCGAGGCCGTCGACCGTAGGGACGCCGAGCGCCCCGGTGAGGTTGGCGTCACCCGCGCCCGGCGAGACGCCGGCGCCGATCGTCTCGCCGAGACGTTTCGCCACCGACTGGACGTGCTCGGCGAGTTCTCTCGACGCCGAGGCTTCCCAGGCCGGCCGGCGCGACAGCACCTCGACGCTGAGCTCAGCGCCGCTGCGGATCGGAGCGAGCCCGTCGATCGTGGCGAACAGCGCGGCCTCTTCCTGCGGTGTTGCGAAGCGCAAGCCCAATTCGGCGCTCGCCTGCCCGGCGACCACATTGGCCCGCGTGCCGCCCTCGATGCGCCCGACGTTGATGTTGGGCCCGCGTAGCGTGGCGAGCTGGTCGCAAAGCTCCTCGATCGCCGACACGCCGCGGCTCGCTTGCAGGCCGGCGTGCGCCTCGCGACCGCGCACCGTGACGCGCACCCGGGCCACACCGCGGCGTCCCACCTTGAGCGCACCACGCGGTAACGGCGGCTCCAAGGCATACACCGCCGCCGCCCCGTCCGCGTGAGCAAGCACCACGCGGCGCCCGTCCGGGCTGCCGATCTCCTCGTCGGCCGTGAGCACGATACGCACCGGGCGGCCGAGCGCGCGGCCCCGCAGCAGCCGCAGCGCGTATAGCAGCGCTACCAGGCCACCCTTCATGTCGAACACGCCCGGCCCGGTGGCGAGATCGCCGTCCACCGTGAACGGAGCGACGGCGAGCCGGCCGACCGGCCAGACCGTGTCGAAGTGACCCAGCACGAGCACGTGGCCGGGACCGTCGCCGAGCGATGCGGCGACATGCGCCCCGTCCGCTGCCGCGTCCGCGCCGGCGTTCTGCAGCAGCTCAACGAGCACATCCCGCAGCGTGGCTGTCGATTCGTGTTCGACGAGCATCCGCAAGAGTTCGATCAGATCATCCATGCGGCTGCTCGATCAAATGGCAAGCAACGTCGGGCGCGTCGGCCGGCAGGATCGCCAGCGCCTGCCCGGTGCATAGCGTGCGGCGCCCGTCGGTCGTGTCCAGGGCGGCGAAGCGCTGGCAGCGCGGATGGAAGCGGCATCCGGGCGGGATCGCGGTCGGGTCGGGCGGCTCGCCGCGCAGCACCACCGGGTCGGCATCCGTACCGGGAAGTACGGAGAGGAGCGCTTGCGTGTAAGGATGCCTGGGTCGCAGCAGCACATCCTCGGCGCTGCCCTGCTCGACGATGCGTCCGAGGTACATCACCGCAACGCGGTCGGCGATGTTCCAGGCCAGCCCGAGGTCGTGGCTGACCACAAGCGCCGAGAGGCCGAGCGACGTGCGCAGGTCGAGGATCAGCCGCAGGATCTCGCCGCGCACGGACGCGTCCAGCGAGGCGACCGGCTCGTCGGCGACGATCACCGACGGTTCCAGGGCGAGCGCCCCGGCGATGACGACGCGCTGTTGTTGCCCGCCGGAGAGCTCATACGGATAGCGGGCAGCGAACTGCGCAGGCGGTCGCAGTCCCGCCTGCGACAAGGCCGTCTCGACCCGTTCGGCAAGCCCGGCGCGCAGCCCGTGCAGCCGCGGGCCTTCGGCGACGGCGTCGAACACGTTCTGCTTCGGATTCAGCGCCCCACCCGGGTCCTGCAGCAGGAGCTGTGTGTACCTGCGAAAGCGCTTC